>CANQDI010000073.1 GCA_947591575.1 uncultured Bacilli bacterium | reverse complement strand
ATAAAAGAATCTATGGATTCTTTTTTCTTTTCTTTTTCTATGTTTTGTGGTATAATGAAGCTGTTTATTTAAGAAGAGGGGGGTAATTAAAATGATCCAGGTAAATGATAAGAGTATGAAGGAAAATCTTCAGGAAGCTATTCAACTTTTATATAAGACTGCTCCAGACTTACAAACCATAAGCCAAGGATATTCACTTTATAAGGGATATTTGAAAGCGGTCAAATCCGTTTTTCTTGCCCAGAACGTAAAAAATCCTATTGAAATATCTAACTGTTTTTGTAATGCATTATGGGATGGAGTCTTTTCTCAAGATTATTACTTTGAAAGTAAAAGTATGAAATATGGTTATGATTCTCCATTATTATATGGCCTTCGTATTATGAGTGGTACTGGTTCTTGTAGACATATCTCTTTTCTTTTTAATGATTTTATAGAACAGTTTTCTATTCCTTCTTCTTATGCAATTGGTTCTTTAATAAAAATAGATCAAGAAAAAGATAAAACGATAAGACATGCAATTAATCTGTTAGAAGTAAATGGGCAAAAGCTTGCTTTGGATTTTACCAATGGATGGTATTATACTTTTTTATCAACAAATCAATTAATGAACCCAAAAGGAGATTATATATTGGTTCTTGATCAAGATCAAAATCAAAAAGCTTTAGAAATTCTTTCCTTACCACCACTACAAAAAGAAGAATTTCAAAGATTAAACCATCATTTTAAGATGCACTTTCAAGAAGATAAGATGAGTGTATTAGAAGCACATTTATATGCTTTAAATCGGAAATCTATGCCTTTATTAAGTCGAATTTGTCAAATAGAAGAAACCTATTCTAAACCAGAAATTCAAAAGTCAAAAGTATTAAAAAAATAATATGTTATACTAATAGAAAGGAGGCTTATTATGTTTGTTGATGAAGTGACCTTAAAAATCGTTGCAGGTTCAGGAGGAGATGGATGTACTGCTTTTCGTCGTGAAAAATTTGTTCCATTAGGCGGTCCTTATGGAGGAAATGGTGGATATGGCTCAGATATTTACTTTGTAGTTGACCAAGGATTACATACACTTCTTGATCTACGATATCAAAAATTCATCCACGGTAAAAAAGGTGAAAATGGAAAAGGAAAAAATCAACATGGGAAAAATGCAGAAGCCATTTATATTAAAGTTCCTCAAGGAACAGTTGTAACGGACTTAGATACAGGTTTTATTTTAGCTGATTTAAAAGGAAAGAATGATAAAGCGTTAATTGCCAAGGGAGGAAGAGGTGGAAGAGGAAACACAGCTTTTAAAACTCATGAAAATACAGCTCCCAATTTTTCTGAAAATGGCGAACCTGGTGAAATTCGCAATGTAAAGGTTGAGCTAAAGTTATTGGCAGATGTTGGCCTTGTTGGTTTTCCAAGTGTTGGAAAAAGTACAATTATATCTAAAGTTTCTCACGCTAAGCCAAAGATTGCAGCCTATCACTTTACAACATTGTCTCCAAACCTCGGAGTTGTAAAAGCACGAAATGGAAATAGTTTTGTCATGGCAGACTTACCCGGCCTTATTGAAGGAGCAAGTCAAGGAGAAGGGTTAGGTGATCAATTTTTAAGACATATTGAAAGAACAAAAGTCATTGCGCATGTCATTGATATGGCAGGAAGTGAAGGAAGAAATCCCAAAGAAGATTATGAAAAAATCAATCATGAGTTAAAGGAATTCAATCCGAAGCTTCTCACAAGACCTCAAGTGATTCTTGCCAATAAAATGGATATAGAAGGGGCCAAAGAAAAATTAAAGTGTTTTCAAAAAGAATATCCTACTCTAAAAGTTTTTCCAATTTCTGCTTTAGAGGGAACAGGACTACAAGATTCGATTGATTATATTGAAACAATATTATCTTCTATTAAAGAAGAAAATCTCTACCAAGAAGAGGCATTTGAAAGCCATGTACTTTATACTTTCAAAAAAGAAGAACCATTTACGATTACAAAAGAAGATGATGTGTATATTATTTCTGGAGAAAAGATTGAAAAGTTGTTTAAAATGACGAAATTTTCAAGTGATGAAGCAGCTTATCGCTTTGCAAATAAATTACGAAAGATGGGAATTGATGATAAGTTAGAAGAGATGGGCATTCAAGAAGGAGATATGGTTCGCATTTTAGACTATTATTTTGAATATCGAAAATAAAAGAAGAAATTTAGTTAGATGCTTTTTCTTCTTTTTTTGTTTGAATGATGTTTAAAGTTTCCCCGATTTTTAATGCTTCACAACAACCAACGGGTAATTCAAATGTATAATACACATGCCTTTTTGGAAAGATGATTTTTTCACTTTTTAATTTAGGATAAAGATAGAGAATCTGAAAATTTTTATCTGTCATGACTATATCGATTGGTTGACACATCATATAAGTATGAATGCTTCTACATTTTGGATAGCAAAGACCTGTTTTAATAGGATCTAATACAAACATAAACCCTTTTAGTCTTTCAAAAAAAGTAGTGACTTCTTTTATTTCAATTTTTTTCTTTCCTATTTTTAAATACATACAT
>CANQDI010000072.1 GCA_947591575.1 uncultured Bacilli bacterium | reverse complement strand
CCCACTGGACCTGCTACAGGGCTCAATGCATTTGGCGGACTTTATGCAACTGGAAACCAGACTTTTCAACAAATTCAAGGAACCCCTACTCCTGTTACTTTAAGTGGAACGATGACAGAATTAAATCTTACAGAGGCTGATAATACTATTACAATTACCAATCCAGGAACCTATGAAATAAGTTATCATGTCGTTGCGACCTTAACTAATGCAGGAAATCTTGAAGTAGGCGTTCAAAATGAAGGAGAAACTGTCACTGGTTCTAATGTAACTATCGCTTTAACGGCTGGTGGAATTGGTACATTTACAAATACAATCATCACAGACTTAGAAGCAGGAGATACAATTACTTTAGCATTACTATCTTCTACATCAGATAGTGGCGGTACTGTAAATGCAGCATCACTTACCGCAAGGCAATTAAACTAAACCTTTTTAAAAAATGAAAGACTGTTTTAATAAGCAGTTTTTCTTTTGACAATAAAGTTGTTAAATGTATTACTTTTCTCATATATTATAGAGGTGATAAAAATGAAAAAAACAATAACTTACATTGTAAAACCTTTTGATACCTTATGGAAAATTGCAAATCAGTTTCATACAAGTGTACAACAATTGATGGAACTCAATGAACTTTCTTCTACACAGCTTTCGGTAGGCCAAACACTACTGATTCAAAAAGAAGAGGGTGAACAAAAAATTTCTTTTGAAAATGATGAGGAATTTCTAAAACAGAATCTTGGTACTGGAATTTTAAAAGTACAAACAAGAATTGGAAATACTTACTTACCCATTCAACATGCTAAAATAGAAGTGTATCGATACTTTGGAAATCAAAGAAAAGTTTTCTTTCAAGGTTATACAGGTCCGGATGGATTCATTGATCACATTGCTCTTCCTTCCCCTTCCCGTCGCAAAGATTATTTAAATGGTGCATCGCTCTATCAAATTCAAGCAACACATCCTCGTTTTCAAGATACAAACATCGAAGAGGTATCTATTTATGATGGAATCAAATCGATTCAAATTATTGAAATGTTACCACAACAGTACATTTCATTGAAAGGAAACAACAATGGAAACTAGACAAATTGGAAAACCCATTATTCCAACATCAATTACAGTTCATTTAGGAAAACCAGAAGAAGCAGCTGAAAATGTAGTTGTTCCATTTATAGATTATATTAAAAATGTTGCTTGTAGTGAAATCTTTCCTTCTTGGCCAGAAGCTTCTATTCGTAGTAATGTTCTTGCGCAAATTTCAGTGACTTTGAATCGTATCTATAATGAATGGTATCGTAGTCGCGGTTTTTCTTTTGACATTACTTCATTACCAGCTTATGATCAAACTTTTAAAAAAGGAAGAGACTTATTTGATAATATTGTTAAAATTGTCGATGAAATTTTTAATAACTATATTGTCAAAGGAAATCATATTGAACCTTTTTATGCAAAATATTGTGATGGAAAAAAAACACTATGTAAGGGACTTTCTCAATGGGGAACAGTGACCTTAGCAAATCAAGGAAAAACACCTTTGCAAATTTTACAACATTATTATGGTAAAGATATTTCTTTAATTCGAGATGCCAAAGTACAAGAACCTATTATATCTTATCCAGGAATTCCCTTAAAAATTGGAGATGTGGGAGAACACATTCGAATCATTAAAAAACAACTAAATCGTATTGCAGTTAATTATCCTTCTCTTCCAAAATTTGATCATATTCATGAATATTTTGATATTTTATTAGAACAAGCAGTACAAAAGTTTCAAGATATTTTTGATCTTGAAAAAACTGGAATAATCAATAAAGCTACTTGGTATAAAATAAAGTACATCTATAATGCCGTTAAAAAGCTTTCTGACTTATACGGAGAAGGAATTACTCTTCCAGATATTGAAATGAAATATGGGTTTTCTTTACAAAAGGGAGACCAAGGTCCACAGGTACAAGCCCTTCATTACTATTTAGGGGTTCTTTCTTATTTCGATGATATGATTCCATCACTTGATTTAGATTCTATTTATAATGATCATACTGTCGAAATGATTATTGCTTTTCAAAAAGAACATCAACTCAAAGGAACTGGAGTCGTTGATGTACAAACATGGAATCAAATAAAAGAATCTTATCTTCAAATTTTAAAAGAACTTCCACAAGAATTTTTATCTTATAAAGATGAAATCTATCCTGGAATTGCATTATCTCTTGGTATGAGTGGTCCAGATATTACGACTCTACAAGAGTTTCTATATGAAATCCATCAAAAAGATCCTACTTTCCCTAAAGTAGACATAAGGGACTGCTTTGATACAAAAACAGAAATAGCTGTCAAAAGAATTCAACAAGAATATGGTTTAGAACAGAATGGACATGTAGGTCCTCTTGAATGGAAATATATTGTTGAAAAAACAAAACAATAACATTTCTATATAGGAAGATGAATCATTTGACCCGGAATTAAAAGATTACTAGCGAGGTGGTTCAGTTGTTTTATTCTATCTACTCCTATATGAAATTGATTGGCCATTGACCATAAATTATCACCCTCTTTTACTATATAAAATAGAAAGTGATTTTCTAAATC
>CANQDI010000071.1 GCA_947591575.1 uncultured Bacilli bacterium | reverse complement strand
TCGTCCTTGACTAAATTTGATGAAAGACTAAATTTCACTTCTTTGTCTTTAAACGCAATTTACTTTTTCATTTAACATCATTAATAAAATCATTAAATAGGCTTACTTAAAAATACAAAATATGATATAATCGATGAGTAATACATATGACACACGTAGTGCTATGCACATAAATCTGATTACAGAGATGTATTTTGGAAAAGTGCAATAGTTCTATGTGTGTTTTTTATTGCACAAATAGTTAAGGAGGAGAAGAAAATGCCACAAACTAAAAAGGAAAGGGCCATATTTGCATTTATCACTGTTCTAATAACCGTTCACGCATATGTATTTTATAGTTTATATGTCATAAATGGAAATACACTAATGACAGTATCTGGAAAAACAAGTGTAATAAATGCGATTCATTCTTTAGGTGGAGTTTATATGTTTGGTCGTTATTTACCAATATATGTTGTAGTATTAGTAGAATTATGTTTTGCATATATATGTGAAATGCTCATTGGACAACCATTTTCATTTAAAATGGCATCTAAGAATTTTGATATAAAAAAGACAGATTCAATTACATTTGAAACTGCAATAATTACTTCTACAGTTGCTATAATGGTCCCTTTAATGAGTTTTATTGCTGCATGGTTATATTATCCATATTATATGGGATTTAACATATTCACGTTATTGGCTAATTGGTTAAAATTAATATGTTTTAATTTTCCATTTGCATATTTTACTCAATTATTTTTTATACAACCATTTGTAAGACAACTATTTAAAACAATACTGAAAAGAAAATAACTTTTTAGCAAATTTGTAAAAATGATGGATATAAATTCATCTTTTTTTATGTTTTCATTTGTATGATTTGTAAGATTATTTGTATAGATAAGAAAGACATTTAGTAATTTTATATCAGTGTTACAAATCTCTTTCGTATCATTTTTGTGATCGTATTGTAAAATTGATCATTGATGTAATGTGTTTTTAAATTTTTTTAGAAATTTAAGCGCTTTCTCTGGTTGTTGACAATATATTGTAAGGTTTTCAGTATATTGGCAATCTCTGATCTTTTTTAAAGATTTTTGTTCAACTTGTCGAATTCTTTCTCTTGTAACACCATAAATTTTTCCAACCTCCTCTAAACTCATTGGGCTACCTGTATAAAATCCAACTCTATATAGTAGTATATCAATATCCCGTTGACTCAGTTGAGACTTTCCAAGTGTTTTGCTTAATTGAAGAGGTAATTCTTGTTTCATCTTTTTAGAAATAACCTCTTCTTCTATTGTTTCTTCAGAAGTAAGGATATCACCTAATTCTTTTCCTTCTTCATCTCCGATAGGAGTGTTAAGGCTTACTGTATAATCTTGAAAGTTATGAAGCTTAATAACTTCGTCCATAGATAAATGTGCTTCGTTTGCTAATTCTTTTGTAGATGGTTTTCTGTTTAATTCATAGGTTAATCTAGTTTCTATCTTTTTCAAATTGTTTATTTTTTCATAATAATAACTCGGAATTTTAATCGTTTTACCTTGAGTAGCAATTGCTCTTATAATAAATCTACGAATCCAATAAGTTGCATAAGTAGAAAACTTAAAACCCTTAGATTCATCAAATCTTTCTACTGCCTTCATAAGGCCAATATTTCCCTCTTGAATTAAATCTAAAAGTTCAACTCCATTGTTTAAATATCTTTTTGCAATAGAGACAACAAGCTTCAGGTTACTTTCAATAAACAAATTTTTTGCATTGATATCTCCTTGTGCTATTAATTTTAATAATGATTGTTGCTGCTGAGAAGATAGCAATGGTTTTGAATGAATTTCTTGTAAGTAAGCAGTCGTATTATCAGTAATGTTGATAGAATCTTTCCATTCATCTACTGTTTTTTCATCATCCATTTTTTCTATTTCTATATGATTTTTCGTACAATAAGTTTCAAGAAATAAAGACAGCAAGTCATTATCAAAGATTTCATCTAACCTTCCTTTTTTTATGGCAACGGAATTCTTTTTAAAAATCGTTTCGATTACTTCTCTTAAAATTTCATTTTGATCTATTAATTTTGTAAAAATATTTATATTTGGTTGCAATTGATATTTTATGAAAAAATCATTTAACTTTTTCATTGATTGTAAATCATCTTTATAGTTAGTAGCGTTAGTAAAATTTTTATGAATAAAAAGATTGATAAGTTGATAAGCTTTTTCAGAGTCTTGAGAAAGCTCTTCCACGTAATTGTATAATGACTCTTGAAGTTTATTTTCTAAAAATTTTGGATAGTCTATATCGTTGCTATAAAGTTGCTTAGATTCTGTAATTTTTTTATATACTAAGTTTATATAGTCTTCTTTAGAAAAACCAATATCATTAAAGTCTTTGTAGACATTTTTAATCATTGGTAATAGCAATTCATAAATTTTGACTGTATCTAATTGTTGCAATTGCTGTGAAGTTATTTTCATTTGATATGCCTTCCTCCATTAAAACATTTTATAAAAAGAGTACATAAAGAAGAATTTCCAATTGTTGTTTTTTGTTCCTTATTTTAATACGATTTTATTTTCTTGTAAATTCTTTTTTTAAATAAAAAACACTTGT
>CANQDI010000070.1 GCA_947591575.1 uncultured Bacilli bacterium | reverse complement strand
ATTTGCCATAAATTTGATATGGGTGCAGAAGATAATTTAATTAGAGATTTTGAAAAAGAAACTCACACATTTCTTGACACTGAAAAACAAGTTGCAAAAGAAGATAGAGAAAAAGAGTGGGACTTGGAAAGATAAATTTTGTACTTTAAGGCACATCAAAAAAGAGTCAGTTGACTCTTTTTTGAACTATTGTTCTTTCGCATTATTGAGATTTTTTTAAATGTCTAACCATTCCATTATAGTATACGTCAAATTAATTGTTTGCATTCAATACCAAAATTGCCGTCACCATGTCTAACCAACATTACTAATCACTTCTTGTTTCTCCTTCTTGTTGTAATATCAGTTTATGTTCATCTCGTTTAACTTGAGTTTTAGCATTATCTTTCATTGTAGTAGAAGCATTAATTGTTGCTTTACCAATTTTCTGCTCTGTTATACAATATACTCCTCTTTCAATATCTTCAAAAAAAGCATCTGATTTTTGATCATGAAATTGATTTATTATCATACTATTTTGTTTTCTATACAATTCTTCCAATCGTTGTACAATATCTTCTTGCACTTCAATTACTTCAGTCAAATTAATTTCATTGTTCTCATTATTTAAAGACAAATTATTCTCTTTTATATATGTATTTATTGGCTCCATAAGCTCTGAATAGCTTTTTACTTTTATACCTGTCCCATAAAAATCTATTCCTTCTTGTTTTATTCGTTCCAAATCAACATTTTCTAAACTATCTACTTCTAAAAGTATTTGCCAATCTTTATCGTTTAAAATATCCCCCCAATTATCTGAATATAATTTTCTATAAAACTCTGGCTCTTTTTTATGTTTCATTTGTATTGAATAAATATTATCTAAAATATTTCGTAATTTTTTAAAATCAACTGACAATTTTTCTTGAATAGCTTTATCTAATGATTCATATCTATCCTCAGAATTCATTTTATCATACTTTTCCTTAATCGCTAACACTCTATCTACTAAATCTGGATAGTCGCTTTTAAATTTTTCTAATTTAGGTCTCAGTTTTTTTGACTCATCTTCTTGTTTTCTATCATAATCTTCTATTTTTTTGTCATCATATCTTGATATTTCAAAGAATTCATCTAATTCTTCAAACGAAACTTCTCCATTTTCTTCAATTATCTTTGAAAACTCTGAATTTTTCATTTTTATATGTTCATTATATAAACCAGCTTTTACTATTTCTTCTCTCCCTACTATAAGTTCTAATTTTCTAATAAAATTAGCTTCTTGAGTATGTGCATTAGGCTCCATATACATTCCATATTTATCGCAATCTTCTCTTGTAGTTTGTTCTGTAATTCCTTCTTTTAAAAATGTATTTCCTCCTATAACACCATATGTATGTTTTGCTTCATGTGCAATAGCTGACATAACCCAATCCATATCACAGGCAAAAATTTCTTTAAATTTTAAAAATAAATCCATTTGATCTCTTTCACTACCATTATATTTTTCTGTTATTTCAGCTCCACTTTCTTGTACTTTATATTGTTCAAGCTGTGCATATAAAAAACGTCTTAAAAACTCATTTAAATTAGTTCCTATTTGTAATCCTTTTGTTCCTCCTGTACAATCTCCTGGTCTTGCATTATTTAAACTTACATTTTCAGATCCTCTACATTCAGAAAAACCATATTGTGTATATTCAGCTTTATATATTGTTAAAATATTTTTAGTTACTAATTTAAATACTTCTTCAGCTATGGGTTCTAATTTATCTCCGACTTGAATAGTTATATTATTATCTCTTCTCATTTCCATTATTGAACTAACAATTCCATTAATTTTCTTATTATTATCTTGAACTTTCTTTAATTTACTATCTATCATATAGACTACCTCCTAGTTAATATGAAACATCTTTTTAAAGAAACTAATAATTTTCTCAAAAAAATTTTCTTTTTTTGCCTCTATTGGTAAATTATTATTTTTATCTGTATTTTCAGTTACTTCTTGTTCTACAGTATTTTCATTTCTCTTAAAAATATCAACATTATATTTTTTTCTCTTTTCTTCTTCCATTTTCTGTCTATCATATCTTTCTTTTGCTTCAATTCTTTCTTTTTGATATGGTGTAGCCCAATAATCTCTAAATATATTAGCAAGAATTGCTTTTGTTTCATCTAGCAAATCTTGTTCCTCAAAACTTTTATTTATATCAACTGTAAAATCATAATCTTTATCCATTTTGGTTTTAAATGTATCAATCATAGTTTTTGGTATTTTTTGGGCACTCTCTTTTGGTACAAATTTTAATATTTCAATTACTTCCTTATATGCTTTTGGATATTTATCCATCATCTTTAGTTCCTCCATTTTTTTACAACAATTCTAAAAGAATTCCTAAATATTTTAATCTAAATTTCTTTTGCCAATCCAAATATTCATTATAGTTTGTTATTCTACTCCATGCAACAGATATATTTAACCCTGTTATATCAATAATGTAATTATCTATTGGGACATGAAAAAACTCGTAAATTTTTTCAACTTTTTTACTATTTTTCTAAATAAATTATAACAATAAAATTTAAAAAATTCAATATTTCTACTTATTTTCCACCAACCACTTATAAACTTCATCTTCTGTAAGTTTTCCTTTTTTCATTTGATTTATCTTTTCTTTTGCCTCTTTTTTCCA
>CANQDI010000069.1 GCA_947591575.1 uncultured Bacilli bacterium | reverse complement strand
CCTGATATGTGAAAGAATAAGTAGTGGTATTTAGCGTGAATGCGGCAAATATATGATAAATCTTATGTAGGTTTTATATGTAGTGTCAAATTGTTTCACATAGTGATGATTCTGTAATTAATCGAATGATAAGAAATCTTTATTTTTAAGGTTTCTTTTTTCGTTTTAGGGCATAATAAAAAAGGTGATCTATATGAAAATACTTATTACTGGAGGAACGTCTGGACTTGGATATGCTCTTTCTTGTGCACTTTCAAAAAAGGGACATATTGTCTATGTTGCTTCAAAAACTGAAAAAGAAAAGAATACCTTGACGGAAAAAATCAAACAAGAAAGAATGATTTTATTTCCTATTGTGTTAGATTTACTGAAGGAAGAAGACCGAAATGAAGTAAAAAATCTTGATATAGATGTTCTTGTATTACAAGCAGGTATTGGAGAAGGTGGCAATTTATTAAGCCTTGATATTCAAAAAATGAGAGAAAATTATGAAGTGAATGTCTTTGGCAATTTAGCATTATTGCAAACCTATATAAAAACATGTGATGAACAAAAGAAACATGGGAAAATATTTGTAACATCGAGTTTGCTTGCACATCTTCCTTTTCCATATCTTGGTAGTTATGGAAGTAGTAAAGCAAGTTTATCTTATTGCATAAAAACTTTACAAATGGAGCTTTCTCTTAAGAAGAAAGATATTTCTGTAACACTTGTAGAACCAGGTGCTTTTCATACTGGTTTTAATCAAGTTATGTTAGATAATCAAGAAAAAAACCAAGAAACCGTTACACCTATCGATAAAAAAGTTTATCAATTTGAACATTTATTATTTATAGGTATGGAAACATTTAGTTATCATTCCTTTGTCCATCAATTAGTGAAAGAAATTGAAAAGAAACATCCTCGCAAAAGAATACAGATGCCTAGAAGACAAAGCTTTTTTATTAAGATTTACCAGTTGCTTTCACTATAGTATTTTGATAAATTGACAAAAAGAAGATTTTGTTATATAATAATGCCGCTTAGAAAAGAAGGGGTTTATATGTATCAAAATTATCCGACTAGATTGAATCAAATACTTCAAGCTTTAAAGGAATATCCAAATATTAATCATACTGATCTAGCTAACTTATTAGGTGTTTCTTATAATAATTTATCTCAGCTGATTGCAAGATATAGTACAATTGCTCCAGAACCTTTATTTCAAAAAGTAAAAGATGGAAAATATACTACCTATTCATTAACAGATTATGGTTTAAAATGTTGCGAACAAAATGAAATGGATATGATTTCTTCTAAAAATAATAATAATAAAGCAAAGGTGCAACAAGAAATAAAAAAATCACTCATTTCATATATTTTGAGTCAAAGTGAAGAGATTGATAATCCTTGTGTCTCTTTTCTACGAAAAAGTGATATTTCTAATATTTCTGCCATATTTCAAACGGAAGAATTTTTATTTCTATCTATGACATTAGGATTGATTCCAAAAGATTTTCCTATTTCTAATATTATGCAACAAGAAAAAATAAGTAATAATACATATACTGAATATGTATATGGTAAGCTTAAGCAGTTAGCTCTTTTGGAAATTAATACAGAAAAGCAAGGCATTTTACAAAAAAAGATGAATTCTTAATTCATAAAATCAAAAAAAGAAAGAAGGAGACTTTATGAAATTAAAGAGAATCATAGCTCATATTTTATGGTTCATAGAAATTCCTTTTTTCGTTATTTTTGAAAAAAATCCTAAAAAAAAGCAACAAGAAACACTTTCTCTAAAATTCTATCATCAAATAAAAAAAGACAATGATTCTAATGACAAAAAGGAAGAAAAATCAAAGAAAACACAAGATACTGAGAGAATTCTTACACGAGAAGAAATTGGTTGTCAAGAGTTTATCGACACCAATCAGAAAAATAAAGGAATAGATTCTACTTCCTCTATGGCCTCTCAAATCATTCCCTTTCCGAAGCAAGAGAATGTTTCTTTACAAAAACAAGATTCAAAAGAAAACGATGCAGCTCATTTTTCTCCTTTTTTCGATGAAAAAGCACAAACTTTGGATGAAACACAAACACGAAATGATCAACAAAACCTATCCTTTTTTGAAAGTACACCACAAGATGAAATAAGAGATTCTATAGAAAATCCTGTTTCCAAAAAAGAAGAAATTTTACCGGAAAAGGAAGATCAAAACTTGCTTTTTCAATCAACAAAGGAAATCATGAGTTCTCCCATAAAAACAATGCCATCAACACAAAATATTCCTAACAAAGACGAACTCCTTGATCAAAGAAAAATATTGAAAAATCAAGAACAATCCCTTTACAAGATAAAACAGGAAAACGATGCAGCTATTTTATTTGAGTATCGTTTATATAAAGAGTGCATTGCAATGGATCAAATGGCTTCTAATCTTCGAAAGAAAGCAGAAGCACAAATAGAGGTAAGAGAAAAAATTAAATATCATTTTGATTTTGCCACCCAGGCATCTTTGATGTTGATTACCACATTTACTCTTGCAAAGAAGACAAAAGGGGTAAATTCAATCGCGCTGAATTTACTTATTGGGCTTCTTGCTTTAAAAGTGGGTAGGGATTTAGTAAAAGGAAAACAAGATATTAGTTATGTCAAAAGTTATGCCAATTATTCTAATGAAATCAATACTGCTTTGACTTCTTTAGATCGTTTAAAAAAGTTAGCTACCAAAGAAATAAAAGATCTGGAAGCAATAGAAAAAGAGATAGAAAAAGAATTTGGAAGCTTTATGAATGCTAATAAAGAATATAAAAATTTACTTCATTCTATTCTCCTGATGACAGAAAAGATAAAGGAAAGTAAAAAGAGATTAGAAGAGCAAGAAGAAAATCTCCATCAAAGTATGAAAGTGACAAAAGAAAAAGTATATCAATTAGAAATGA
>CANQDI010000068.1 GCA_947591575.1 uncultured Bacilli bacterium | reverse complement strand
GTAGTAATATTTTAATTAAAGTGTTATAATAATAATGTAAATGAAAGAGAGGTATGAAATATATGAATAATATAGATTTAATGAATTATTGGATAGAAAGTTCAGACAAAGATTACGAAGTAATGCTAGATTTACAGAAAAGCAAAAGAAATAGTTATGCTTTGTTTTTTGGACATCTTGTAATAGAAAAACTGTTAAAAGCTGTATATGCTAAAAATAATAAAAACGCCCCACATGCTCCTAAAAGTCATGATTTAGATTATTTAGCAGAAAAAATGAATTTGGAAAGAACAGAACATCAAAACGATTTATTAGAAATTATTTCTCATTTTAATCTTGAAGCAAGATACGATGATTATAAAAAAACATTTGAAAATAAGTGTACTGATGAATATACAGAGAATCAAATAAAAAATATTGAGGAGGTAAGAACATGGTTAAAAACATTGTTATAGACAAAGAAATAATGGATATTGTAAAAAAATATGCCCAAGTTATTTTAGCCAATTATAATGTAAAGGCAATTATATTATTTGGCTCATATGCAAAAGGTACAAATCATGAAGATAGTGATATAGATATTGCTATTATTACTGATGATTTAAAACATGGTGATAGAATTGATGAGGAAATATATTTGACAAAATTAAGAAGAAATATTGATTATCGTATAGAACCACATGTAATTGAAATAGCAGATTACGACAACGTAGAAACACCTTTTGTAGAAGAAGTAATCAATACTGGAATTAAAGTTGCATAGACATGAATTTTAAAGGTTAAAATGAACCTTTAATAATCGTTTAAATAAAGAATGTGAAATAATATGAGTAATGGAAAAAAGTTATTAGATAGTGTAAATTGCAAAAAAGGTATTACTTTAAATTCTCAAATAGTAGATTTATTATCTATATTAGATAAAGAGATACCAATTGAAGAACAAAATGCACAAATAATGGAATATATAGAAAATTTGAAACAAATACAAATAGAATATCATGAAGCAAAGCAAAAAGGTACATATGTAAAATATCGATTTGTAATGAATAAAGTTATAGATGCTATAGATAGTGTGCCTAGTGATAGAATAGATGAAATAAAACAATTATATTTAAAATCAATTGCGGATATGTCTCTTTTTAGCCCTGATGAAATGAAAAATAAACTAATTGAAAATGGATTTGAAGATACTCTTAATGAAACAATATTAAAACAATTGAATAATATGAATTTTGAAGCAAGTGAAGGAATCTTAGATTTAACACCAGATAGATTAAGGAACTTTTATTCTCATATATTAAATGGGGGATATGATAGAATAACAATTGATTTAGCGGGTAAATATTCATCCTATGTATGCAAAGATGGAAAAACATATGCAGATGAAAGATTAGAAAAAATGATGAGTTTTGCAGAAAAGCATAATATGAAATCAAAAGTTAATACATTTATGTTTTATGCTGATTTACCAAAAAGATTAGAAGATGTATGGCTAAAACAAGCCTCTAATAAGGGATTAAATCAAGATGAACAACAACAATATGTCAAAGACAAAGTTAAAGATAGTCTAATGGGATATGTTGAACATTTGGCACAATATTATGGAGATAGAATAGAGAATGTAGATATTTTAAATGAGTTAATATATGATCATGTTAGAGTTATACAAAGAGAAAATTTTGAAGAAGAACATAGCTATCATCCTAGAACAGAAGGATGGCAAAAATATTTGGATTTGGAAGATCTGTGTGAAATGGCTTTGAAAGCTAGAAAATTGATGCCAAATGCAACATTTACATATAATGATATGAATTGGGTTAATTCAGATAAAAGAAAAGAAATTATAAAGGTAGTCAAAGAAATTCAAAAGATTGAAAATAGATATAGACAAGAAGGAAAATTAGGAAAAGATGAAAAAGGGCTAATAGATATAATTGGATTTGAGGCACATTTAGAAACTAAAGATACTCCACAAGATATTGAAAAAGCTTTTAATGAAGTAGAACAAGAAATTGGATTGCCAATTGGAGTAACAGAATTTGATGTTGCTAGATATGGAGATGACCCTCTTTCAAAAGAAGAAATCGCAAAACAAAATAGAATAATTGAAAAAATTGTACAGTTGGAGCAAGAAGGAAGAATACAAGAATTAACAGTTTGGTCTCAAAGCGATAGTATGTCTTTTATAAATGATATAGAAGGAAGAATGACTTATCCTTCTGTTATTTTGGACGAAGATTTTAATGAAAAAGAATACGAATCAAGTAAAGGTTTAAATCAAAATACAGCTACTGTAGAACAGGGAGAATATACAATTACACCAAACCAAATTGGGAAAAAATCAATTTCTTCACATATAGGAAAAAAAGATATGGCTAAAAGTATAGTTGACAAAAAACTTGAAGAAAGAACGCAATCACAAGAATTAGATCCACATAATTATAACGGATATTATGGAGGTACGAATGATGGAAGATAATTATGCAAAAGCATATAAAGAAATTGTAGAAATATTAAAATATGTTCCAGAAGAAAATGTTAATAAAATACCTAAAGAAATGAGGGATATGTTTGAGGCAGAACAACTTAAAACATATAATTTTCAAATAGATACAGAAAAAACTTTTGAAGAGCAAGAACTTTTAGAAGAAACAAAAGCTATACTTGATAATATTTTTAGTTTACTACCAGCTATAGCATCATACATATACTTATTTATATTATTATCTAAAAATATGAAACTGGTCAGAAAATCTACAGTAGCACTAAGACTATTATGGGCAGTTTATGACTTTATTGTGAAAGCATATACAACTTTTGTACTAGATATATTTTCTTTTATCTCATCATTGATTGCAATTTATAGATTAGATATTAAAAAACAAAAATAATAAAAAAGGTGAAAGCTATGAAATATTTAAAAGTTATGTTTGGAACAAAATCTGGAGCATCAGATTTTGAATATAAATTAAATGAAGTAAATGTAGCAAATATTTGGAATCCAAATGAAACAGAGCCAAATAAAATGGGAGGATTTAATTTTTCAACTGAAACAAAAATATTAAGATGGTTGGTTCGTGGAGATACAATATACGATATAGAAATCCCAAAAGATGCAGAAGTAATTGATGTACTACACCCTACCACCCCTCATGGAGTATTTAGAGCAAAT
>CANQDI010000067.1 GCA_947591575.1 uncultured Bacilli bacterium | reverse complement strand
GTTCCTTTCTTCCACCAATCTACCCTTTGAATACTCATAAACTTAACTTCTTTATATTTATACCCTTTAGTATTAATCCAAACATCTAAAAGTCTCTCACTTACTCTTCCTAAATATCTTGCGTGAAAACTATCGTATTTAGATGGATCACATCTTTTTTCAAGTTCAAACAAGATATCAAAAAGCCAATTTAAATATTCGTCAAGTTTATCTTTTTTCATAATGAACATATTGAATAGATGTGCAGATGTTCTAGTGTGAATTTTGTCAAATTCTTGAACATATTCAGGGTATTTTTCTTCAAGTATTTTTCTTGTTTCATCCAAAGGCTCAATATACATTGTTTTTTTATAATGATCATATATATTTTCAATATAGTATTTTCTTTTTGTTGGCAAAATAATATCAACATCATCTAGCAATTTATCAGCGGTTTCATATTTTAATACATTTTTGAATCTATCTTCTTCTTTTGTAGGAATTTTCTTATTTTCAGCAAAATATCTTCTATAATGAGATAACCCTATATATTCGTTATCCAAATTTTTCCACGCCCAATATAAACCTGTTAGTTCACAATAATAACCATTTTTAGATGAAATATTTTCTCCTTCATCATCTCTTTGGTATCCAATTGATTCTTTATTCTGGCTACCTACGTGAACAGGCAAGTACATTTTGTCTTCTGGCATTTGATATTTTTTGTGTGTTGCTACAATCATTTTTATGTCTTTCATTGTATAAATTCCCTTCTTTTTTAGAATATTGCCATATTATCGTAATTTTTCATAAGGTTTTATCTAAAATAAATATTTATATCGCTCCCTCTTTTTTAATAACAGCAACAATAGTTTTTAAAAATACTTGTATATCTAATCCTAAAGACATATTATCAATGTAAAAAAGCTCCATTTGAACTCTTTCAGCATATGTAGTATCTGATCTTCCATTAGCAGCCCAATATCCTGTAAGACCCGGTTTTACGCTAATAAATTTTTCTCTATTTCTTCCATATTTTTCAAGTTCTTCTTTAATTACAGGACGAGGTCCAATTATAGATAAATCACCTTTTAATATATTTAAAATTTGTGGTAACTCGTCTAAAGATGTTTTTCTTAAAAACTTTCCTATTTTTGTAACTCTTGGATCATGTTGTAACTTATAGCACTCCCTAAATTCTTTTTTTTGTTCGTCTGTAAATTCCTTTATTAAATCTTCTGCATTATCTACCATTGTCCTAAATTTATATATTCCAATTTCTTTTCCATCCTTACCTATTCGCTTATGTACAAAAAACACCGGTCCTTTTGAATCTAATTTAATAATTGCAGCTATTATTAAAAATATAGGTGATAAAATTATCATTCCAAAAAAAGATATTACAATATCTAAAACCCTTTTTATTACAATATAAATTTTTTTAAATCCCGTTTTACTATCAATTCCATTGACATGTGGTAGAGCAACAATTTCAGTAATTTCAGATTTTCTATTTAAAGCTTCCATTTTAAATCACTATTTCCTTTCCAAGATAGATTGTCATATTACTTAATCATGTTGCCTTTTACTATATCATTTATCAGCCATTTTTTCAATATAATTTGACAATTTTTTCAAAATTTATAAAAATTTCCAAAAAAAATAACAAGTTTTCTTAAACCTGTTATTTATTACATAATATTATTTTTAAAAAAATCTTTTAATCTTTCTAGGCGTATATGGTTCAAAATCATAATCATTTAAAATATGTTGAGCATTTAAAACAGTGAGTTCACGCAATCTTCTGCTTCCAACAATTTTCTCTATTTCTGAAATCATTTTAGGAATTTTAGGGTAAATTGAATTTGCTCTATGGCAATCTGAACCTAAAAAGTGAATCATATCACTTTCT
This sequence comes from uncultured Bacilli bacterium, assembly GCA_947591575.1. Taxonomy (GTDB): domain Bacteria; phylum Bacillota_I; class Bacilli_A; order RF39; family UBA660; genus CANQVB01. The sequence continues at coordinate 1,307 of CANQDI010000067.1, read as the reverse complement.
AAAAGCTTTTTTACTGTTTTTTTAGCAGTATTTCCATATATTCCCATTATACTTCCATAGTTAGATTGAAATAAAACTCCCATATCTATTAGTTCAATTAACATATTAGGATCATCTTGCACAATTGGATATCTTTCTGGATGTGCAATTATTGGCTTATATCCATTTTCTATCAATCTAAAAATTGTCTCCCTTAATCCAAATGGTTCGCTGTTTAAAGGCAGTTCGAAGAGCACATATCTAGTTCCATTTATAACTGATGCTTTTTTTTCTTTAATTAAATCTACCATATATGGTGTTATATAAATTTCACTAGCTAATATTAATCTCATTTCTTCACCTGTTGATTCAAAAAATTTATTAGCTATGTCAATTAAACTATTTTCTCTATGTTGTTCTTCTACTACATATTTATCTTCATAGTAATGAGATGTTGAAATAATTTTATTAAAACCTACATTTTTGGCTTCTCGAAGCATAGCTATTGTTTCTTCCATGCTTCTAGAACCATCATCAATCTGCGGTATTATATGTGAATGAAAATCTATCATATTCTATATTACGTCCTTTCAAAATTGAAATAACTTAATGTAAAAATATTCTTACTTATCTTTTTACTGTTTTAAATTATATTTGATGTCACTAAATATATTACCTAGCGCATCATCTTCATCGTCTTCATCATAATTATCTTTATATTTTTCTTTATAATTATCTTTATAGTCTTCATTATAATTATCTTCATAGTTTTCTTCATAATCATTCATTTCATATTCATCGTCTTGTGTTTCATCATAATCGTTTATATTGTTTAGCTCTTCTTCTGAAGCATTCCATTCGTCTGTTGCATCATACCAATCATCATCATCATCATATTCGTCGTCTTGAAAATCTTCATCTCTATTTCTTTTATTAAGAATACGTTTTCTTGCTGGAACACGTTTTTTCTTTTCTGTTGAATCTGTTGTAAAGAAATCTTTTATCCTTTTGCCAATTTTACCTAAAAGATTTTTTTCTTCCATTGGCTCATTATCACCATACATATCTTCAGAGCCGTAATAGTAGTAATATTTATTTCCATATTTTTTATTTGATGCAGGAATCTTGTTTATTACAATACCTGCTATTTTTCCACCTACATTTTCTATTGCATTCTTAACTTTTTCAGCTTCATCCATTCTTGTTTGATTATGTGCTGTAACTATTACGCATGAGTCAGCTCGTCTTGCTAAAATTACTGAATCTGCAACAATTAAAGCTGGTGGAGCATCCAAAATGACTAGATCACACTTTTCTTTTAATACATT
>CANQDI010000066.1 GCA_947591575.1 uncultured Bacilli bacterium | reverse complement strand
AAAATCAACCCGAACGGATTGATTATATATGTTAAGTTCAAACTATAAAAGTTCGAACAGAAACGTCACTGGAGCGAACGAGGGGAATCGAACCCCCATCATAGCCTTGGCAAGGCCATATTCTAACCATTAAACCACATTCGCAAATAATAGAACTAAATAGTTCTATTAATATTTTAACATATTTTATGAATTTGAAAAGAAAAAATTATATTTTTTTTAGCAAGCCTTTTATAAGTAAATTGAGAAGATAAAGATTTTGAGATGAAGTTCCTGTATATTGAGTAATTCCATTTTTGATTGCAATTTTTTCCCGAAAAGAATATGATGAGTCAACATTTATCATCTTTAGTGCATCTATGATACTATTTCCTGCATAATTAGGAATAGGATAATAAATTGCATCAATTGATGGAGAATATCCATCTTCTGTTGTTGCTTCAATTCTTTTATTTTTTAAATTTGCAATTAAATTCGGATAGTCACGATAACTTATATTTGCATCAACTCTTCCAGAAATTCCTGCAATGGTTGCACCAGATGTATATTGCCACATTCCGCAAGTAAGAGAAGGACTATCATAACCACGCCAATCAGCAAGCCACTTATCAAATTTTTCCAGTCTAGCATCATTTAAACGGTTTTTCCACCAATCATAATTTGCATAAATCATGGCATAGTATCCTGCTTTTTCAACTTGGTTACAAAAATATTCACAGATTTCAACATATGTCTCATTAGAAGGATTTCCATTTTTTTCTTTCCAATGATCTGCATCTTCCATATCAATTACAAGAGGATAAGTAGGATTATATTTTTTTACTAATGCTAAAAAACCATCTACTTCTTGCTTTGCTTCTGTTAAGTTTCTTGCATAACTATAGTGATAAAATCCATAGGGAATTTGAGCAGCTTCACAAGCTTTTACATTTTGATCACAATTTTTGTCTTCCGTAAAAAATCCCCATGAAGCACGAATCATTACGAAAGAAATATCTTGCTTTGCTTGATTAAAATTAATGTTTCCATTATGTACGGAGATATCTATTCCTTTTTTCACTTTTTTCACCTCCTTATAGTACTATATTAAAAATAAATATTTTGAAAAACGATGTTTGTCTCTTTAAAAATAGAAAATTTTAAAAGAATGTGATATACTAAAACCGGTGAAGTTAGATGGCAAAAAAAGAAAAAAATAAGAAGAAAAAAAAGAAAACAGAGACGAAAAATATCACATTAAAGACAAGAAAAATTAAAATTGTTCAATATATAATTATTACAATTATTTTAACGATTACTGTATATTTTGTGACAACTTTTATTACAAAAAAAATAATGGATGTTATTACAAAACCAAAAGAAAGTGATGGAGTTCATAATATTTTTGAAAATTTAGATACGATTGAATCTATGACTGTTGGAGATTTTATAAAAAAATTGAATATAAATTTGAAAAAAAATGATTTATCTTATCAATTACCTACAAAACTTCAAGACCATGATAATGCTTATTTATATACATTAGATGAAGAAAAAGGAATTACTCTCTATATAGAACCTACAAAAATATTAAAAGATCCGAATAAAGAAATTTTACAATTAACAGCTTTATTTGTCTCAAACGAAAGTGAAAATGATGAAATGATTTCACGCTTATTACGAGTTTTATTGTATACAAATGAAGAAGATTTAACGGATACTAATATAGAACAACTTATTGAAAATATGAATAGTACTGAAAATGCAACAGAAGAAGATGGCGTTATGACTTCTCAATTTTTACAATATAAGGGATTAGAAGTTAGTAAACAAGTTGATCAAGTAGAAAGCAGTTATCGAATTGGAAGAATGATGAAAAATGATTAACATAAAGGAAAGTCTATAGGCACTTTCTTTTTTATGTGCAATTTTTTCCTTTTTTCCAGATCATATTTTGTTTTTTTTATAATATACTGATAAAAAGAAAGGAAGATAAAATGAATTGCAATGATAATCATACGTCAATCATGGGTCATAATGGTTGTTATATTATAGGGCCAACGGGTCCCACAGGACCTACAGGACCACAAGGTTTAGCAAGTGCAATGATTTCAGTAGCAAGTACGATAACAGGAGAACCGGGAACAGATGCAAATGTGTATAATAGTGGAACTGAGGATCATGTACAACTCAATTTTGTAATACCAAGAGGAGAAACTGGGCCAATACCTCATTTTGAAATTGGTACGGTAACAACAGGTGAAGAAGATACCTCAGCGCAAGTTACAATTATACCTATTTATCAAAATAAGGAGAACAAAGAATAATGGAAAAAATGATTGGATATCAATTAAATTTTATCATTCCTAAAGGGAAAACAGGTGAACCTGGTGTAAAAGGGGATATAGGCCCAATAGGCCCTAAAGGAGATACAGGTCCAATGGGTCCAAAAGGAGATACAGGACCAATGGGACCAAAAGGTGATCAAGGACCGCCTGCTTTTTCGTTGAGTGCTTATGGCGGAAAATATAATAATACAACAATGGATATTACTGCTACTGTAATAGGTGCTTGGACTCAAGTTCAACTTCCGAATTTAATGCCAAATGTAAATGCAAATGAAACAGAAAATCACTATATTATGTTAGAACAAGATGGTATTTATCAAATTAATTATTTTGCAAATATTTCGGTAGACAAGGATACAACAGTCACTTTAATTGTTCGACAAAATGAAACGAATATTCCATCTACTGTGATTACAAAAAAATTAGCAGCACAGACTGAAACGCTTTATTATGGTAGTACTTTAGCGTCCTTAAAAGCAGATGATAAAATTGATATAGCTATTTCTGCAACCGATGAGAATATAACAATTCATTTTGGTACGGGAATGAATGCTAGCCTTTCTGTAATGAAAATTGACGAAGCAGAATAACATGGCTAGGAAAAAATAATATAAAAGATGAGTATTTGAAAGTTGCTCGACTTTTTATTAAAAAAACTAACATTTCTGTTAGCATTTATTACACTCGAAATAAATTAATTCGAGTTTTTTATCATATTGGAGGGCCTAGTCGGATTTGAACCAACGATCGAGGAGTTGCAGTCCTTTGCCTTACCACTTGGCTATAGACCCAGGATTTTTTATTGAGCATCTCGTGCTCATATATCCCTAATTCTATACTAATTCCTTTCTTTTGTCAATTTTATATTACCTTTTCCT
>CANQDI010000065.1 GCA_947591575.1 uncultured Bacilli bacterium | reverse complement strand
CAGGCTGGATTAAGGGAAGAAGATCGAATTTTAGAGGTAAATGGTCATTCCATTTCTACTATTGACGATATTTCATTATATATTACGATAGATTCTCATAAAAAAGCAACAGAGTTTAAAGTAGAACAAAAAGATGGAGACATTGAAATCATTCGAGTAACACCTGAAAAAATGGAAGAAGATGATGTAATTACTTATCGTTATGGAATCAATTTATCTGGAGAAAAAGAATATGGAATTTTTCCAGCATTAGAATATATGGTAAGAAAGACAGGATCCCTTTTCAAGCAAATGTTTAAAACGGTAGAATATTTATTTACTGGGACGATCCGTATCAATCAATTATCAGGTCCCGTTGGAATTTATTCGATTGTAGGAGAACAAAGTAAAGGTGGAATCGCTAATATCCTTTATTTAATTGCGTTTTTAAGTATTAATGTAGGATTTATTAATTTATTACCTATTCCAGCATTTGATGGAGGACATATTTTATTTATTATAATTGAGAAAATTAAAGGAAGTCCTGTAAAACCAGAGACGGAAAACATGATTCATACCATTGGACTCTTCTTGCTTTTAGCACTTATGCTTTATATTACATTCCAAGATATCGTGAGACTATTTTAAGGTTGCTATTGCAATCTTTTTTTGTACAATCAATAAAAAAAACAGTATAATACAGATAAAGAGGTGATATTCTTGGTTGTCGGTGTACTTGTAGAAATAACAAATAAAAATGTGGATAAAATTTTTGACTATCTTGTGCCAGAAGAATATCAAGCAAATATCAAAATAGGTATTCGTGTTAAAGTTCCATTTGCAACAAGAATATTGGAAGGATTTATCTTAGAAATCAAAAAAGAAACTACACATGCCAAGAATTTAAAAGAGATCCTTGGCTTATTAGACGAAGATGTCATTTTAAATGAAGAATTATTGGAACTAGGGAAAAAGATGCAAGAGATGACATTATCTTCTCTTATTTATTGCTACCAATCAATGCTTCCAAAAAGTTTAAAAGCGGGAGGAAAAAATAAAGCTTCTAAAAAATATGAACAAGTTTTCTTTTTAAAAAAAGAGCCTGATGAAAATCTAAATGATCGTCAAAAAGAACTTTTAAAATGTTTTCAAGATGGTCCTAAACGCCAAAAAGATCTGCCAAATATTTCTCTTGCAAGAATAAAATTATTAGTTGCAAAAGGATATTTGGAGCAACAGCAACAAGAAGTATATCGAGGTTCTATCCAAAAGGGAACCAAAATAAAATATCCTCTTACAGATGCACAACAAAAAGTAGTAGATGAAATTGAAAAGAGTAGTGATGCTGTTTTCTTGCTTCATGGAGTAACAGGAAGTGGAAAAACAGAAGTATATATGGAACTAATTGAAAATGCAATCAAAAAAGGAAAACAAAGTTTAATGCTAGTTCCTGAAATATCCCTTACTCCACAAATGATAGAACGATTTAGCGCCCGCTTTGGAACACGAATTGCTCTTTTACATAGTGCCTTATCAGATGGTGAAAAATATGATGAATGGAGAAGAATTGAAAGGGGTGAAGTAGACATAGTCATTGGTGCTCGAAGTGCAATTTTTGCTCCTTTAAAAAGCATTGCTTACATTATTATTGACGAAGAGCATAGTGATTCTTATAAGCAAGAAAATAATCCAAGATATGATGCAAAAGAAATCGCTAAGATAAGAGGACAATATCATTGTGCCAAGGTCATTATGGGAAGTGCTACACCTACTTTAGAATCGTATGCCAGAGCAAAAAAGAATGTATATCATTTACTTTATCTTCCTAACCGAGTAGGAGGTGGCACCCTTCCTCATGTAAATATTATCGATATGAATGAAGAAATGAAAAAAGTGAAAGGGCATTTTTCAAAACCTTTAATCAATGCTCTTGATAGAACATTAAAGAAAAAAGAACAAGCTATTCTGCTATTGAATCGAAGGGGATATTCTTCTTTTGTTACTTGTAAAAACTGTGGTTTTGTGCTCAAGTGTCCTACCTGTGATATTACGCTTACTTATCATAAAAGTTCCCATATTGTAAGATGTCATTATTGTGGATATGGAACAACACTTCCTAAAGTTTGTCCAGAATGTCATGAGGAAGCTATCAAAGATTTAGGAGTTGGAACAGAAAAGATTGAGGAAGAATTAAAAAGTTATTTTCCAAGTGCAAGAATTTTACGAATGGATTTTGATACAACAAATAAAAAAGGATCTCATGAGAAGATGATTTCTCTTTTTGGGAATCAACAAGCAGATATCTTGCTTGGTACTCAAATTGTTGCGAAAGGATTAGATTTTCCCAATGTTACTTTAGTAGGAGTGATTAATGCAGATACTTCTTTAAATATTCCAGACTTTAGAAGTAGTGAAGCAACATTTTCTCTTCTTTCACAAGTCGCAGGACGAAGTGGCCGAAGTATAAAAAAAGGAGAAGTGTATCTTCAAACGTACAACCCTTCTCATTATGCTATTCGATATGCTGCTTCCAATGATTACTTTTCTTTTTACGAACAAGAAATGAAAAATCGCTATCTTATGAAATATCCACCATTTTATTATCTTGTCAATGTAAAAATTTTATCGAAAGATGAAAAACTATGTTATCAGGAATCACTGAAGGTAAAAAATGTGCTTCACAAGTATTTAAAAGAAACGACTATTTTAGGACCTAGTCCAGATAGTATTTATAAAGTGAGTAATATATATAGATATCGAATCATTTTAAAATATAAATCAGAAAAAATGTTAAATGAAATTTTAAATCGATTAATTTTACATTATGCTAGAACAGGGAAAGTCAAAGTAGAAGTGGATTTTAATCCAGTTCATTTATAGATCAATAAAGATAGTTGTAACAAAGACGACAAAAATCGTCTTTTTTCTTTCTTTCTTACATATTTTTTATTAGGTGAAGAAAAATGATTCTAAATTTTTTAATGTTTATAAAAGGTTTATTAGGTGTAACTGCCTCCTATTCAAATCAAGTTTTTCCAGAACCTCTTTCAAAAGAGGAAGAAGAAAAAGCAATTTTAAAAGCACAAGAAGGAGATCCAATGGCTAGAAATCAATTAATAGAACATAACTTACGACTTGTTGCTCATATTGTTAAAAAATTTGATAGTAAAAACACAGATCAAGACGACTTAATTAGTATAGGAACAATTGGATTAATTAAAGGAATTGATTCTTATTCTAACAAGCATGGTACTAAGATTACTACTTATTGTGCTAGATGTATTGAAAATG
>CANQDI010000064.1 GCA_947591575.1 uncultured Bacilli bacterium | reverse complement strand
TTAAAGAACTTGAAGAAAATTTTAGAACACAAGTTAACTTACATAATAAAGTAGCACTAAAAGGTAAAGACTTAACTGATAAAGAATTTGAAAAGTTAATGATTAAAATATCAGGTAAAAGTATTTTTCAAAGTGCTAAGGAATTAAGACAAAAACAAGATATTATTCGTGATGATGGCACAGTTGTTTATATTGAATTATTTAATACTAAAGAATGGTGTAAAAATTTATTTCAAGTAACTCATCAAACTACTGTTGAGGGAAAATATACTAATAGATACGATGTTACAATTTTAATAAACGGGCTTCCTTTAGTTCAAATTGAATTAAAACGAAGAGGAATTGACATGAAAGAAGCTTTTGATCAAATCAAAAGATATAAAAATCATTCCTATATTGGATTATATAGATTTATTCAAATATTTGTTATTAGTAACGGTGTAGATACAAAATATTTTGCTAATGGTGATCAAGAATTAAATTATGGATTCACTTTTTATTGGACTGATGTTAATAATGATAGAATTTCTAATTTAGAACAATTTTGTACTTTCTTTTTAGATCGATGCCATATTGCTAAAATGATAGCGAGATATATGATTATAAATGAAACTGATAAAATGTTATTAGTAATGCGACCATATCAAGTATATGCTGTTGAAAATATAGTTGATAGAGCAATCAATACAAATAATAATGGATATGTTTGGCATACAACAGGTTCAGGTAAAACTATTACTTCATTTAAAACAAGTCAAATATTATCTTTAGAACCAGCCATAAATCAAGTTTTCTTCTTAGTCGATAGAAAAGACTTGGATAAACAAACTCTAGATGAGTTTAATAAATTTGATCCGGGTTGTGTTGATATGACTAATGAAACTGGTAAATTAGTTAGTCAAATTAAAGATAGTTCTAAACCTCTTATAATTACTACTATTCAAAAAATGGCTAATGCTTGTTCTAATCCTAGATATCAAGAAGTAATGGAAAAATATAAAGATAAGAAAACAGTATTTATTATTGATGAGTGTCATAGAAGTCAATTTGGAGAAATGCACAAGCAAATATCAAATACTTTCACTAATGCACAATATTTTGGATTTACTGGAACTCCTAGATTTGAAGAAAATAAAAGTCAAGATGGTAGAAGCACAGCTGATATTTTTGGAAAATGCTTACATACATATTTAATTAAAGATGCTATAAAAGATGGTAATGTTTTAGGATTCTCAGTAGATTATATTAAGACAATAGAAGAAGGAATTGTATCTACTGAAGAATATGTTGAAGGAATAGATACAAACGAAGTTTTCCTTGATGATGTTAGAATAGCTTTAATTGCTAATGATATAATAGATCATCATAATGCAAAAACAAGAGATAGAAAATATAATGCTCTATTTGCTGTTTCATCTATCCCTATGCTTATTAAATATTATGATAAATTTAAAACAATGGAGCATAATTTAAAAATTGGTGCAATATTTACTTTTGGAGCTAATGAAGACTTAGATCATAAAGAAGAACATTCAAGAGATTCACTAGAAAGAATTATTGCTGACTATAATAAAATGTATGGTACTAATTTTAGCACAAATAATTTTGATGGATATTTTAGAGATATTTGTAAAAAAATTAAAAATACTGATATTGATATTGTAATAGTTGTTGATATGCTACTAACAGGATTTGATGCTAAAAGACTTAATACTTTATACTTAGATAAATCTTTAAAATATCATAATTTAATTCAAGCATTTTCTAGAACCAATAGAGTTGAATCCGATACAAAACCTCATGGTAATATAGTATGTTATCAAACAACAAAAGAAACTGTTGATGAAGCAGTTAAATTATTCTCTCAAACGGATAAAGTTGATACTGTTATAATGGAACCTTATCCAGTATATTTTGAAAAATATAAAGAAGCAGTTAATAAATTGTTACAAATTGCTCCTAATGTTGAAGGAATAGAAGAATTAGAACAAGAAGGTAATGAAGAAAATTTAAAAGAATTTATACTAGCTTTTAGAGAAGTTGCTAAAATCTTAGTAAGTTTAAAAACATTTAATGAATTTGATATGAATAGTGATGAGTTACCTATTTCTTCACAAGCTTTTGAAGATTATAAGAGTAAATATTATGAAATATATAGAAAGATAGTTACTGGTAAAGAAAAAAGTTCTATTTTACAAGATATAAGTTTTTCACTTGAACTTATTCAAACGGATAAAATCAATGTAGCATACATTCTTAATTTAATAAGAAATGTAGATTTATCTAATGAAGAACAAAAACAAAAAGATATTAGTGATATTGAGAAAAAACTTGCTAATGTTACTGATGATGATTTATTCTTAAAATTAGATTTAATTAAAAAATTCTTAGCAAATGTTTTACCAGCATTAAAATCCGAAGATTCAATAGATGATGCTTTAAATAAGCACATGAACGATGAAAGACAAAAAGAAATAGAAGAGTTTGCTAGAACAAATGAAATAGATTTAGAAACATTACAAACAATTATCAATGAATTTGAATATAGTGGTATATTCCCTGATGAGTTAATTGGTAGTTCAATAAAAGCTCCATTCTTGAAGAAAATTACTATGATTGATAATGTTAAAATATTTATCAAAAATCTATTAAGAAAGTATTTATAGGAGGTAAATGATGTCAAGAGAAGAAAAACAACAATCACAACAAGCTGAATTACAAAAAAGGTTGTGGAGTATTGCTAATGATTTAAGAGGCAATATGGATGCTAATGATTTCAAAAACTATATATTAGGTTTGATATTCTACAGGTATTTATCCGAAAATCTTGTTAATTATGTTGAGAGAACTTTATTAAAAGATGATGAATTATCTTATGTAGAAGCTTGGTGTAAAGAAGAATATAGAAAGGAATTAAAAAGATATTTAATCAATGACTCTAATATAGGTTATTATATAGAAGCTGATAATTTATGGAGTAATTTAATTTATAAAATTCAAACGGGTAAATTTGATATATCAATGTTAGCAAAAGCGATTAATTCTATATCCGATTCTACTTTAGGTAATGAATCCGAAGATGATTTTGAAAATTTATTTGAAGATATGGATTTAAACAACTCTAAACTTGGTAGAGGTGAAGCTGAAAGAACTAAGTTGATTTCAACTATTATGTTAAAAATAAATGATATAGATTTTCACCATGAAGATGCTGAGATTGATGTTCTAGGTGATGCTTACGAATATTTGATTTCAAATTTTGCAGCATCAGCTGGTAAAAAAGCAGGAGAATTTTATACTCCTCAACAAGTATCAAGAATACTTGCTAAATTAGTTACTATAAATAAGAGTAAATTACAAAGTGTTTATGATCCTACTTG
>CANQDI010000063.1 GCA_947591575.1 uncultured Bacilli bacterium | reverse complement strand
TCTCCTGGCTTTGTTGTCATCAATTTATACAATTCTGTATTTTTTGGAAATTTATTTGCAAAAGGAATTAAGGAACTTCCAATTTTAATTAGTCCTTCTCCTGCATTTACATTAGTAATATAGCTCATCTGTAAATCTGATATATTTAATAATTTTGCAAGTTCTATTCTATCTGTTGATGCTTGATTTAACATTATAATTAGCTCACTATTTGCTAACATTGTTCGTGCTGTGTGGCTTTGCAACATATCTTCAACATTTTGTGTGATACCAGTACAATATGCTCCATATTTTCTAACCCTTTTCCATAATGTAAATAAGAAGTTGGCTGAATATTCTTGTTGAAATAACAAATAAATTTCATCAATAAAAATAAAGGTATTTCTACCTTTTTTTCTATTTGCCGTTATTCTATTTAATATTGAATCTAACACAACTAACATACCTATTGGCAATAATTGTTTTCCTAAATCCAAAATGTCATAACATATTAATCTGTTATTTGTATCTACATTTGTTTCCTTTGCAAAAGTATTTAAACTACCATTTACAAAAAGTTCAATAGCAAGTGCTATTTCTTTTGCCTCTGGCTCATGTTGATTTAATAATTCATTATAGAAATCTTTTAAAGTTGGTGGCGTTCCCTGATAATTTCCCTGTTGATAAAATCTATATACACTTGCTGTACATCTATCAATTATTGATTTTTGTTTTGCTCCTAAATTTCCACTTCCTATTAGTTGCTCACATAATGATAATATAAATTCAGATTTTAATATTACAGGATTTGCTCCATCTCCATACTCGCTGTTCATATCCATAGCGTTAATATGATTATTACTTGTTGCTGATATTTTTATTACTTCTCCACCTAATGCTTTTACAAGTGAACTTTCTTCTCTTTCTGGATCTATCAATAAAATATCTGCATTTTTATCTCTTAACATTATAGATACAATTTCTTCTTTCGCTGTAAAAGATTTTCCACTTCCAGAAACTCCTAAAATAAAACTATTTCCATTTAATAATTGTTTTCTATCAGCTATTATCATATTTTTAGAAATAACATTTTGTCCATAATAAACACCGTTATTATGTCTTATTTCTTGTACTCTAAATGGCATAAATACGGCTAAACTTTCTGTTGTTAATGTACGAACTGCATCTATTTTTCTTACACCAAATGGCATTGCTGTATTTAATCCGTCAAGTTGTTGAAATTTTAAAATTGACAACTGACATAAATGTTTTCTGGCTGTTGTTAATAGAGCCTCTGTATCATTATCAAGTTGTTCTTTTGTTTCTGCTGTGTGTACCATTGTTAAAACTGACAAAAACATTCTTTGATCTCTCGTAATTAAATCATCTAAAAATTCTTTACTTTGTTCTCGCTGTTGCTCCATGTCATACGGAATTATAGCACTAAAATTATTATTAGCATTTTGTTTTCTCTGCCAGTTCGTTATATTGGTTTCTATACCTAATCTCCTATTTTCCGCTTCTCTAACAGCCTCATCCATAGGAACAGGTATAACATCTATGCTCATCATCATATTTCTATTTATATCAGTTAGCTCTGCTACCATACTATCTTTAATATAACTTGCATATTCTTTTAAAAATATTACCCTGCCATATCTATCTCCAATTTTAAAATAATCACTTTCAAATTCCATTGTATCTGGACACATAAAATCTTTGAAACTGTGTCCTTTTCTCATATTATCTAACATATCATAATTAAAATTTATTTCTTCGCCAGCTCTATAAAAATCATGGAATATTCTTAATCTTTCAACTGTATCTAATTCTATACATACTGATCCTAATTCTTTAAAGTGATTTATTAAGTCTGTTCCTACTCTTGCAAAATAACTACGAGCATCTTCAATACTCTTTTTTTCTACTGATATTGTTATATATTTTTCTTGAATGATACCTTTTGATCCACTTACTTTATCAAGTAGCATTTTATTATATTCTTTTCTATATTTATCTAAATTGTCATCTTCCATAGATAACATTATTGTTTTTTCAAAATCTATTTTATTTAATCTTCTATTTGCTATTGTAATTTTAGTAGTTGCACCTGTATCAAAAGAATTTAACAATTCAGAGTATTCTAAAAACATTGATTCCTTATCATCTCTACTTGCTACTGCATAATTAATATCAGTAAATTTGTAGCATTTTGAATATTTATTTTTTCCAACTAAAAAGATGCCATCTTCCCATATTGTTTTTACAGGAATGGCATCTTGAACACCTTTTGGAATAACAAATTTCTCTTTGTCTTGTTTAAATATCTTGTTCAGTGTTTTCATCTACTTTTGTTTCCTCCTCTATTACTTTGTTATCTACTTTTCTTGCCTTTTTTAATTTGTGTTTTTTCTTATTTTTGCTATCTATTTTTTTATTATTTTCAATATTTTTTAACATTTCATCATACAAATTTGTTGGTTTGAACATTAACTTTTTAGGCATTAATATTTCTGATTTTATCCAAGCATAGATAAATTTTTCTGCTGTCATACCGTTATAAGTTACAAAACCTAATACTGCAAATGGTGCTGCACCCAATATACATACCCATGATAATGTTTCAATTCCAAAATATGGTCTTAAAATAAAATATAATAACACTGCTATAACACACGCTAGACAAGAAAAAATGAACTGCCTCATTGACAGTCCAAAAAATATACTTTCTGTATATTGTCTTATTTCTCTATTTATTTTTACTTCCAATTATCTTGCCTCCACTTCTTTTTTCAAAGGTTTTGTATTAGCTATAATATAACTTTTCTTTATTTGTTCTTTATTTTCTTCTATCCAATCTTCTAAATTTTCATAACTAGATTTGCTCATATCTTTATAATTTTCTGATCTCATAAATCGTTTAGCCAATTTTTTTGTTTCTTCATTTACAACATCACATTCTGGCATTCCACTATTTTTATAAAAATCATTTAAAAAATCATAAGCTATACAAAAAGAATAATAATTTATTTCTTCCATATTAGATATTTTTAATACTAATAATTCTTCAAGTGTATCAACTTCGTTATTTCTTGCTGAAAATTCTTCAAAATCAATAAAATCATTATAGGCTTTATTACCAAATTTTAATTCTTCATCTGTAATAATTGATCCTACTCTATTAACTAAAACACTTTTTTCAATAGTAGCAATTTCACTTCCATCATCACTATGTCTTAAATCATAACAAAATAATCCTTTATTCATTATTTCTTGCTTTTCTTCGCTATTTTTATGATTTGTAATTAAATAATTCATAGCATTCCTCCTTACTAGCTTTTTGATTTTCGGAAATATCTATCTTTCCTTATCATTTTTTCTTACTACATGAACTTCATTTTTTATAAAATCATATAAATCGTTTGATGACATTTTCGCCATATCTCTTGTTATTTTAATAACTTCTTTTTGAAAATCTGGAGTCATTAATGAATTTGGATTTTCTTCTAAATTTTTATTTATGTTGTTATAATAATCATCATTTAATATATTTGTTCTTCCATGCTCAATTAGCAAAGCTAAAGCCATTGCATTTTGCACAGGATTGTTTTTTCCTAACACTTTTTTATAATCATGTTCTCTCAAAGTTTTCTCCTACCTTTCTTCTT
>CANQDI010000062.1 GCA_947591575.1 uncultured Bacilli bacterium | reverse complement strand
CTTGATATTATAACTGTTTTAATGAAGAACGACAGGGTACGCGAATTTAAATGGTTAGATACGAGGAGTTGAGAACATATATCCAATGATCACCAAAAAAATTTAAAACCTATATTTCCAAAAGGATATGAATTTCCAAAAGAGCCAAGATTACAAGTTAAAAAGATAGAGAATAAAGATGATTATATGGATATGCTTTTAGAGGCAGATCCTTCAGAAAATATGATACGTAAATATTTAAGTGATTCTGATGTGTATGCATTAAAAAAAGAAGATGAAATAATTTGCATCGCAGTAATTTTACCAATTTCTAAAAAAGTATTAGAATTAAAAAACATAGTTACAAAAGAAAAATATAGAAATAAAGGGTATGCTAAAATATTATTAAAATCATTATGTGGTAATTATAAACAAAAATATGATACTATGTTAGTAGGAACAACAGAAAATAATATACCATTCTATGTAAAGCAAGGTTTTGATAAATACGAGAAAACAATAAAAAATTATTTTATAGATAATTATGATAAAGAAATTATAGATGGAGATTTACATTGTATGCATATGTATTATTATTCTAAAAATTTAAAGAAGTAAATGTTAATAATAAAAATTTATTGCCAAAAATAAACATGTTATTTTAAGGATTTAAATGAGAAAAAATGAAAAAAAATTCTCTGGAGGATATTTTAAAACATATAAAAAAATGAGCAGTTTTATTGAGTATATTAATGAAAATAAAGGGGGAGAATTAAATATGAATGAAGAAGAAAGAAAACAAAACTACGAAAAGTTAAAAAAATTTTTAAATAGTGATATGAGAGTTAAAAATTCACTTGTAGAATTAGCTCCATTAGAAAAAGATAATTATGATGAAAACAGTAAAATTCAATATGTAGATAAACTTTATAAAGAATTAAGAGTTATAGAATTTGAACTTTCTGATATGATTAAATGTTTTGGTGGCAATAGTAACGTATTGAAAGAAAAAATTCCTCAAGTTAGAAATAATATAGTTAATTTTAATTATTCTTCAGGAGATGTTAGAAAATTATATCAAGATAATTTTTCAGATATGAGTGAAGCTTTAGTAGAAGATGTAAAAGAAAAATTAATAGGTTATACATGGTTTAATGTGGGAGTGACTGAAAATTTACTTCAAAAATCTAAGACTATTAATGAATTACTTCATGTTCTTCATTCTTCTGTAATAAATAATGAGAGAATAATGCAGGCTATGCCAATTATTGGAGAAAAAGATAATAAATTTGATAAAATAGTATTATATGGTGAAGAAACAGAATTATCAAAAGAAATATTTGATAAATTTCCAAAAGATTTAGATATTGGGACTACAGATATAGTTTCAATGGAAAATAAAGTTTTTATGATGGTAAGAGAGAGAGGACACGCGTTAACAATTGAAGTAGATGAAACTAAAGAAGCTGACATTGTAAGATACTTTATTCCTAAAATTTGTAATACAGAGATGACAGAAAAATTGCCAGGAATAGGAAAGATAACTCAAAATGGGGCTAGAGGAGCATTTGATTCTTCGAAAGAAGAAATTGCACAAAAATTATTTAATTTTATAGGTGGAGTTGCAACGGATAAAGATAGGATTTTAAAAAAAACAAAAATGTATGAAGAAAAAGAATATAATTTTACTCCACCACCAGTTCAAGCTCAAAAAGAAGAACAGAATTTGTTTGATGCTCAAGCTGCCAAAAATATGGCAATGGAGGTAGGAGAGAATGGAAGAAAGCTTAGTAGCATAGAAAAAGTTCAGCAAAAAACGAAGGATGCTATTAATTTTTTACGAGAAAAATATAAAGATATATTTTCAAAAGATAGAGATGGAGATTCAAATGAAAGATAATCAAGTTATGTTTGATGTTGCAAAAGAAACAACAGAAATATTGAAGTATTTTAATTCTAGTTTTGTTTCTAAAATTTCAAGTGGCTTTTTGAAGCAACTAAAGGAATTAGCTAAGAATTCTGATAAAACAGTAATAATAGATAAAAATAAAAGTCTAAAAGACCAAAAAATATTGTCTCAAACTAAAGATTTAATATCAATTTTATATTATAAATATATTGCAACAGATGAAGAGAAAAAAGAATTAATAAAGATTTGGAAAAATAATGATGTTTTATATCAGAAAAGAATTTCAGAATGTTATGATCCTGATAATATATTTAAAAATAAAAAAAATCGAAATGAAGAAATATATGATAAGGAGCTTCCAATGGTAATTCAAAAGAAAAATGTTATAGAAAGAATAAAAGATTTTTTCAAAAATATATTTCATCAAAAGAATAGAAATCAGAAATAACAGAAACATTGAAATTATTAGAGAATATTATGAAATCTAATTAAAGAAAAAGGGTCTAGTATTTCTACTAGATCCTTTTTCAAAAGTACATTTTGAATGTACATGGTCAAACAGCTGTATACACAACAGTACAACCATAATTTAAGAGAAACTAAATAATATAATTATGCAGTTTCATTAGATTTACTTGGGGTTATGGTGCCAACCCATTGGCCCACTTCAAAATTAGGCTCGTAATCTTCATCGAAAATGAGGATATTTTTAGCATCAACTAAAGCTGTTGAACCATACCAGTAAATAACAACATTATCTTCATCCATTGAAAGTATAGATACGTAATTATTCCTGTTAAGTTCAAAGATTTCACCATTCTTTGCAACAATTTCACAATTGTTACGACATATACCATATGCAACTATGGCAGGTGTGGAAACGTCACTGTTATCAAGAATGCTATCTTCATCAACAATGCTAGTCTGAATGATAGAACTGTCCAAATGATCTGATTCATTAAATTCATCATCGGAGTTAGTTTTAGTACTATCATCAACATTGGCATTTTTGCTGGACTCCTCAGCCTTATTTGATTCATCAACTTTAGATTCAGTATGAT
This sequence comes from uncultured Bacilli bacterium, assembly GCA_947591575.1. Taxonomy (GTDB): domain Bacteria; phylum Bacillota_I; class Bacilli_A; order RF39; family UBA660; genus CANQVB01. Next base: position 741 of record CANQDI010000062.1, on the reverse strand, counting down.
TTTCTGTAGAACCAGTATCATATACATCATATACAGTGCTCGAGTTGTCAATTTCGCTTGAAACTAAATAAGTAGAGTTGTCAATTTCATTAATGCTACTTTGCTCCTCAGAATCGTCGGATTCTCCAACACATAGTATATCGTTATCTTGAGAAATTTCACAAGATGTGTCTTCTTTAATGTAATCAGAGGTATTAGTACCGTCATGATTCATACTAGAAGAACTAGGCTCTATATTTGAGCTTGTTGTAATACTAGTTTCTGTGTTGGCTGTTTCAGGTACTACATCAGTACTCCGTGAAATATTTGGAGATGCTGTAGTGCATCCTGAAGTTGCGTACGCTACTGTAACTGCAATAAAGATAGTTACAAAAAGTGCCTTTTTTTGATTGTATGGTTTCATAATGAAACCCCCTTCTATAAATTTTTATAAAGAATATTATAACATTATGGAAATTTAAAGTCAATTATTTTCGTAATATTATTGTAAATCATTTACACAATAAGTGATATTTTCTATTGAAAAAGGAAAAAATTAAAACAAAAAAGCCATAGATTAATTAATATCTAGGCTTTTTAAATTGGCAGGGGTAGAAGGATTCGAACCCTCACAGGCGGTTTTGGAGACCGATGTGCTACCATTAACACTATACCCCTATAAATACAACAAAAATATAATAACATAAAACTGAAAAAAAAACAATAGTTTTTTTAAAAAAAACAAAATTAGTTTTATTTGCA
>CANQDI010000061.1 GCA_947591575.1 uncultured Bacilli bacterium | reverse complement strand
ACATTCATCCCAGCAAGAACCATCTGTTCCATGACAGATACTTGATTCGAAGAAGGACCTATGCTACAAATAATTTTTGTCTTTTTCATGTTTTCACTCCTTTTTTCGCAAACGTTACCATTATATAAAAATTTTTAAAATTTGTAAAGAATTACTTTTGACAATGCTTACAAAAATAGGTACCTCTTCCCTGAATCATGACTTTTGAAATAACTGTTCCACAAATAGGACAGATTTCTCCTTTTTTGCCATGAACTTGTAGTTCATTTTGAAAACGACCATGAACCCCTTCTTCGGATGTAAAACTCTTAATTGTGGTTCCACCTTTTTGTATGGCTTTTTCTAAGACCTCTTTTATATTTTGAATCAGTGTTTCACATTCCTTTAAAGATACTTTATTTGCCTTTCGAAAGGGAGAAATATGAGAATAAAATAAAATTTCATCATCATAAATATTTCCGATTCCTGCAATGATTGATTGATCTAATAATGCTGTTTTGATCGGAATATGTCTATTTTTAAGGTGTTCTTTTAAATATTCTTTTGTTAATTTATCATCATTAAACTCATATCCTAGAGCACTTAAAGGAAGTGATTGAAAAACTATATCATTGGGAAGCAACGACATTTTGCCAAATTTACGTACATCATGAAAACGGAAAGTAGTCCCATCGTCTAGTGTAAAAATGACATGTTCATGTTTTTCTTTTGGTAAAGATGCTTCTTTAAAAAAGAATTTTCCTTCCATTCGAAGATGAATTAATAAACTCGATTTTTCCATCTGAATAACAATCCATTTACCTCTTGTTGTAATTTTTTGGATTTTTTGATGACATACACCTTTTTCAAAAGTAGCAATAGAACCATTTTGAATGATGTTTTCCCAATAAACTTTACAAGAAGTAAAATGTTTCCTAATGAGTCTTTTAGTAAGACTTTTTGCTACTGTAATCACTTCTGGCTTTTCAGGCATCTTTATCACCTACTTTGCTTCATACCAATCATTTCCTGTTTCAATATCCACGATAAGAGGTACTCTTAATTTGACAACGTTTTCCATGATATCTTTTACAATTTTGGTCACTTCTTCTAATTCATCTTTTTTTACATTAAAAACCAATTCGTCATGTACTTGTATTAACATTTTACTTTTTAATTTTCTTTTTTCAAAGGTTTGATAAATTTCCACCATTGCTTTTTTTAATAGATCGGCAGCACTACCTTGGATTGGTGTGTTAAGGGCAATTCGCTCTCCACCACTACGAACGATATAGTTTTTACTTTTTAACTCTTCAATGACACGTTTACGGTTCATAATCGTTTTAGCATAGCCATTTTTATAGGCTTCTTCTTTTTCTTTTTCCATATATTCTTTAATACCAGGATATGTTTCCCAATAGGTATCTATAAAGCGTTTTGCACTTGCTACATCTATTTTTAAATCTTCTGCTAAACCATAACTACTAATTCCATATAAAATTCCAAAGTTTACAGCTTTTGCAGTACGTCTCATTTCTTTGGTCACTTGGGGTAGTGGAACATGAAAGATATCAGAAGCTGTTTTTGCATGAATGTCTTGATTATTTTGAAAGGCATTGAGCATCCCTTCGGCATTTGCAAGATGTGCAAACATCCTCAGTTCAATTTGAGAATAATCACTTGATAAAAGAACAGAATCTTCTTCTGGAATAAAGGCTTTTCGAATAAGACGACCAATTTCTGTTCGAATGGGAATATTTTGAAGATTAGGTCGTACAGAAGAAAGACGCCCTGTACGAGTCAAAGTTTGATTAAACACTGTATGAATTTTTCCATCCGCTTCAATTTCTTCTTGTAAACCAATAGCATAGGTAGTATAAAGTTTTGTAATAATTCGGTAATCTAAAATTTTTTCAATAATAGGATGAAAATGAAGAACCTTTTCCAAAACTTCTTTAGAAGTAGAATATGAATATCTTTTATCTTCTCTTTTTTTCTTTTTAGGATATGGAATATCAAGTTCTTCAAATAACACTACTCCAAGTTGTCTTGGGGACATAATATTAAAGGTATGTCCAGCATCTACATAAATTTCTTGCTCTTTTATTTTAATCTGTTCTTCTAGTTCTTTTGCAAGTTCTGCCAAATATTCACGGTTTACTCGAATACCAGTTTGCTCCATATCTGTTAAAATGAGAGCAAGTGGCATTTCAATCTCATGGAATAGTTTTTCTTCATTGTCTTCTTGAAGTCGCTTTTCTAACGATTCTTTTGTATCCCAAATAAATTCTACTTTTTCCAAACAATCTTGTTTTATTTTTTCAAGTTCTATAGCATGAGGCCTTTTTTCAGTTCCATAACTTTCTTCTAAAAAAGGAAGCGAATATCCTAGGCTCTTGGCAACAAAAGCAATATCATCTTTTACAGTATAATCTAATAAGTAGGTTGCAATCATTGTGTCAAAAACAACATTTTTTAAGTCAATCCCTAAACGTTTTAAGACAATCGTACTTTTTTTAAGGTCATAGGTATATTTTGGTGTATCATTTTCAAATCGATCTTTATAGTGAAGTAGTTCATCTTTAGAGATAAAGTAAGTGTTGCTTTGATCACAAATAGAAATTCCTACAAGACGGTTTTTATTATAATCTACTCCATCTAATTCAAGATAAAAAGCAAATGGACTATCTCCTTTCCATAAAGAGATATCTTGTTCTTTTTTTGAAGAAGAAGTTTTGGCTTCTTCACAAATTTCACCTTGTTCAGCTATATTTATTTTTTTAAGGATGGATGCAAACTCAAATTCTTTTAGGATTTGAATATAATCATTCCAACGGTAACCAGTATATTTTAAGTCTTCTAATTGAAATGGAATAGGTACTTCTCGATAAATAGTTGCTAAATGATAGCTCATATAAGCATTTTCTCGATCTGTTTCCAATTTTTCTTTTGTTTTTGGAGAAACTTCTTCTAAATGTTGATAAAGTGTATCTAAATCACCATATTTTACTAATAAACTGATAGCTGTCTTCTCACCAATTCCTTTGACTCCGGGAATGTGATCAGATGCATCCCCCATAAGTGCTTTTAAGTCAATAATATGAATAGGTTCAAAACCATAGATTTTTTGAAATTCTTCTTTCGTCATGCGAATAAAATCATTCTTCTTTAATAATTTTACTTCTACTTCATCACTAATTAATTGTAAAAGATCTTTATCACTACTAATAATCGTTGCAATAAATTCATCTTCTAAATCAACTTTCTTGGCAACGGTTCCAATAATATCATCTGCTTCATAGTTTTCAATCTCAAAATATTGAATTCCCATCGCATCAAGGACCTCTTTTGCTTTTGGAAATTGTAATTTCAATTCATCTGGCATGGCAGTTCTCCCTGCTTTATAAGCATCATATTCTTGGTGACGGAAAGTCTTTCCTTTATCAAAAGCAACTAATATATAAGAGGGGTTTTCTTCTTGAATAATCTTATTCATCATTGTAATAAAACCATATAAAGCATTCGTTGGAAACCCCTTTGAATTTCTCATAATGACACCACTATAACTTGTTGCATAATAACTTCTAAATAAAAGATTATTTCCGTCTACTAAAATTACTTTTTTCATTCCAGAACCTTCTTTCTATTTCTATTATAACACGAGTTGCATGGTTAAGGGGTGCTTTAACTTAAATTCATAGATAAGGATTGGTGATATTTGCTGTAAT
>CANQDI010000060.1 GCA_947591575.1 uncultured Bacilli bacterium | reverse complement strand
GAATAGATTTTTCTTGTCTTTTTGTTGACTTTTCGAAAAACATCCCTTATAATCAAAATCGGTACATTTTATATCCCCACATAAATTAAGTCTTGGGAACACTTAATTTTAGTAAAGGAGAAAATTATGACAAGTTATATGCAAAAAAAAGAAACTGTAGAACGTAAATGGTATGTGATTGATGCAAAAGATGTAGCATTAGGACGGGTGGCTAGTAAAGCTGCTCATATTCTACGTGGTAAGCATAAACCTACCTATACACCTCATATTGATTGCGGAGATTATATTATTATTATCAATGCTGAAAAAGTGCAATTAACTGGTAATAAGCTTGTAGATAAGAAATATTATAGTCATTCTGGATATCCTGGAGGACTACGTGAGAGAACTGCAAAAGAGATGGTTGAAAAATATCCTGTAGAAATGGTTGAGAAAGCTGTAAAGGGAATGTTACCAAAGAATCGTTTAGGACGTCAAATGTATAAAAAATTATTTGTATATGTTGGTGAAAATCATCCGCATATGGCACAAAAACCAGAAGTATTAGAAGTAAAGTAGGAGGAAATAAGTAATGTCAAAAGAAAAAAAAGTATTCCAAGGAACAGGACGTAGAAAAACCAGTATTGCCCGTGTTCGTATGGTATCAGGTACTGGAAAAATTACAGTAAATGGACGTGATGTTCATGAATATTTCCCTTATGAAACTTTGGTAATGGATTTAACACAACCACTCGATGCTACCAATACTCGTGATATGTATGATATTATCGTCGATGTAAAAGGTGGCGGATTCCAAGGACAAGCTGGTGCAACTCGTCTTGGTATCACAAGATGTTTGTTAGCAATTGATGCAACTACACCTGTAGATGCCGAAGGAAGTTATCGTAAAATTCTTAAGAGCGAAGGATTTATTACTCGTGATGCTCGTAAGAAAGAACGTAAAAAACCAGGTCTTAAAAAAGCACGTCGTGCTCCACAATTTTCAAAACGATAGAAAACAGTTTTCTTTAGACTCCATAAATTTAATGTTTATGGAGTTTTTTTGTGAAAGATTTATACTAGAACGAAAAGAGAAAAAGTATTATAATGAAAAAGAATTAGATTTAAAATATCAATGTTTTAAGGAGATAAAATGAAGGAAGATGTAAAGCGAGCATTTTTTAGTGGAGTTTTTTTATTTGTTGTAGGTTGTATTTTTGGTTATTTATTTGAAACGGTTCTTTGTTTTTTTCAATTTGGAAAATATGAAAGTAGAAAAGGACTTATTTATGGACCATTTAATGTCATTTATGGGTTTGCTTTTGTACTTGCACCACTTTTATTAAAAAAAGAGATAAAACATCCTATCAAAGTTACTTTGCTTTCTTTTTGTTATGGGGGAATTTATGAGTATCTCTGCTCTTGGATTCAGGAAACTTTTTTTGGGACTATTTCTTGGGACTATCGTAATCAGTTGTTCAATTTTGATGGCAGAACAAGTGTTTTTATGATGGGTGTATGGGCAATAATTGGTGTTTTCTTTATGTATCTTCTTTACCCTATTTTTCTCAAAATCATTGCCAAAATAAAAAGAGGTTTCTATCTACCTCTTGCTGTATCCTTTACTATTTTGATGGGAGTCGATATTTTCCTTTCTTCCTTTGCTATGATTCGAGAACAAGAAAGGCTAAAGGGTCAAAAACCACATACATATTTTGATGAATGGATTGACCAGATGTATCCTTCTAGTGTTTTAGATGAAGTTTATCCTCATCGCATGGAACCAGATACTTTAAAGGAACTTCGTTTTAACCAAGAGCTACATCAAGAATCATCATAATGGAAAATCCAATAAGAGTAAAGAAAGCCATTACGTCTTTCTTTTTATTTGACTGACTTTCTGGGATTAATTCCTCTACTACTACATAAATCATAGCACCTGCTGCAAAGGCTAATAAAAAAGGTAACAGCATTTGAATTTTGATGACTAAAAGTGCGCCAATAACGGCAGCTATGGGTTCTACAAAACCACTCATTTGTCCTAGAAAGAATGCTTTACCACGACTCATTCCTTCTCTTCTTAAAGGGAGTGAAACAGCACTTCCTTCAGGGAAATTTTGTAGTCCAATCCCAAGAGCTAATGTCATTGCTGCTGCTAATGTTGCTCCACTAATATGATATCCTAAAGATCCAAAAGCAACTCCTACTGCTAAACCTTCGGGTATATTGTGCATTGTAATAGAAAAAACCAAAAGAAAGCATCTTTTCAAACGACTATGATTTTGTGTTTTTGTTTCTTTTTTCTTTTTCTTAACGATATCATAAATTTTATCACTTATAAATAAAAGAGCTCCTCCACTGATAAAGCCAATCAGTACAATTAACCATGAAATCATTTGTAAAGATTCTGCCATGGCAATTGCTGGTTCTAATAAAGACCAAAAAGATGCTGCTATCATGACCCCTGCGGCAAATCCAAGCATGGCATCCATAATACTCTTGTTCACTTTTTTAAAGAAAAAGACAACACTTGCACCTAATGCTGTAATAGCCCATGTAAATAAAGTTGCTAAAAAAGCTTGTAAAACGGGATGTAAATTGATCCATAAATTGTCCATAAAATCCTCCTTATCGTATCATATTCAAATGTTAATAAGGGGAATGGGCTTTCAAATCATTCTACTGACGTATGATTTTTAATCGTGCTTTGTATGAATAATCAAGAAAAAATTAAATTATTCAAAATGAATTTTTTTATCGGTTAAATAAAAATGAATTTGTCTTCTAAGTCTTAATAAGGCTTCGTCTTTCGCTTTTGCTTCAATCATGATATCAACATCTTCGTGTGCTTGCTCTAAAATAGATACAAATTTTTCAAAATCTTTCCAAGAAATATAATCACTATGATACCACTTGTGTTTTTGATTGAGCGAAGATGAGAAATGAATTTTTGGAGGAATTTTTTCTCTTTCCCAAGTTTTCAAAATTTGAGGAAAATATTCTTTTAATGTTTTTGGACTCGGATTACATTTGTGATGTAGGACATCTAATACCATTGGAACCTTTAGTTCATTACATAAGTTTAATGTATCTTCTACGGTATAAGATTTATCATCGTTTTCTAATAAAATGCGGTTTTGAATACTGAAAGGAACTTTTTGAAAATTCTTTTTGAATCTTTTTAAAGCTTCTTCTTTTCCTCCTTCTCTGCTTCCGATATGAAGTATTATTTTACATGGAATTCCCATAGCATCTGAAATGTTTTTCAAGTACATTAAAATGCGAAGAGTATTTGGAAAATAATCTTCTTTAGCACTATTTAAAAGACAGAATTGATCTGGATGAAAGTCTACTCTTAAATGATGTTTTTCTATATAAGATCCTATTTTTTTCCATTCTTTTTGAAAGGGTTTAATATAGTCAAAAGTCATCTCAGGATGTGTAGCTAGAGGAATCAATGTTTGACTTATTCTAAAAAAATAAATATGATTTTTAACATTATATTTTAATATTTTTTGGAGATTTTTTAAATTTTCCTTTACAATTTTATACCATTTTTGTTCTCTTTCTTTCATTGAAAGTTTCTTAAATTGTGTATAAGTAATAGTATGACAATAACTTTCTAAGATGGTTTTCGAAATAGCTACATAACCAAGTCTTACTTTCATCTTTTTCACCTTTTTTAGGATAACCCTAAAAGACAAAAATATAAGAAATATCTAGAGTTTACATGTTCC
>CANQDI010000059.1 GCA_947591575.1 uncultured Bacilli bacterium | reverse complement strand
TTAAACTGGACTTATTATACCATTTTTTACAGTCGCTTGCAAATTTCATAGAATTATGAATCATTCTATGATATAATAAAGAAAATAGGAGGATAGTCATGAAAAATAATGAAAAACGAGAAAAAGAGTGGTATGATAATCCTAATTTAATTACAACTATGTTAATAGGGGTTATTATTTTGAGTATTATTTTATCGCAAAGTTTTGCGATTCGAAATCATTTAGATACAGCAACCATTTTAAGATCTATTCTAAATCATAATAGCCTTTATTTGTTTGCACTTGTCTATTTTATTTTTCTAAAGACAAGGATAGGTAGAAAATATTTTCATTTTTTGAATATGTTTATTAGTGTTTTCTTCTGTTTGATGACCATTGCATCTATGTTTACGATTTTTCAGTCATTTGGATTATCATCTTTTGTGAATTTGGCTTTAAATATTGTAATGACGATTTATTTTATTTATGTTTTTATTAGAGATACTGTCTTAGGATCTGAATTAAAAATTACAGAAGCCCCTATGGATGAAGTAAATAATAATCAATATTTTTATGTTATTTGTGTTTTGATTATTATTTCTTTGGTGGTAGATCTTGTTGGTGCTTCTACATTTGATGGAATTGTAATTGCTTTATTAGATGCTGTTTACTATGCTTTATTTGCAAGATATATCTTTTTATATAAAGAATTTCAAGATCATCAAAAAGTCATTTCTAGAGTAGAAGACAATCAAGAAGAAAAAGAGGAGATAGCTTCGCCTAAAAAGCAAACAAGAAAGAAAAAAAGTACTTCTAAAAAGGAGGAATCATAAATGGATGATTTATTTGAGCAAATAGAAAAAGATAAACTAGAGATGCCGAAACTAAAGACCATTCAAAAAAAAGTGATTGTAAAAAGAAATCTTAATTTCTATCAGACAGTTGCTTTAGTTGTAATGGCTATTATGTTTGTAGTAGGAATTATTTTAGGAAATGTTTTTCCAGCTTGTGGAGAATCTTCTAGTTTATTTTCAACTTGCACAAGAACAGAATATAATTTATCTTTAACATTAATTGTTTGGGCCAGTAGTTTCTTATTTTGCTTATTTGTTTATGGTTTAGGTCATGGAATTGCACTTCTTACAGAAATTAGTGAACAATTAAAACAATTAGGAAAGTAGGATTCAATATGAATATTAAAAATTTAAAAGTTAATAAAAAAATATCGATGATAGCAGCAGGAACTATTTTAACAGGAGCGGTTATGATAGGAAGCGTTTCCTTTTTCAAAAATTCAAATGGTCCTGTTTCCTCAAGTCCTACAGTTGAAACCACTGCTTTAGAAGAAAAGACACCTATTGAAGTAACAGAGGAAGATTTATCAGAACTAAATTTAGTTTTTGATAATAGTGGTATGGAAGATTATCTTTATCATCAAGTACTTTCTCAGTTACGCGAAAAAAATATTCCATTTCGTGAAAATCAAGAGGGACTTCCTGTAGAATCAAAGGAGACTATTATTTCTCTTACTAGTAATCCTTATGTTGATGGACCAGTTGCTCTTTATGGCCCTATGGAACACGAATATAATGACAATGATAATTTAATGGTTTCTTTTAAAACGGCATGTGAACATCAGGATTGCTATCAAGAAAGAATTCATTTTGGAAGGATTGTTAAAGGGGAAATCGAAAAGACTACTTTAGAAGAAAAAATGGATATGCATCCTTCTATGCTTACATTACAATTTAAAGAAATCAATACAGGAGACCATCCATTTACAACAGTAAATGCTGATGATATTGCAAAATTAATTGAAGAAGGTGTTACAAGATATTGTATGCAGAGAAAATATGCCAAAGGAGAGAAATATTTTGATGTCATTCAACCAGGAGAAACTCTTTCAGGTATTGCTCAGTTTTATCGTATTTCATTGGATGATTTAAAGAATAGAAACGAGTTAGAATCTAGTTACATTATTCCTGTAGGAACTGTCGTTCAACTATGGGGAAATAACACAGATGCACTGGATGTGAATCATCCTCCTGTTTTGGTATCAACAGAGACAAAATTAAAACAATAAAAAGATGACTTTTTAAATTTTACTTTCACTTGAAGTGGTTGTATTTTATACTTTTTATCTATTTCTTGCAAGTAAAAAATGAATTTGTATGATAACAGATTCATTTTTTTATGATTATGTAGTGATATTATCTTCTTTTTAAACAATAAATAAGTCCTATTCCACTGATGACAAGGAATACCAATAAAATAGGTAAATGAATATCTGAGGTGTTTGGATTTTGTTGATCTAAGATTGCTTTTGCAATAGTAGGAGACCATACATTATCTCCTCCATTAGTTGGTATGAGTGTAATTCCTTCTGGATCAATTTCAATGATTACAAATTGGTCATTACTGTTGTCTTCGTTCCAATCAAATGAATATTTATATGTTAATACTGTACCATTCAAAAGTACTTTTTTTAGATTTTCTGGAGTAATTCCAACATAATCTCTAAAAGAAGATGATTTTATTTCAGTTGTTTTGTTATCTGGAGTGGTGACTTTAAATTTTGAATCATTATCAGTGGTTGGTTCTGTAATTTCAAACCCAATCCATGCTGCAGGTCCTGGTCTTTCTCCAGCTGATGCATCTTTATCCGCTTCTAACATTTTAAATGTAGCAGCAGAATAACGGATAGTTGTTGTATTTCCATTGGTTTCTAAAGTGCCTTGTCCAGAATAAAGAGAATCTCCTGTTTCTTTTGTAATGTCTTTTACGACTCCATAATTTTCAGCAGCAAAGACATTTGGCATGATTGCAAATGTTATTACTGCGATAAGAGAAAAAAATATACATTTTTTCATAAACTTGCTCCCTTTTTTCATATGAATAATTTAGTCATCCTATTTATACTGAGGTGATTCTAATTGAAGAAATATATGACTATAGAAGAGTATTTTAAGACGGAATCTATTTCTAAAGAAAAGGAAATAAAAATAAAAAAATTCAAAAAGATTTTTTTTATAGTCTGTCTTAGTATGTTCCTCTTCTTACTATCTACTTTATTAAAATGGTATTTAGATCATTCCAAAATTCAACAAATTAGTAAAGAAATTGACAAAAAGATATCTATAGAAAGGAGTAATCAAAATGGTGAATTAGTAAATCCTCCAAATAATAAAAATAGCAGTTACTATTACTATGCTGCTATTCCTTTTTATAAAGTTGGCTTTTCAGTTTTATTATCGAAAAATCCAGATACGGTTGGATTTATTCATATTAGAAATACGAATGTAAATTATCCAATTGTCCAAACAGGTGATAATAATTATTATTTAAAACATGATTTTACTAAAAAAGAGAATAATGCGGGTTGGATTTTTATGGATTATCGAAACCATATAGATAACTTGGGAGATAATACGATTATTTATGGTCATGCGAGATATGATGGAACGATGTTTGGTTCTTTAAGGAACACACTAGCTTCTTCTTGGCAAGCAGAACGTGATAATTATGTTATTTTTTTATCAACACTAAAAGAAGATATGGTATTTCAAATTTTTTCTATTTATACTATTAAAAGCGAGGGATATTATATTATGCCGAATTTTAGTAGTAGTACTAAAAAGGAAAAGTGGCTCACTACAATGAAAGAAAGAAATATTGCGCCTATTACTACAGATGTAAATACAAATGATAAAATTTTAACTTTATCTACTTGTCAAAATGATTGGGGAGGTAGAATTGTTATTCATGCAAAATTAATTAAAAAACAAAAGAGATAGTAATGTGTTATATATCACAAAAATGATACAATATCATACCTTATATTAGAGGTGACTATCATGAATGAACGCACTATAAGAGGTGTTGTTGTAGATGCTGGACATGGAGGTATCGGTTAAATCCAAAAATAGAAGAAATG
>CANQDI010000058.1 GCA_947591575.1 uncultured Bacilli bacterium | reverse complement strand
GACGTAGAGGAGAAATATGCGAACGTTACAAATTCTAAAAGCAATGCTTTGTAGAATTTGTTAGTCCGTTTTTTATATTCTAGGAAAGCCATCGCTGAAAATTAAAGACTTTTCTATATAATATAAATATGTGAAGTTAAGATTTTTTTATTTAAAGTATATAGTGATGACTCATATTAATTTATAATTTTAAACTTGCAATGATAGTAAAAAAAGAAAAAAATGTTTATGAAAAATGTATTTACAACTAATTTTAGGTGTGCTATAATTTATGTAGTTTATAAGAAAGGTGCAAGAATTATGAATCAAATATTGTCGGTTGATAATAATAACAATAATTATGAAAATAAAGGCTATAAAAGCCAAAAAAAGGCTGATACAAAAGCGGTTGTAATATTTTTTTGCGTAGTTTTAATTATATTTGGATTTTTTATAATTGGAAACGGAGTATATTCAATATATAATAAAACTAGTGATGAAGCAAATAATGATAATGATAATACAAAGGTAGCAGCATCTGAAGAAATTGACATAAGTGTACAAGTCGTTTCAGAGACAGAAATTGGTTTAATTATAACACATAATCAAGAAATAAAAAGTGTAGAATATAGTTGGAATGATGAGGAACCTATAGTGCAAGAGGGAAAGGAAAAGAACAATGTAGAAATATCGAATATAGAAGTACCACCAGGAAAAGATAATAAATTAAGTGTTAAAGCCACAGATGTAAATGGTAATGAAAAAACATACACTAATACATTTGAATCTCCTGAAAGGCCTTGGATTAAGTTATCATCAGAACAAAACGCTATAAAAGTTGAGGTAGAAAGTAAAACTGAAATTTCATATATAACATATAGTTGGGATGATGATGAACCAAAGAGGTATACTATAAATGCACCTAAAACAATGAAAACATTAGAGGTTAAGGAAGAAGGAGAACATACACTAAAAATAACAGCGGTTGATACACAAGGAAATGAAGCTACTAAAAGTCAGAAAATAAAAGGAGCTAGGGTCCCTGTTGTTAAAGTTACAACAGATGGTGAGAACTTTATAATAAGAGCAACAGATGAAGAGGAGATAGACAAAATTTCGGTAAATATTAATGGAAAAGAAATGGAAAAAACAATAAATCAAAAAGACTATACATTTAAAATTAAATTATCAGAGGGTGAAAATAGAATAACTGTTACAGTATATAATAAGAGTGGAATAAAAAAGGAAGAAAAAAGAAGAACAGTAAAGGAGTAAAGGGTTGAAGAATGATTAATGAAGTATACATAATAGACGATGATGAAACTTCAATACAGGTGTTTAGAGAACTGTTTAGGGAGGATGAAGAATACAAATTTATAAGCGTAAAAACTGAGGATATAGATATTGCACTAAAAAATATTCCTTCATTAATAGTAATAAATGAAGATGCGATAGACCGTGATGCAGTGGAACTTTGTAAACAAATTCGCACGGATGAAGATAATAAAATAACTCCTGTAATAGTTGTTTCATCAAATGGATCGAGAGAGCATAGAATGCGCTTACTAAATGAAGCTATAGAATACTATATAAAGAAACCAGTAGATGAAGGATATTTATATTATACTGTAAAGAATTTGACCAGACTGCTTACGATAAATAGAAGGATTAGTCCTCTTACAGGGCTTCCTGGTAATGTACAAATACATGCTGAAATGAAGAAAAAACTGCTAAATAACGAAGAATTTTCAGTGATTTATGTAGATTTGGATAATTTCAAAGCATATAATGATGTTTATGGATTTCTGAAAGGTGATCAAATAATACAATTTACAGCTAACATCTTGACAGAAGCTGTACATGCATATGGTACAGGATTTGTAGGACATATAGGTGGAGATGATTTTATTTCAATCGTGCCATATAAAAATGTTGAAGACTTATGTAGAGAAATAATAGCTAGATTTGAGGCTGGAGTGCAAAAATTCTTTACAGATGAAGACAAAGAAAAGGGGTATATCGAAGTTTTAAATAGGAAAGGGATTATAGAAAAATTTCCATTAACATCTTTATCTATTGCTGTTGTTGTAGCTGACCATAATAGATTTGGTAACATCCTTGAAATTGGTGATGTTGCGGCGCAGGTTAAACATGTTGCTAAGAGTGTGATTGGTAGTAGTTATATTATTGATAGGAGAAAACATGGGTATAAAGAAGCTTAAGATGTAGAGTTATATCTTGGGCTTTTTTATATAATAGGAAAGTCATCGTTAAAGACGATAGACTTGATGTAGAGGTGAAATATGCGAACGTTACAAATTCCAAAAGAAATACTTTGTAGAATTTGTTAATCCTTTTTTTACATACTAAGTAGTCTAAAAATACATTTAAATTTTAATAATATAAGTTAATTTAGGATATAAGGCGTTTAAAAAGTTAATATTTAGAGAGGCACAATTATAAAAAAATTAATTTAAATGTAGACTTTTTAGAAATTTGTGTATATAATAAAGACATAAAAATATTGGAGGGATATTATGTATGAAAGAAGTGCTATAATACTTGAGAGATTTTTTAATAAATTATTTGGACATGATGAAAAAAACAATTTAAAAGATAATTTCTTAAAGTATTGTAATTTAGTTGAATGCTCAGCAAAATATAGTGAAGCAACAGATTCAGAAGACAAAATAATGCAAGAATATGATGAGGTAGCAAATAGAATAAAAAATATCCAAAAGAACCAAGAAATGCTAGGTAAGAGAAGTATTAAATTTCAACAAGAAAGGGATGCAATATTTCAAAATATAGCAGAAGAATCACCAAAAATCAAAAAATTATTTGATGATATAGAAAAAGATATTGATGAGAATAATGAAAAAATAAAACAGAATGAAATAGAATTTATAAATGTTATTTCAGATTTTTCAGAAAAGAGTGAGGTAAGGGATAATTTAGGAAAGCAAAGGAAGAAGGTGGAGTCTGAATATAGTAATGCTTTGAACGAAGCATTAGAAGTTTATAAACATATAGATAAAGAAAAAATTCAATATGCAAAAAGTTTTAGTGATAAAAGTGTAGAAATTGAAAAACAATTATACGAAAAGATGAGAAAAAATGGTGAGAAGGAGAATGTACCTTTTGACAATGCTGTAATAAAAAGCGCTATTAAATTGGAGATAAATATTCAAAAGAAAGAAATTGATCTTTTATGTAATATTTATGAGAAGACAAATAGGTTATTTTCAGAAATTAAAAATAATAGTACAAAAATAGACAGACACAAAAAACAAATCAAAGATACAAAAAGTAAGATCGAATTTTTAACTGCCTTAAAAGAGTATTTAGTTCAATTTTTAGATAATGAAAGGCTTACGGCAGTAAATGGTGAAAGTGAACACAAAAGGCAAATGAAGGATGCTTGTAAGAACTTTGAAGATGATTTGATTCAGATTAATAATATGTATGAATTATTATTAAAAGAAATCTCAGGTAAGGCAAATAAAAAAATGTATAAAGATTTATATAATGTAGAATATTTAAGAAACTTAGAAAAGAGTTCAGAAGAATTTGAAAAGGAGATAAGTAAGCTCAATTTGCTAGGTACTGTTATTGATCCTAATCATTGGAGAATAGAAGGCATGAAAAAAATTTATAGTGTTTTTCATAAAAGTGTAACTGAAAATTATGGAAGGAATTTGTCTGATTTTGAAATAACAGAAAAGATAACAGATGATGAAAACAAAATAGTAAAAAATAAAGATTTATCAGAAACGAACAATCATAGAAATATATCTAACCAAAAAGAGAAACATGAGGAGGAAGATTCAGATCTCACGGATAAAAAAGATAATCATGAAGAAGATGATGATTATGATAATGAGAATGATGAAAATTTAAGTGAAGACGATTTCGATGAAAAAATAGATATGATTTTAGGGTTTGATAGGAAAGATAGCAAAATTAATAAAAAGAGTAATGATATAGTAGAAAATAGTCATCAAAGTATAACAACAAGTAAGAATGATAAAGAACAAGATGATAATGAATTATTAATGGATGATGATTTTGATGATGAATTAGATGATGATTTTGAAGATGAAGATGAATATGATTGGGATGATGATGAATTAGATGATGATATTTGGGACGATGACGATGATGATGATAATGGGTTCTTTGATGATTATGAAGAAGATGATTTAGATGATAAGAAAAAACATGAAAACTTTGAAGATGATGAATTCCTTGACGACTATGATGAAGATGATTTTGAAGATGAAGA
>CANQDI010000057.1 GCA_947591575.1 uncultured Bacilli bacterium | reverse complement strand
GCTCTTTGTGGAATTCGACCTGTTGTTTCAACGTATTTATCTTTTAGTGATTATTTACGACCAGCTCTTCGTATGACTGCTTTAATGAAATTACCAGTTATCTATTTATTTACACATGATTCAATTAGTGTTGGGGAGGATGGTCCAACCCATCAGGCAGTTGAACAACTGGTTTCTTTAAGAGCACTGCCTAATGTAGATGTTTATCGCCCAGGAGATGCAAATGAAATTATCGGAAGTTATAAAGCAATTTTTGAATCAAATCGTCCATCTTGCCTTGTCTTAGGAAGAAATAGTGTACCTGTCCTTGCAGGAACGAATGCAATATCTGTTTCAAAAGGAGCCTATATTGTAAAACAGGAAGATCGCAAATTAGATGGTGTTATCATTGCAACGGGAGAAGAATTATCTCTTGCTCAAGAAGTAATTAATCGCTTATTCCAGAAAGGATATGACCTAAGATTAGTAAGTGTACCATGCCTTGAAAAGTATAATCTTTTAACGAAGGAAGAACAAGATGAATTGTTTCCAGTAGGGGTTAAAAAATTTGTGATTGAAAAGGGTTCATCTTATTCATGGTATCAGTTTGTCTATGACCAAAAGTATTTGTTTACATTGGATTGTTTTGGAGCAAGTGGAAATCATTTGGAAATCGATGAAGCATATGGTTATACTGCATCACAACTAGAAGAAAAAATAGAAAAATTGCTTCATTAATTCGACAAAAATAGAAAGAAAACTCTTGTATAGTAAAATGGGTGAAGAAAATGCGAGAGTTTTATTTATTTAAAGTAAAAGAAGAATTTAAATTATTATATCAGGAAAATCAAGTGATTTTATATCATATTTTTAAACAAATTTATCAACTACCAAAAGAGGACGTACAATATGGATATAGTTTGTTTAAACAGTTAACAAAAAAAATTGATAAAACTAAAATGGATCAAGATATATTTTTACAATTACATGGATCGATTCCTTATAGTAAAAAAAGAGATGTTCATTTTTTAAACAATTTATATCGAGATGAAATAAGTCAAATGATGATTAAACACTCTTATATTCATATTCAGACAAACCAGGATTTTACAGAATTTTTTGCTTTGTTAAATCGCTTTGATCATGACTATTTTGTATGTGATTTTAAGAATCAAGATTATTTCTTTTTAGAGGATATAAAAATACTTGTTTAAACAAATTCTTTTTAGTAAAATAGAGAAAGAGGAGGGATAGAATGTTACACGATATTTTATTGGTTCTATTTGGTTTAATAATTGGTTTTGCGATTGGATTCTTTGTTGCACGATTCGTTATGAAAAAATTCCTGAAGAAAAATCCTCCCATCAATGAAGAGATGATTAAGACTTTGATGATGCAAATGGGAAGAAAGCCAAGTCAAAAACAAATAAATCAGATGATGAAATCTATGGAAAAATATATGTAGTGGGCCTCGAGCCCTATTTTTTATGAGAAAATTTTTCATTTTATTTGATTTTTGAAAAAAACTTGAAAGATATATGAAATTAGGATAAACTATAGATAGATTTGATTTTGCCCCGTAGCCAAGTGGTAAGGCAGAGCGCTCTGACCGCTCCACGCGTTAGTTCGAATCTAACCGGGGCAGCCAATGGAGTAAAACATCTTATTAGATGTTTTTTATATATGTAAAGGAGGTCTAACATGACCACAAAGGATTTAGCAGATTTAATTTTTCCAAATATTACCAAAACTGTAGATGATTATGAAAAAATGTATCCTGAAAGGGGATTAAAAGAAGGGGCTAAAGTTACTCGTTATGCACCTAGTCCTACAGGATTTATGCATATTGGTAATTTTTTAAGTGCTGTTATTGATTATGTTTTAGCAAAAAATTCAGAAGGCGTTTTTTATCTTCGAAACGAAGATACAGACAAAGCACGTGAAGTAGAACATGCAGTAGAGTCTATTATGAAAATTTTAAAAAATTATGATATTTATCCAGATGAATATGAATATGAAAATAAAATAAAAGGAGAATATGGTCCTTATATTCAAAGTGAACGTAAAGAAATTTATCATGCTTTCATTAAACACCTTATTGAAATAGGAAGAGCTTATCCATGTTTTTGTAGCAAAGAAACATTGGAAGAGCAACGTAAGAATCAAGAATTGGATAAGGAAAGAACGGGTTATTATGGAGATTATGCTTTTTGTAGGCATTTAACAATCGAAGAACAAATGAGTAAAATAAAAGAAGGAATCCCTTATGTAATTCGTTTCAAATCATCTGGAGATTTTAATAAAAAATTTATTTTTGATGATTTGGTAAAGGGAAAAATAGAACTTCCTGAAAATGATCAAGATATTCCTATTATGAAATCAGATAATTTACTTCCAACCTATCATTTTGCTCATCTAGTAGATGATCATTTAATGAGAACAACGCACGTTGTACGTGGAGAAGAATGGCTAAGCTCTGTTCCAGTTCATATTGATTTATTTAGAGCTTTTGGATTTAAACCACCTAAATATATTCATATTCCATTAATTTTAAAAAAAGATGAAGAAACAGGAAATGCTCGAAAAATTAGTAAAAGAAAAGACCCAGAAGCTTCTATGCAGTATTATGAGGAAAAAGGTTATCCACCCCTTGCTGTTATTGAAGCAATTATGACCATTGCAAATTCAAATTATGAAGAGTGGCATCAAGCTCATCCTGAAAGTACTTTTATAGAGTTTCCTTTTTCTCCAAAGAAAATGAGTTCAAGTGGAGCATATTTTGACTTAGAAAAGTTGGATAATATTTCCAAAAATTATATCAGTACTCTTAAAAAAGAAGAAGTATATGATCAAGTTTTATCATGGGCTAAAAAGTATGATCCTTCTTTTGCAAACCTCCTTGAAAAAGAAAGTCTTCGTTCGATTGCTATTTTTAATATTGAAAGGCAACAAAAAAAACCACGAAAAGATTTTGTTCATTGGAGTGGAGTAAAAGCACAAATTTCTTATCTTTATGATCAATATTTTTTTGAGGATTATCAAAAGACATATGCAGATATTACAGAGAAAGAAACAATTGAATTGCTAAAAAAATATGCCAATATTTACCAAGAATATGATACAGAAAGTGAATGGTTTGAACAAATGAAACAGTTTGCAATTCAAAACAATTATGCTCCAAGTCCTAAAATTTACCAAGAAGACCCAACGCTTTATAAAGGACATGTAGGTATGATTTGTGAATCATTACGTCATGTTGTCACAGGGAAGAAAGAAACTCCCAATTTGTTTCAAATATTAAAGATTATTGGAAAGGATGGTCTCCTAAAAAGAATCGAGTTTTATGAAAACGGAAATTGATTTTAGTGTTTGCTAAAAGGATGAACTGAGGTGGCAGTATATGAAAAAATGTACACTTATTTATAATCCAGAAAGTGGTGTAAAAAATAAAGCAAAATTTGTTGAACTCTTTCAAGATGTCTTTGAAAAAGCTTCTTACCAAGTTACGATAAAACAAACAGAAAAACGTGGTGATGCAACGAAGTTTATCGAAACCTTGGAGGAGACAGATTTAGTTGTAGTAGCAGGAGGAGATGGAACGCTTAATGAAGCTGTTACAGGTAATCTTCACAGAAAAAATCCGCTTTTACTATCTTATTTACCACTGGGAACAACAAATGATGTTGGAACAATGTATGGTTTTGGAAAAAACATGCGTTCCAATATTGAACGAATTCTAGAAGGCACTATTCAAGAAATTGATGTTTGTACAATTAATGAAAAACCATTTATTTATGTTGCTTGCTTTGGTAATTATGTGAATGTAAGTTATGATACCCCAAGAAGATTAAAGAAAAAATATGGAAAGCTAGCATATGTTTTGTATGCTATCAAGCAATTATTAAAAGAGGAAATTCATAAACATACGATTACTTATACGGTGAATGGCAAAACATATCAGGATGAATATTCTTTCTTATTTATTACTAATACTTCCCATTTAGCTGGATTAGGTTTAGAAAGTATTTACAAAGATGTCAAATTAAATGATCACATGTTTGAAGTAGCCTTTTGTAAAGTTCAGAGTAGAAAGGATATTTTAAATATACTATATTGTTTAAAAACGATGGATTTACATGAAATTCCAAATATTACGTATTATCAAACAGATCAGATTGATATTGTTTTTGATGAAAATCTTACTTCATCTTGGTGTGTCGATGGAGAAAAGTTAGAAAAGAAAAGTAAAGCTTTCCATTTAGAAGTAAAAAAGGGATTTAAAATGATAGTACCAAAAGATAATATTACAAAGTTATTTAACGAATCATAAAAAAGGTAAGGATTTTCTTCTTTCCTATTTTTATT
>CANQDI010000056.1 GCA_947591575.1 uncultured Bacilli bacterium | reverse complement strand
GTACCTTAAACTCTTGTATTTACTTACCAAAATAGCCATTTCTTCTATTTTTGGATTTAACCGATACCTCCGTGACCTGGATCAATTGTAATAACTTTACCAAAGAGCGGCAATGTATTTTCTTCCATTTTTGCATCTACCTTCTGTATTATAATAATGGATAAAGTAAAAAAGAGAAATGCAAGAAATTTATATCGGTACATTTAAGTCACCTATATCAATATATGCGTTTTTCTTTTATTATATTTAGAAAGAAAAAAGAAATGAATTCAAAACAATTCTTTCTTTAAAGATAGTTCAATCCACAATCATAAATATATAGATTATCAATGAATCAAAAAAATAACCATATTTCTACTTTTTTATAACAAATCTTTACTGAGTTCTCATGAACTTAATGCAAGAAGTGATCAATTTTTTATTTATGTATACTTAACTTTTTGAATTTTAGCCATTTCCTTCTTTAAATCTTTTTCCTTAAGGCTTTCCCTTTTATCATAATTTTTCTTTCCCTTACAGACGCCTAATAATAACTTTGCTTTCCCCTTCACAAAGTAAATTTTTAAAGGAATCAAAGTATATCCTTCTAACATTGTTTTTTGTTGTAACTTTCTTATTTCACTTTTATGAAGTAACAGTTTTCTCGTTCTTCTTTCTTCATGATTAAAAATATTTCCTTCTTTATAAGGTCCAATAAAAGCATTTAAAAGAAAACATTCACCATTTCGAATGATTGCATAACTATCTTTTAAGTTACAATGTCCTTGGCGAATAGACTTTATTTCTGTGCCAACTAAACTCATACCACATTCATAAGTATCTTCTATAAAATAATCATATTTTGCACGTCGATTTACGATTTCCATATTATCCTCCAAGTACTGGCATACTCACTTTTTCTCCTAACAATTTTTGAACAACCCCTTTATAACGATTGTAGTAAGTTTTATAGTTTGGAAGTACTGCGTTAGAAAGTTGCGTATATGGATATACTTCAAAATCTCTAATAGCACTATTATAATATGTATATAAAAGTTCTGCTTTTAAATCTTCAAGAGAAATAGTTTGAACACCTCGATTGACGATTTTTTTTATCTTAACAGAAGCAAGAAGTCCCGTCAACCGTTCCACACCTTCCTGAGCAGAAATAAAGTTTCCTAATGAATAAATGACAAGTGTGTTTCCTATATACGCAATAGGCTCCACTACATGCGGATGAGATCCAATAATAATATCTACTCCTAATGAAGATAAATAATTCGCAATTCTTTCTTGATCTGCTGAAATACCAAGAGAATATTCTGTACCCCAATGCATTGCAACCAATACAACATCTACCTTATCACGAACTGCTTCAATATTCTTTTTAGCAAGTTCATCGCTATATACATTATTTAAATACTCTTTTCCTTTTGGCGTTTCAAGTCCATTCGTCCAAGTTGTATAAGAAAAGAAAGCATATTTAATTCCATTGACTTCAAAAATATTTTCTTGATCACGATCTTCAAATGATAAATAACTTCCTGCGGTAACAGCTGGTTTATCTTTCCAATAATTTACTGAATGAATAACTCCTTGTTCTCCGCGATCCATTGTATGATTGGTAGCAAGAGAAACCAAATTAAACCCTGCATCTAAAAAAGCGTCGCCTACTTCTTGTGGAGAATTAAATTGGGGATAAGTAGAAAGTCCAATAGATGTTCCTCCCAAAATAGTCTCTTGATTATAATAACGCAAATCAAAATCAGCAATCATGGGTTTAACTCTTGCAATCATGGGTTTAAAATCATAACTTCCATCCGCTTGTTTAGCATCTAGATATATAGCTCCATGAATTAAAGCATCACCAACCATCACAAGAGATGCTTCTTGAATCGTTGGCTCTTTAATCGTTATATCAGTTATTTTCTCTTGTTGATGGAGCCTATTTTCTTGAACATTAATTTGAAAACTGACACCTGCACTTACTAAAAAAAGACCTGTTAAGAAAAGAAGAATGAGCGTCTTTATCGGACGTTTTAATTTTTTCCTCTTTTTTTTTGCCATACTACACCTTCTTTACGATTTCAAAATCAATTTGTCTTTCTTCTTTGGAAGCTCTTACTACTTTCACAAGAAGTCTATCACCTATTTTGTACATTTCATGATTTCTTTCCCCTATTAAAGTCATTTTTTCTTCATCATAATGATAAAAATCATTCATCTCTCGAATAGGAACAAGTCCTTCGATTAAATTATCTAGCGTAACAAACATACCAAAACTCATTACAGAAGAAATCATTCCTTCAAATTCTTCTCCAATATGGCCTTCCATATATTCAGCCATTTTCATATCTTCTACTTCACGTTCACAGTCCACACTCGCTCTTTCTTTCACAGAAGAATGATCCGCAATATAAATGAGTTTTTCATCATAATCATGTAGCGTACGACTGGATAGATTCTTATCAAAAAGATAAGTATGTAAAAGACGATGTACCGTTGTATCAGGATATCTTCGAATTGGACTTGTAAAATGAGTATAACACTGACTAGCGAGCCCAAAATGGCCAATATTTTCTTTAGAATAAATTGCTTTTTGCATACTACGAAGCATAAGACTTGCTAAAATTTTATATTCTTTTTTATCTTCCAACGATTTCAAAATTTTTTGAATCGTTTTAGGATGATTATTTTTAATATTTCCATCAATATGATATCCTAAACTACTTACAAATTGTAAAAAATCACGAACTCGTTCTTCCTTTGGACTTTCATGAACTCGATAGATAAATGGTAAATTCATATAGAAAATATGCGTTGCAACACACTCATTCGCAGCAATCATAAAATCCTCAATTAATTTTTCTCCTGTTCCACGATTTCTTAAAGTAACATCTGTAGGAACCCCATTTTCATCTACTAAGATTTTTGCCTCATCAATATCAAAATCAATAGAGCCCCTTGCTATCTTTAATTTTCTTAAAAGACTAGAAAATTCTCTCATTTTCTTTAATGTTTCTGCAAATGGTTCATAACCTTCTGGAATTTTATTTTCTTCTAAAATTTGGTTTACACAAGAATATGTCATCTGTTTACGGCTTTGAATAACACTTGGAAAAATTTCATAATCTTGCATCTTACCTTCTCGATCAAACTGCATTACACAACTTATTGTAAGACGATCAACTCCCGGATTTAAAGAACAAATTCCATTAGATAATTCATGCGGAAGCATAGGAATAACCCGATCAACTAAATAGACACTCGTACCTCTTTCTAAAGCAGCTTCATCTAATGCACTACTTTCTTTCACATAATGACTTACATCGGCAATATGAACACCCAGTTCATAACCATGTTCTGTTTCTTTTAAAGAAATGGCATCATCAATATCCTTTGTATCATCTCCATCAATTGTAAAAATTTCTTCTTCTCGTAAATCTCTTCTTCCCTCATATTCCTCATCTAGCACAGTATCTGGAATTTTCCTAACTTCTTCCTTGACTTCTTCACTAAATTCTGTATCAATTCCATACTTATAAACAATAGATAAGATATCAACCCCTGGATCATTTTTATGCCCAATAATATCAACTACTCTTCCTTCACTTTGTTGATTAGAAATACGTTTGATGATTTCTACGACAACTTTATGTCCATCTACCGCATGCATGGTATTTTCCTTTTGAACAACTACATCCATTAAAATTTTATCATCGTCAAGCTTTACAATACCAACACCATTTTGAAAAGAGATTTCTCCAACAAAACGATTACTAGAACGTTTTAAAACCCGTAGGATTCTTCCCTCTTGTCGATCGATATTCTTTTTACTTGTTACTTCTACTAAAACAAAATCTCCATGCAATGCACCATTTACGTTTTCTTTCGAAATATAAATATCTTGATTTTCCCCTTCAATATCTACAAAACCAAATCCCCGTTTATTGGCATGCATAATTCCTTTTTTTAAATGACTATCTTCTAAAATCATATACTTATCTTTATTAGTATGATAAATGAGGGCTTTTTGTTCTAAATCATATAATATTTTGGTAAGTTCTTCTAAAGGGACTTCTCCCTTTGTTCCTAATTTTTCTTCAAGCTCAAAAATAGTCATTGCCTTACCAGCTTCTTTTAAAATAGCAACTATTTGATCTTCCATACTACTCACCTACTATCTCTACTATTATCATAGCATGTTTTCTTTATATTTACACATTTTTCTTGCTGATTTATCTAAAGTAATTCAAAAAAAGTAGGAAATCTTACAAAGAAATCCTATGAAAAAGAAAAAATCTCTAATAATATAAAGAGACTTTTTATAAAAATGATGCTACAAGACAGATTAAAAAGAATGCAAGACCAAGGCACATTGTAATTCTACTAATTGCAAGTTCGGTTCCTCTTTCTTTTCTCTGACTAAACAAATCAGAATTTCCCCCAGAAAAAATTTGAGAAGCCCCTTCTGCTTTTCCACTTTGTAAAAGAACAATAATAATTAAACAAATTGAAATAATTAAAAGCACTGTTTCCATAAGTCCCTCCATACGGTTTATCTTATCATAAATACAAAAAGAATGCAAAGAAAATCATGAAAATAAACGCTTTTAGGATTCTTGT
>CANQDI010000055.1 GCA_947591575.1 uncultured Bacilli bacterium | reverse complement strand
GTCATACGAAGAGCTGGTCGTAAATAATCACTAAAAGATAAATACGTTGAAACAACAGGTCGAATTCCACAAAGAGCAAGACCATTTGCAATCGCTCCCATGGCATGTTCTCTTACTCCAAACCAAATGTTTTTTCCAAGAGGATTATTGGCAGAAAAATCCCCTCCATCTTCTAAATAATTTTTGCAGGAAGTAAATAAATCAGCACTCCCAGATAATAGGAAGGTATACTTTTTCCCAAGAGAAGCTAAAATCTTAGAAGAAGTATCTCGTAATGATTCTGCACCATCGATTGGTGGTAAATAATCAATTTCTGTCATGGTAAAGTTTTGATTTCGATTTTCAAGAAATGCAAGTTCTTTTTTCGTTTCTTCTTTCAATGATTCTTTCTTTTGATTCCATTCATCCACGATGGTTCCACAACGATTTGTAATTTGATATTGAAAGTCTTCAATAGCCTCACTGGATATGGTAAATGGAATATCTCTAACATGTAGTTTTTCTTTTAATAATGTAATATCTTCTTTACAAAGTGGCGTACCATGTACTTTGTTCGTATTTTCTAAAGAAGAAAATTTTCCAAGAACGGTATGCACTTCAATAAAGGAAGGTTTGCTGCTTGCTTTAGCTGCTTCTATTGTTTTATCTAAAGCTTCTATATCTTCTGCATTTGTTACTTCAAATACATCAAATCCCATTGATGAAAAACGTTCTGTCATTTGATCTTTAAAAGTCATGTCTATTTTTCCATCTAAGGAAATCTGATTAGAATCATATAAAATAATCAAATTATTTAATTGAAGTGTTCCTGCTAAACTAAGTGCTTCATAGCTTATTCCTTCCATTAAATCACCGTCGCCAACAAGACAATACACATTGTAATCAATTAAATTTTTTTGTTCTTTGTTAAATACTGCCTGTTGATATTTGGATGCAATTGCCATCCCAACTGCAGAAGCTACACCTTGACCTAATGGTCCTGTTGACATATCAACCCCAGGAGTTGTCCCTACTTCAGGATGTCCCGGCGTTTTACTACCTAATTTTCTAAAAGCTTTTAAATCCTCTAATTCAATATCAAAACCTGCCATTGCAAGGACAGCATATAATAAAGCAGAACCATGCCCTGCACTCATCACAAAACGATCTCGATTAAAATAATCTGGATTTTTTGGGTCCATTCTTAAATGATGTGCATAAAGTGTATAAAGAATAGGCGCAGCCCCTAAGACAATTCCTGGATGTCCACTTTGAGCTTCATCTATCATATCGATTCCCAATGCTCTAATATTTTCAATAATTTTTTCTTCATTAATTGGTGTAGTATTTCCTTTTACAGCAATCATTTTCTTCACCTCTTCTATTATTATACTATAAAGTTATACATTCTTCCAAAAAGAATTGCATTTCTTTTTAATTCTTGCTACAATTTAGTTGCATTGCCGATATAGTTTAGTGGTAAAACAGATCCTTGGTAAGGATCAGCGGACAGTTCAATTCTGTCTTTCGGCACCAGATAGATACCAAACTCGGACTTTTTAAATGATTTGAGTTCGAGTTTTATTATTCAATAATTTTTGATAAAATGATTTGATTAATTAAGGGGAAATATGAATAAAGAAATAATAAAATTAGTGTTATGCGAATAGGAAATAAAGAATATATTTCTCTTACAAATTTGGCTAGATATGCTGATGAAGATGACCTAAAAGAACGCTCTAATGAAGTTAGGAATTTAAAAAAAATAAAAACTCGTGATGATAGAATTGAAGAATTAGAATATGACTTGAATGATGCAAATGAAACTATTGATGAGTTAGAAGATAAGCTATCAAAATTACAAAAAATAGTTGATTACTTTAAAGAGTTATGGAAAAATTTTATAGAATTTTTAACTGTACAAATTCTTCTCTACCAATAAATATGATGACTTCATTAATGATTTATATGATGAAGATATACTTGATAATAATGATATTGAAATTATTCAAAATAATTCAAAAAATAAAGATGACTTTAACGATAAATATGTTAAAATAATATGTAGCAAAGGGAGGTTTAAGTATGATTTATTCATTGGTAATGGAAGAAAGGAACAAACATTGTAAAAAAATAAAAACTAATCATTTGATTGTTTTATGTGAAGTTGGAGAAAATTATAAATCATTTTGTGATGATTTAGAGGAGTTAATAAAATCTAAAAGTAATAGGTATTTAGTTAATAAGGTATATCGTGTTATGCAAGGAAAATCAACTATTAGTTCTAACAAATATAAAGAGTTTGTAGAAAAACATAAACATACTATAGAAATAATGAATAAGTATTCTTGTTTAAGTAATTTAACTGTTTTAAGTTATGATGAAAAAGGAAAACGTAGAGAAAACTTAGCAGAGGATTATTTTTATCAATATATTCAAGAACATAATGAGGATATAGAAACAATAAAAGCACTAGCATTAAAAATTAAGGCTCTTGGATTTAATGAGATTAATTTTGGAGAAAAATTAGATTTTACTGAAGTTGAATATGAATTAGACACTTTATGTGGAAATCAAAATTATTTTGCTTTTCTAGAAAATATGGAAGTCAATCCTACATATTTAAATAATCCAATTAAATATAGAACAAATGGTTCGTGTTATTGCTTAATTTTAGAAACTGATGGTTTTGGTTTTGGTTTTGGTTTTAATCGAGAAATAGGTAAGTATAATAGAAACATAGAATTAAATAGTTTGATATTTGATCCAAATAAATTACCAAACGAAATAACAACAAAATCTACTATTGGTATAATTCAAGAATTAGCAGAAAAGAAAAAAGGAGAACATGAAGATATACATGCTTCTGTAGATTTAAGTATAACTACTAGCGATTTAGCAGGTTATTTTGAACGCTTGAAAGAGATATCTGAAAGAATTGATAAAATAAAAGATAATCCAGAATTAAAGAACTTATTAAATCAAATGCAAAATACATTAACTCAATTACAATTATTTGGAGTGAATTTTGAAAATCAAATAATTGATTCTCATGCAGGAATTACAGATAAAACAATGAAAAAAGAGAAAAAATTATATTTAGATAGAAGATATCAGTCTAATGATATTATTCATTAATTTAATAAAATTTAACAAAGTGGCAAAAATGAATTGCTTCCTTTTCTCTTTTGTTATGTAATCCGATTTGTGCTACAGCATTGTTATTTCTTATCGGTTGACTTCTAAAATTCCATGATTTATATATTGTGTGCAGATGTTATCTTTAATGAAGGAAAAGGTTAACTCCATTGACAAAACTAATCGAAATATTTATAATACGAGTATGATTAGTTAGAGGAGTAATGTAAAGTAAAAAGACAAAAGAAGATACATATCATCCCTCAAATACTAATATATAGGATGTAGCGAAAAGAGTATGAAAAGTGAAAAAGTTTAATGAATTTTGTGAGAAATATGAAGCATCAATATGGCAATTAATTGCAGCAATTTCGTTTTTCTTATATTATTTTTTAGGCGCAGAAAAAGATGAGTTATTCGGAGCAGGAGTTTTTTGGCTCATTCTAGCAATCATTGATTTTATGCAAAAAAAGCTAAGAAAGAAATAAAAATATCATTATATAGTGACAGTATTGTTAATATATTTTGATTTCACCTAAATCTTTGCTGAATTAGGTGATTTTCTTTTTATATTAAACTATAATAATAGGAAGATAAGAATTACTAAAAATAAACTTAAAAAATTCTTCCTATTCATACTATCACTTCCCTCTTTCGTGAAATTTGATCATCACTCAATTATGAAGAAATTTCTAAAATGTGATAATTTATTGATCACTATTTTCATGATGATATAAAGGAAATGAATGAAAAGATTCTATTTTTGTTTAAAATTTTGCAAAATCTATCATAAAATATAAATAAAATCCTACAGAAAAAACAGATATTGGAGAATGTTATGAAAAAAGACTTATCTTTTTTAAATCAAATGAAAATTGCTCATCGTGGTTGGTTTGACCAAAAGACAATCGCTGAAAACTCAAAAGAAGCTTTTCAATGTGCGATTCATAAGAATATGGGCATTGAACTAGATATTCAACTTTTAAAAGATGATACCCTTGTTGTCTTTCATGATGATCATCTAAAGCGAATGACAGGATATAATAAATATCTTTGCGATTGTACTTGGACAGAAATTAAAAACTTACATCTTCTAAATACTTCCTGTAAAATCCCAACACTAGAAGAAGTACTCGATCAAGTACATGGACAAGTTCTTCTAGATATTGAAATAAAAACAGGAAATCGTTATAAAAAACTCATACAAAAACTGATTCCTCTCCTTGATTCTTACCAAGGAAAATTCATGATTAAATCATTTGACTTTCGCATTATTTATCAAATCAAAAAACTCAGACCTCAATATATCAGAGGGCTGCTCGTTCTTCTAAAACAAAATGAAAAAATGAAACAATTTTTTATACAACATTTTCTTCTTGCCTTTCTAAAGCCTGATTTCCTTGCATATAACAAAGCAAGTATTAA
The DNA here is from genome assembly GCA_947591575.1 of uncultured Bacilli bacterium. Lineage (GTDB taxonomy): Bacteria > Bacillota_I > Bacilli_A > RF39 > UBA660 > CANQVB01. The sequence continues at coordinate 520 of CANQDI010000055.1, read as the reverse complement.
AAAGAAATCTATTCAAGCATTACGAAAAAAGAGAAAAGTACTTGTTTGGACACTTCATGAGAAAGAGATCAAAAAGTACCAAGATGTGGCAGATGGTTATATTATGGAAAGATAAACAATCTTCAAAAGAAGCTTGCCAAAAGGAAACATCATAGTATACAATACCATTAGATTGTTCATGTAGCTCAGTTGGATAGAGTGTTTCCCTCCGAAGGAAAAGGTCACGAGTTCGACTCTCGTCATGAACACCATGAAATCAATAATCACTAGAAAAAAACTAGTGGTTTTTTCATTGAAAGGAGCCTTCCCTTCTATCTTCTTCTTTCTTTTTATCACTATTTTTCTTTTGCATATTACCAAAGAAAGAATGTCCTCCTAATAAAACTGCAAGACTTGCAGCAAGAAGTAACGAAATTTTCTTAACATGTTTTTTCTTCATGAGCTCTTACCTTTCTATCAAAGCAATTCCTATCTTCTTTATTATTGCACAAAAGAAGAAGATTGGAAACATCTTTTGTTT
>CANQDI010000054.1 GCA_947591575.1 uncultured Bacilli bacterium | reverse complement strand
CTAAAAATTATTTATCCAACGATGAGTTAAAAGATTTGGAGGGGATTGTTAGTGCATTTTTAGAAATTGCAGAAAATAGAGCAAGAAGACATATTCCAATGACAATGGAAGATTGGGCAAATAGAATTGATAAATTTTTACTTGCTGATGATAGGGATATTTTAAAAGATGCTGGAAAAATATCACATGAAATTGCTTTTGATAAAGCATTAACAGAATTTGAAAAATATAGAATTAAACAAGATAAATTATATAAATCAGATTTTGATTTGTTAATAGAGGAAAGTAAAAGTTGTGGTGATAAAAATGAATGAAAATAAAACAAATATAAATTGGTATCCTGGACATATGAAAAAAACGAGAGATGAAATTAAAGAAAAATTATCCTTTATCGATATTGTTCTTGAAGTAATAGATGCTAGAATGCCTTTTTCTTCTAAAATAAAAGATATTGATACATTAATTAAAGATAAACCAAGAATTCTTATCTTTACAAAATATGATTTATGTGATGTGAAAAAAACAGAACAATGGATTTCTTATTATGAAAGCAAAGGATATCTTGTTTGTAGATGTGATCTACTAAAAGGAAAAGGCGTAGAAGAAGTTATTACAACTTGTGAAACAATTTATGAAAAAGAAAAGCAAAAGCGTATTGCAAAGGGATTAAAACAAAGAAGTATGCGTGCTTTAATTATTGGAGTTCCTAATGTAGGAAAAAGTACTTTCATTAATCAACTAGTAGGAAAAAAGGCTACTTCTGTTGGAAATCGTCCAGGTGTTACTAAACATGTTGGGTGGATTCGGATGCATCCCAAAATAGAACTTTTGGATACTCCAGGTATTTTATGGCCTAAGTTAGATGATCAATTAGGCGCTCATATTTTAGCTATTTTATCTTCTATTAAAGAAGATATACTAGATAAAGAAGAACTTGCTTGCTTTGCATTAGAGCTTTTAGAAAAAGAATATAAAGATGCTCTTTATTATCGATATACATTAAAAGATGATATGAATCTTATGGAGAAACTCGATCAAATTGGAAGAAAAAGAGGGGCACTTATGCGAGGCGGTATGATTGATTATGAAAAAGTATATGGAATCATTTTGCAGGATATAAAAGAAGGTGCTTTTGGTCCAATTACTTTAGATGAAATAGAAAGGATGAATTAAGATGGAACAATTATTAGAAGATTTAAAACAAGCAATGCGTGATAAGGATGCACTTCGTTTAAGTGTTATTCGTATGGTAAAAGGTGATGTCGATAAGATTCGAATTGATCAAAAATGTGAAATAACAGATACCATCTTTTATGGTGTTGTTGAAAAACAACTAAAGATGAGAGAGGATGCATTAGAACAATTTACAAATGCAGGAAGAGAAGATTTAATGGAACAAACGAAAAAAGAAATTCAAATATTAAAAACTTATCTTCCAGAACAACTTGAAGAACAAGATGTTATCAATATCATTGAAGAAGCATTTGAAAAAATAAAACCTGAGACAATTCGTGATATGGGAAAAGTAATGGGGTATGTCACCCCTCTTATCAAGGGAAGGTTTGATATGAAAAAAGCTTCGTCCCTTATCCAACAAAAGTTAAATACAAAATAAACGTATTACAATTGGAAAGGGGTGAAAAGAGATCGATTTCGATTTCTTTTTCTTTGAGAACACATGTTTGTGTGATATAATGAAATGGAAATGAGGGATTATTATGTACAGTTATATAATAGGAACAGTTACAATGGTTCTTCCAACAGGAATTGTTTTAGAAAATCATAAAATAGGATATGCTATCCAAACACCTAATCCATATTCATTTGAAGAAGGAAAAGAATATAAAGTTTTTATTTATACACAGATTAAAGAAGATGAACATTTATTGTTTGGTTTTAAAACCCAGGAAGAAAAAGACTTATTTTTAAAATTAATAGGTGTTAAGGGACTAGGACCTAAGATGGCTCTTCCTATTCTTGCTACAGGTTCTATTTCAGGAATTATGGATGCTATTGAAAGAGAAAATTTACTGTATTTAAAAAAATTTCCTAAAATCGGAGAAAAGTTAGCGAAGCAAATTATTTTAGATTTAAAAGGTAAATTAGGATCGATTTCTTCTGTAGAAATGATTGAAAATACCAAAGAAGAATTAAGTGAAGTTTTAAAAGGACTTGGATATAAAGAAAAAGAATTTCAATCTGTCCTACCAAAAATTGATGAAAGCTTATCGATTGAACAGCAGATTAAACAAGCACTACAATTACTATTAAAATAAGAGGTGAAAATACCAATGGACACGGAAAGAATTATTACAAATCATGTTTTAGAGCAAGATGAACAACTAGATAATAGTATTCGTCCTGAAACGATTGATGAATATATTGGTCAAAAAGAAGTGAAAGAAAATATTAAAGTTTTTGTAGAAGCAGCAAAGATGAGAAATGAACCTCTTGATCATGTTCTTTTATATGGTCCTCCAGGACTTGGTAAAACAACGCTTGCATATATTATTGCAAGAGAATTGGGAAGTAACATTAAAACGGCCAGTGGCCCCTCTATTGAGAAATCAGGAGATTTAGCAGCTATTCTTTCATCTCTTGAACCAGGGGATGTATTATTTATCGACGAAATCCATAGAATGCCTCGCTATATCGAAGAAATTCTATATCCTGCGATGGAAGATTTTTCATTAGATATTATTATTGGAGGGGAAGGAAATAGCCGTAATATTAAAATAGAACTTCCACCTTTTACTTTAGTAGGAGCTACTACAAGAGCAGGAGATTTATCAAGTCCTTTACGAGATCGTTTTGGTATTGTTTCCAAATTACAATTTTATACAGTAGAAGAGTTGACTTTGATTATTGAAAGAACTTCTCGTGTTCTTTCAATGCCTATTATCAAAGAAGCTGCTATTGAACTTGCTAAAAGAAGTAGAGGGACACCTCGTATTGCTAATCGACTCTTTAGAAGAGTACGTGACTTTGCTTTGGTTGAGGGAAAAAAGCAAATTGATTTGGAAATCATGCAAAAAGCTCTTCTTCGTTTAGGCGTAGATCAAAGTGGCTTAGATGAGACAGATCATCAACTACTTTATGCTATTATTCATAAATTTAATGGAGGACCTGTTGGTGTAGAAGCCATTGCTTCTAGTATTGGAGAGGAAATTTCTACGATCGAAGATGTTTTAGAGCCTTATTTGTTACAGCAAGGATTCTTAAAAAGAACTGCTCGTGGTAGAATAGCTACTCAAAAGGCTTATGAAGTACTGCATCTTAACTATCAAAATACGATTTTTCAAGAAGACCATTTTTCATAAATAGGAGGCACAGTATGTTACTGAAAGAATTTGATTATGAGTTACCAAAAGAATTAATTGCTCAAGTTCCATTGAAACAAAGAGATGCATCAAGGCTTTTAGTTCTTTCAAGAAAAACGGGTGAAATGAAACATCAACAATTTACAGATATTCTATCCTATTTAAAAAAAGGTGATACTTTAGTTATTAATGATACCAAGGTTTTACCAGCACGACTGATTGGTGAAAAAGAAAATACAGGTGCAGTGATTGAAGTGTTACTGCTTAAAAATATTGAAAAAGATACTTGGGAATGTTTAACAAAACCTGCTAGAAGAGTAAAAGAAGGATGTGTCATCTCTTTTGGAGATGGGAGATTAAAAGCTACTTGTGTCAAAGAAAAAGAAGACGGAATTCGCGAATATGTTTTTTCTTATGATGGTATTTTTGTAGAAATTTTAGAACAGTTAGGAACCATGCCACTTCCTCCTTATATTCATGAAAAGTTAGAAGAAAAAGATCGTTATCAAACAGTTTATGCGAAAGAACTTGGCAGTGCTGCTGCGCCTACAGCAGGATTGCATTTTACAGAAGATTTATTAGAAAAAGTGAAAGCAAAAGGCGTTCATATTGTTCCGGTAACACTTCATGTAGGACTTGGTACTTTTCGACCTGTTGAAGTGGAAGATATTGCGTCTCACCAAATGCATAGTGAATTTTACACGATCAGTGAATCTACAGCACAAGTTTTAAATGAAACGCGAAAAAAAGGGGGTCGTATTATTGCAGTTGGAACAACATCAACAAGGGTTCTTGAAACAGTAATGCAAATACACCATCAATTTGTTAGTTGTAGTGGTTTCACAGATATTTTTATTTATCCGGGGTATCAATTTCAGGGAATTGATGGGTTAATTACAAATTTTCATCTTCCAAAATCAACATTGTTGATGTTAGTTTCAGCTTTTTCAACTAGAGAATATATTTTAAAAGCTTATCAAGAAGCTGTCAAAGAAAGATATCGTTTCTTTTCTTTTGGGGATGCAATGTTAATCATTTAGGAGGACTTTGATGAGTGAAGAACGTAGGAAAATTCTTTATGAAACATTAGAAGAAATTGCAAATTATCATGTTTCTGTTCAAGATTGGGTTTTTAAAATTGGATTTCAAACGAATTTATATGATCAAAAAAGTGGCAAAATTATAAAGAATTTTGCTTCTGATAAAGCAGTTCGAAATGCTTCTCAAAAACTTGTATTAGAAATAAAAAATGTTCCTTTATTTGAAGATAAAATCAATACTTATTTAGATGCTATGAGAGAGTTTTTAAATAAAAATCCCTTTCTTTATGATGAGGATAATATTTATTATGATGGCGATGTAATTGCTCAAGAAAAATATTTTCTTGCAACCTTGTGGTCTAATGCCTCTTTTCAAGATTTTAAAGATCCTCTGTTATTTATTGATAAAAGAATTCAATATTTAAAGGATGATTCTTTTCCAATACCAAAGCTACATCTTCCGATGAAAGATTCTTTTAAAAATTTTGATGATATTTCTCTTGTTTATGAAGTGAAAGCGCAACATACTAATTTAGAGACCCCTTATGTATTTAAAAGTCAGTTAGAAGATCAAGAAGGAAATAGTTATCTTCTTCCTATCATTTCGTTTGGAATTGCGCAAGGAAAATGTTTCATTTATTCTATTAGAGATATAGAAAATCATGACCGTACAGATTCTTTTTATAAAAAAGTAAAGCGTAGTTTATATCAAGTAAATAAAGACGTTTCCTCTGATTATTTTTCAGAGCGAATTGTAGATGTTTCGCCTTCTTCTATTTGTTCACTTGCCCTTTTCTTAGGATTGATGCATCAAAGAGGAATAACTGATTATGAAGTCATTCCATATTTACCACTACGTTATCAAGCAAAGATGTTACTGATAGAAGAGAAAATCAAGAAGTTACAACAAAAATCTTCTCAAAATCATCAAAGTGAAAACGATATTGACATTGAGCAGCAGATCGATTTTTTTTACCAAAATCAAGATAGGCTACAAGAAAATATTACCAATAAATTTCTTCGAAATTTTCAAAGAATAGCATATCATTTACAGAATGTAGAGCTAGTTAGTTATCCTAGTGAAATGGATGATGCTCTCCATTTTAAGATACCACTTTTTTCAACTGTTTTAGATGATAATCTAGTTGGAAAACTCTATCATAAAACAAGTTCTTCTATTGATACTTCTTATCAAAACCCTAAACTACAT
>CANQDI010000053.1 GCA_947591575.1 uncultured Bacilli bacterium | reverse complement strand
ATTATATTCTAGAAGAATTAATAGACAACATCGAATTGTTTATGAAGTGGATGAAGAAAAAAAAGAAATTCATATTATTAGAATGTGGACTCATTATGATAAAGTTTAGTTATTTAGTGGTACAACAATAAGAAATCCATTACGAAAAATACAATAGTTTGTTTTTAGGTTCATTAACTCCACCATATTGATAAGAGACTCGGAAAATTCGAGTAAAAATAGAAGGCGTACTTGATAAAAGTGCGTTTTTATATTATAATGAATACGTCAAGGATGCCTTGCATAAAATAAAAAAGAACATTTAATATTGTATGTTGAGTGTTGCCAATATAATTTTGGTTTCACCTAAATCATTGCTGAGTTAGGTGATTCTTTTATTTTAGAATTACAAATACTAATACTATAAGTAAAAAGATAATGATATTTTTTTAAAGAATAAGGATGAATTGACGAATTTAAGGAAATGAGCTATGATAGATACTGATTCTAATACAAGGGGGAATGGGTATGAAAAACCTGAAAATAAATAAAGGGAAAATAGCAAGCTTAGTACTTACAGGAAGTCTATCTCTTGCATTTATTGGAAGTGTTTGTGAAATTTCACTTTTGAATGATAAAATAAATGCGAAAGAAATGAATCAAGAAGGCCAAAATGAAGCTTCTTTAGAAGAGTATATTTCAAAATGTGCTATTTTAGAAGAAGAGGTAGCAAGTTTAGAAGAAGAAAGTAAAAAAAATCAAACAAGTGAGAATTTTAGTTTGCAAGATCTAATCGTAATGGAACAGGAAGATGTAAATAAAGAAAAGAATTTTTATATTTTATATGTAAGTGGTAGTACAAGTTTCGAAGAAATTCATCATGATTTTAAAGCGTTATATAAAAATCATGTGACTAAGGAACATAAGGATTGGTGTATAAATTATGTCCATTTTGAAAAAGGAGAGCCTTTATTTAATTATTTGACAAAACAAGAAGTAGAAGAAATATCTTCAAGGAATGGAAAAGTAAATACAATAAAGTTAGATCAAATTTTAAATCGAATTAGAGAAGAATATCAAACAGAAAATAAAAATTCTAAGTCTATTGTAAAAGATTAAAAATAAAAATATGAAATAGAAAGAAGCAAGCCTTCTTTTTTTTGATATAGAAAAGGTGGTAAAAAAGAAAAAAAAATGATATCCTTGTAAGGAGGAGATATTATGAAGATTTTACTATATGCAGAAGGACTCAAAAAAATTAGCAAAAGTGGATTAGGAAAAGCAATTCAACATCAACAAGAAGCCCTTACCTTTGAAAATATTCCCTATACTCTGGATATCCATGATGATTATGATATTCTACATGTAAACACATATTTTTTAAAATCTTACTTCCTAGTAAAAAAAGCAAAAAAACAGGGAAAGAAAATTGTATATCATGCACATTCTACAGAAGAAGATTATAAAGATGGCTTTATTCTAGGACATCAAACTTCAAAATTATTTAAATGGTGGTTAATTCATTGTTATAAAATGGGGGATGTTCTAGTGACTCCAACTCCATATTCTAAGAAAATTCTATCACAGTATAAAGGACTAGAACATAAAAAAATCTATGATATTTCGAATGGAATTAACACAGATTTTTGGAAGAAAGATGCTAGTAGAAGGGAAGCATTTCGTAAAAAATATCATTTTAGTAAACAAGATAAAGTGATTGTAGGAATTGGTTTGTATATTAGAAGAAAAGGAATTGTTGATTTTGTAGAACTCGCTAAAAGACTTCCTATGTATCAATTTATTTGGTTTGGTGAAAGTCCTTTGTCACTTGCTACTAAGGATGTGCGTAAGGCGGTTCAAACAAAACTTTCGAATCTTACTTTTGCAGGGTATGTTTCAAAAGAAGAAATAAGAGATGCATTAGATGCTTGCAATTTATATTTCATGCCAACGTTAGAAGAGACAGAAGGAATTCCTGTACTTGAGGCGTGTGCCATGAAATGCAATATTTTAATTCGAGATATTCCTATTTTTGAAGAATGGTTTATTGAAGGCAAAGATGTATATAAAGGCAAAGATATTCATACCTTTCAAAGTAAAATCAAAAAAATATTGGAAGGAGATCTTCCATCTCTATGTGGAAATGCATATTCAAAAGCAGTGGAACGAGATATTAAAACAGTAGGAAAGAAATTACATGAAGTTTATCAAGATGTTTTAGAAAAAAAGGAGTAATATGAAAAATATAAAATACGTATTAGTTTTATTTGTTGCTATTTTTTTTATAACAGGTTGTGGAAAAGATGAGAAGGAGCAATATATGCAAGGAAAAGTAAATATTGAGATGACAATTCAACAGTATGGTGTTATTGAACTAGAACTCGATGCAGATGTAGCGCCTATTACAGTAACCAATTTTGTCAATCTTGTAAAAGATCAATTTTATGATGGGTTAACATTTCATCGTATTATAAATGGATTTATGATTCAAGGTGGTGATCCTACAGGAACCGGAGAAGGTGGAAGTCGTATGAATATACAAGGAGAGTTTTCATCCAATGGCATAGAAAATAGTATATCTCATACGAGAGGTACAATTTCTATGGCAAGAAATGGATATAATTATAATTCAGCATCTAGCCAATTCTTTATTGTACAGCAAGATAGTACTTATTTAGATGGAGATTATGCTGCTTTTGGACATGTAATAAGTGGAATGGAAGTTGTTGATGCCATTGCAGAAAATACAAAAGTAGAAGATGAAAATGGAACAGTTTTAGAGAAAAATCAGCCTGTTATTGAAAAAATTCGCTTAAAGAAAAATACTTAAGATATATTTTATTCACGTAATATAATGACGATTCGGTTCTTTTGAAATATTGATAATCATTCCAACAATAACCATATAAGAAAGTAAGCTACTCCCACCATAGCTAATAAAGGGAAGAGTAATTCCTGTAATTGGAAGAAGGCCAAGATTCATTCCTATATTTTGTATTTGTTGAAAAACAAGCATAGCGATAATTCCAGCTAGAATAAATTGGTGGATAGGCTTTATTTTTTTCATCGCAAGATGAATTAATTGATAATCAAAAAAGCAGATAAGGGCAATGAGGAAAACACTTCCTAAAAAACCAAAGTTTGATGCATAAACTGCAAAAATAAAATCAGTTCCCGATTCTGGGAAATAAATAGGAGTATGATTAAATCCATGTCCCAGAAAACCAGAAGATCCAATTGCAGCCATTGCGTTTTCTAGTTGTAAACCACTCCCATCACTCCATGAAAAAATTCGCTCTAAACGATAAAATAATTTTGTTCCAAAAAGATGAATAAATAAATCTTGGTTAAAAAAATAGAAGCCAAAAACAAGTCCTATTACTAATAAGAAGAAAAGACCAACGAAAAGAAACCATCGAAGTCGAATACCTGATATGAAAAGCATTAGAAAGTAGATAATAAAATAGATAATAACAACACCTGTATCTGGTTCTAAAAAGGTAAGAATACTTGGAATGAGAACAATACAAAAGGTCTTTAAGATAAAGAAAAATTCTTCTTTACAGGTAGGATTTTGTGTTTTATCATGAAATTTTTGAATCATAACCCCTAATACTAAAATCAATATAATTTTCATAAATTCACTTGGTTGAAAAGATCCAATACCAGGAATAATAAACCAACATTTACTATTATTAATAGGCTGGCCAAAAATAAGAAGAAGTAATAATAAAATATTAAATAAAATATAAAAGAGAAAAGCATTTTGATAAAGATATTCATTTTTAAAGTGGAGAAGAAGTAAGACAAGACCTCCACCGATAATATACCACATGGCTTGTTTTAAAGCTAGATTTCCAAGAGAAGGGGAAAGATAAGTAAGAGCACTTGTAATAGTAATGATAGAAATGATTGCAAAAAGAAGAATTGGAATAAGGATAGTAAAATCTATTTTCTTTTTTGTGTTCATCACATCATCCTCCCTTTATTTTATATTATGCTAAATAATAGCAATTTTTATTACCTTCATACATAAACTTTTAATAGGAGGATCCAAATGAGTAAAAAACTACCAGCTATTTATAGAAGTGAAGGAACATCTAACAAAGTGAATAAAGAAGTATATTATTCATTTATAGAAGAGCGGGAAAAACAAGAAAATTCTTTTGAAGTACAAGATCAAAATCAAACAGTTGAAGATACCATTCATCAAATTTTTAATCGAAAAGGTTATCCGTTTAATGTACCTGTACGAATTAAATTGCCAGGGAAGGAATTTGATACTTTTCTAGCAGCGAAAACTAAAACAACTATTTTAACATTAGATGATGAAGTCATTCCCATAGCTTCTATATTAGAAATAAAAATAAAAAAGCCGTGATGAAGTCACAGCTTTTTTAAACGTTACTTACAAAAGTGTCGCCCAAGCATTGAATGGCTGATACACAATTTAAATTAATTGTAAAGAAAGTACTTGTCGCAATGTAAGGGTTCATTGTTTCTGTAGTATCAGGATTAGGAGCTAATACACGACAGGTACAACAGTTTCCCTCTTGATTTTCTATACGGAAAACTGTACTTGTTCCATCTGTTCCATTGAGAGTATATGGGAAAGCCCAACGAAGTCCTGTTTGACAATTGTAAAACTCAACAGGTCTAGTATTATAACAGAATACAGTTGGTGTTGGACCTAAATAAGGTTTATCACATCCACCGATTTCACAACAAGTATTGTCTTGATCCTGTAGCATCAAAATCGTTTCAATGATCTCAACTAGACAAGACAGATTTTGATTATTTCCTTGACAGCACATTTCTATCTTCCTCCTTCTTAAATATTTTCTAAGACAACATCAGACAAACAACGAAGTGCACAAATACAACTTAAATTTAGGGTTATAAACTGATTAGTTGCTTGATATGGGCTCGTTGCAGTAGGGGTTGTTGCATTCTCTAATATTCTTAAAAGCACACAGTTATCATTTACTTTTTCTACACGAAAAACGGATGAAGTAGCCGTAACCGTTTGTCCATTATCATCTGTAGTGTAAGTTGCTTCAAAGAGACTTCCATCACTTAAATAGAAAGAAACTGGACGAGTATTAAAGCAAATAACATCAGGAGTTCCTCCTAGAAATGGTCTTGTACAAGAACCATCGAAGCAGTCTGTCCCAGATGCGTTTTTCTGTAGGATATAGATGACTTTTAAGATTTTAGCAAAACAGCAATCTTCATTATTATTCATATATTCCACCTCTTTATCTATTATCTACTATAAGATATGCACTCCTAATTCTAACGTGTGGGAGTTCTACCTATATTGCTATTGTATGTTTTACCCTAAAAAAATTGACAATAGAAGACCTTTTCAAAAGAAAGAAAATAGAGTATAATACACTTATAAGAAAGGTGAATATAATGGAATATTTAATTATAGGTATTGTTTTAATCATTATTTTATTAGCTATTCTAAAAGCCACTAAAAAAGATGCAAATTTAGATTTGAATAAATTAGTGGAGTATCTAGGGGGAAAAGAAAATATTATTCAAACAGAGTCAAAATTATCTCGTTTTATTGTAACTTTGAAAGATGTAAATAAAGCAAATAAAGAAGCTATTCAAAAATTAGGTGCTAAAGGAATTGTAGAAATTGAAAATCAATTAAAAATTAT
>CANQDI010000052.1 GCA_947591575.1 uncultured Bacilli bacterium | reverse complement strand
ATTTTTATTTTTGAAAAGAAAAAATTGTTTTTTTCAAATTTTTAAATGAAAAATAATGTCAAATTGTATAAAAATGACAAAGACATTTTGCAAAAGTATAGATACATATTGTATACTTATAATTATAACTATATTAAACGTTATCACGAATATAGGATTCAAAAAGATTTTTATGAAAGGTGCATATATTATGGAAGAAACAAAGAAAAAAGTAAAATTTAAAAAAAGAAATATTTTGGTGATATTAAGTGTCATTCTTATGCTTCTTTTATTTATTCTATTATTACAACTTGATGTGCTCCCTACACTTTATTTAGTACTTATTATTGGTGCTATTTTGTTTGTTAATATTTTAGGATTTATTTTTTTTACATTAAAGAAAAAAGTATTTTTAGTTTTAGGAGTGCTTCTTTTTTTCATATCTATTTTGATAAGTTCGATTGGAAGTTATTATATTTATCATACAAATAGATTTTTAAACACTATGTTTAATTATAATACTATTACAGATTCAAATATTTACTATCTAATTAAAGGTAAAAAGAATGAAATAACAAAGGAAAGTGTAAAAGATGATGTTCTTTACTTTAGTAATGATGATAAGATGAAGAAAGCTATAAAAAAATTAAAATCAAACTATAATATTTCTATGAAACAAGAAAAAGATATAAAAGAAATGTTTTTAAAGGTAAGAGATGAAAATCAATTGATGTTTATAGAAAGTTCTTCTTATAATATTATTTTTGAATTAGATAAAGATTTTGATAAAGAACAGTTTGTTATATTAGACAAAATCGATATTAAGTCAACAATTAAAGTACAAAATGAGAAGAAAAAAAATAGTTTTAATATATATTTAGGAGGAACTGATTTTACATACAACACAAGAGATTTTAATATGATTGTAAGTATAAATACAGATACACAAGAAATTTTACTTACATCCATTCCTCGTGACTATTATATACCAGTCTATGGAAGAGAAGATGGAAGATGTGATACATTAAGCTATATGGGACCATATGGTGTAGATGTAAGCGTAGGATCTCTTGCAGATTATTTTGATATTAACATCGATTATTATTTAACATTTAATGCCAATAATGTTGTGGATGTCATAGATGCTTTAGGTGGTATTAATTATTGTTCAGATGAATCATTTAGTATTCCTGGTGTAAATAAAGTATATATTCATGAGGGATGCCAAACAATTAATAGTAAGCAAGCTTTAAGTATTGCTACTATTCGAAAAACTTTTGATGGCGGAGATCGAGCTAGACAGAGACATATAAGAAAAATTATGCTTGGAATGCTTGAAAAATTAAAGGATATGAACACCATCACAAATTATGCAAATATTCTTAGTTCACTTGAGGGATTATATGAAACCACAATACCTCGAGATGTAATTAATAATCTAGCACAAACAACCATTAAAAATATGGGAAATTGGAAAATTACAGAACAAGCAGTTGATGGTGTTGATGGCCAAGATTATGTACATTTGACACAGTACAAAGATTGGGTCATGTATCCTGATAAATCTACAGTAGAAAAGGCTGTAAAAGAAATAAATCGAGTTATAAACCAATAAAAGAGATTTTAAAAGATAAATCTTTTTTATTGGAAAACATGGTTAAATAACAAATAATACTAGACGATTTCATATAAATTATATTATACTGAATAGGGTGTAAGAGGTGGTAGTAAATGAAAGAATTCTTTGGGTTGGTTCCAGGTATATTTCATTTTCATTTATTTGGGTTTTGGCATATTTTAATGACACTAGTCATGCTTATTTCTATATTATTAATCTATTTCAAAAGAGAAAAAATTCGTAAATGGAAATATTATGATCAACCTGTTCGGTGGTTTATAGCTATTTTTATGTTTTTAAATATGGTAATTTATTATGTTCCAATGATTCTCATGGGGACATGGGATTATCATGTTCATCTACCACTTCATCTTTGTTTTATTAGTGGTGGGCTCTTTATGATAACAATGTTACTAGGAAGTAGAAAATTATTTAAATTTGTGTACTTTTTATCTTTTTTAGGACCTCTTCCAGCCATTCTTTTTCCAGACCTTACCTGTGGACCTGATCGGTTTATTTTTTGGCAGTTTTTTATTAGTCATCACTTCTTTTTAACAGCATCCCTTTACACTCTTTTTGTTTTAGACTATAAAATTGAAAAAAGCGATCTTCCAAAAGCCTTTTTAGGTGCATTAGGAATTTTTGGAATAATGTTTATCTTTAATCATATTTTTGGAACTAATTACATTATGATGAATAGGTTACCAGAGCATATGCTACGTTTATTTCCATTTTTAGTTACTTTTGATCATCCAATGATTTGGCTGATTTTAACAGGGATTCTTGTTTTTTATTTCGCATATCTACTTACTAAATGGTGGAATCAAAAAAATATGCTAAGTATTAAAAATGACAATTGATATGTTGCTTTTTGACGAAATGTAAGGTATAATTAAGCAATAGGAAAAGGGGAATTAATCAATGGAAGAATTAAATATTTCTGATTTATTAAAATATTTCTGGAGTTTTATTTGGATTGTTGCAATTACAACTGTTCTAGGATTTTTAGCTAGTTGGATATATACCTCCTATATTCAAGTTCCATTGTATCAATCACAAACAAGTCTTGTATTAACCAAAACAGATGAATCTATGATTACACAAAATGATATTAATTTAAATAAAAACTTAATTCCAACATATCGTGAAATTATCAAAAGAAGAAGAGTCTTATCAGAAGTGATTGATAACTTGGGGCTTGATATAAGCGTATCTAATTTAGCAAGTCGAATTGATGTTACTAGTGCAAACGATACAGAGTTAATTGTGATTTCTGTCTTAGATGAAGATAGTACATTAGCACGTGATATTGCAAATGAAATTGCTGTTGTTTTTAAAGAAGAAATTACAAGTATTTATAATATTAAGAATGTAAGTATTGTAGATGATGCAATTGAAGCAACAGCTCCTAGCAATGTCAATGCAAAAAAACAATATTTAATCGGAATTATAGGCGGATTTTTAATTGGAAGTATCATTATATTTATTCTTTTCTATTTCGACGATACCATTCATTCTGCAGAAGATATCGAAAAGAAAATAGGGATGAGTGTATTAGCTACCGTTCCTAAATATAATGGAAAGAGAAAGTAGGAGAGAAACAATATGCAAAATGAATTAATTTTAAATTATGATCCTAAGTCAGTAATTAGTGAAACGATTCGTACTTTAAGAACCAATTTACAATTTTCATCCGTTGATAAAACGTTAAAAACCATTCTTGTTACGAGTAGTATGCCAAGAGAAGGAAAAAGCTTTATCGCAGCTAATTTAGCCGTTGCCTTTGCTCAAAGTGGGACAAAAGTATTATTAGTTGATTGTGATATTCGAAAAGGAAGACTACATTATATTTTTGGTTCACATAATCAAAAAGGACTATCTAATTTACTATTAGAAAATGTAGAAGAAACCTATAAAAATTATATCAAAAGAACAAAAATTGAAAATTTGTCTATTATGTTTCGTGGAGTTACTCCTCCAAATCCTTCAGAACTTTTAGGTTCTGAAAAAAACAAAGAACTCATATCAATTCTAAAAAAACAGTATGATATGGTCATCTTTGATTCTGCACCTGTTAATGGAGGCTTAACAGATTCTCTTATTATGGGTAGATTAGTAGATGGAGTTGTTATTGTTAGTGCCTATAAAAAAACTCCGATTAATGTATTAAAAAATACCAAAAAAAGTTTAGAAACTATCAATGCAAATATCTTAGGAGTTGTTTTAAATCAAATGAACACAAGTTCACAGCAATATTATGGTCATTTCTATGAATAAGATTATTGATATTCATTCTCATCTATTACCAGGTGTAGATGATGGAAGTAAGGATTTTGATGAAAGTATTCATGTACTTAATGTATTAAGTGAAAAAGGAATTTGTGATATTGTTTTAACATCTCATTATATTGAAAACTCTAAATATTGTATCAATAAAAAAATTAGAAAAGAACTCTTAGAAACATTACAACAGCAAGTCAAAGAAAACATCCACCTCTATTTAGGAAATGAAGTTTTTACTTGTGAAAATATCATTTCCTTACTAAAAAAAGGAGAAATAACAACCCTCAATGGAAGTAAATACTTATTAATGGAACTTCCATTAAATGGTTATCTTTATCAATTGCCAACAATTCTTTGTGAACTATCAGACCATGGTATTGTTCCTATTATTGCTCATCCTGAACGATATCGTTTTTTGCATCAACATCCAGAAAGAGTTCGAGAATTGTTAGAATTTAATTGTCTATTACAATGTAATGTAGATAGTATTTTAGGCAAATATGGAAAATCTGCGAAAAAAGTCATGAAATGGCTTTTGAAAAATCATTTGGTATCTTTTGTTGGAACAGATACTCATTCAATAAATGATACAATTCACTTAGATAAAGCTTATCAAAAATTGAAGAAACTAGTGGGAGAACAACAATTTGAGGAACTAACATACTCGAATCCACTAAAAGTTCTCAAAAATGAAAAAATTCAAAGTTGTATGGCATATACTGCTTCAATTGAATAAAATTTTTTCTTTATGATTTATCAAATAAAAGAACACTATTGTAAAATAAAAGTATTCATGGTAAAATAAGAATGTCTTTTGAAGATATTATTTGGTCCGTTGGTGAAGTGGTTGAACACGCGCGCCTCTCAAGCTCGTATTCACGGGTTCAAACCCCGTACGGACTACCAATGCAAATAAACTAGACTGTTTCTTGTCTAGTTTTTTTAAGGAGTTCATATGATTTTAAATGTAAGTGGTCGAACTGATATTGTAGGATTTTATATGAAGTGGTTTATCAAACGTTATCAAGAAGGATTTATAGACGTACGTAACCCATTTTATCCAAAGCAAGTAAGTCGTATTTTTTTTGAAGATGTTGATGCTATTCTGTTTTGTACAAAGAATCCAGTTCCTCTTTTGCAATATACAAATGTATTAAAAAAGCCTTTTTTAGTCCATGTGACTATTACACCTTATCAAAAAGAAATTGAACCGTATGTCCCATCCAAAAGAAAGACAATTGATGCTATTAAAAAATTAGCTTCTAAAATTGGGAAAGAAAATATTGTTATTCGTTATGACCCTATTTTTTTAAGTGCTCATTATTCTATTCAATACCATATCAAAGCTTTTCAAAAGTTATGTCATTTATTGAACGGTGCTACTAATCGTATAATTATTTCCTTTTTAGATAACTATAAAAATGTAGAGAAAAATCAAACTATTTTGCAAACTTTCCCTTTTGAAAAGGAAGATCTAAAAAAATTAGGGCTTTCTTTTAGTCAAATTGCAAGGGAAAATGGTATGACCATCCAAACATGTTTTGAAAAAGAAGATCTCGTAGAATATGGATTTATTAAAGGAGAATGTCTTTCCAAAACACTTGCTTTTCAATTAACGGGTAAAGTTCATTACAAAAAATGGAAAGCAAGAGGATGTAATTGTGTTGAAATGGTAGATATTGGAGTTTATAATACTTGTCCTCATCGTTGTAAATATTGTTATGCAAATTATCGTGAAGAAGAAATCGTAAAAAATATAGTCAAACATGATGAAAATTCTTCTTTATTAAT
>CANQDI010000051.1 GCA_947591575.1 uncultured Bacilli bacterium | reverse complement strand
TTTAGGATTCTTGTTCCAACTTTTTCACTTCTTCTAAAAGAACACCTGTTCCCTCTACAACGCAAGTAAGAGGAGAGTCTGCAATAAAAACAGGAACTTGTAATTCTTTTTGAAAAAGATCTGTAAGACCCTTTAACATAGCTCCTCCACCTGTTAAAACAATTCCTTTTTCAACAATGTCCCCTGAGAGCTCTGGAGGGGTTTGTTCCAAAACATTTGTCACGGCCTTAATAATCTTATAAAGACTTTCATGGAGAGCTTTTGCCACTTCTTCTTCTTTGATTTCAATCGTATCAGGAAGTCCTGTCACTAAATTTCTACCACGCACTTCCATTGTATCTTTTTTATTTGGTTTGAAAACATTACCAAATTGAATTTTAATCTCTTCTGCCGTTTTTTCTCCAATGAATAATTTATATTCATCTTTTATATATTTAATAATATCTTGATCAAATGTATTCCCAGCAATTCGAATAGAAGAACTCATTACGATATCTCCTAAAGAAAGAATAGCAATATCTGTTGTACCACCTCCAATATCAATAACCATATTAGCACTTGGCTTTGAAATATCCATTCCTGCCCCAATAGCAGCAACTTTTGGTTCTTCTTCAATATAAACTTTTCTTGCTCCTGTTCGCTCTGCCGCCTCTTTAATAGCATTTTTTTCTACAGGAGTAATATTAGATGGACAACAAATTAAAATACGAGGACGTGATATGACATTTTTAGCATGAATTTTTTTAATAAAAGCATTGAGCATGATTTCTGTAATTTCAAAATCAGCAATGACACCATCTTTCATTGGACGAATTGCTTTTAGTTTTCCAGGAGTTCTTCCGAGCATTTCACTCGCTTCTTTTCCTACTGCTACTACTTTTTTCGTTTCTGTTTCAATCGCAACGACAGAAGGTTCATTTAAAACAATTCCTTCTCCCTTAATGTAAATCAGTACATTAGCGGTTCCAAGATCAATTCCAATATCTTTTGCTAACATGGTTATCACGCCTTTCATCTTTTTTCAACAAGATAAATCCCTTGCCAATCATATCACTTTCTTTTCTAGTATATGTAAAAAGGAAGTGATTATACAAAAAGAAAGCTTATTCTGCTTTCTTTGTTACTACTTGATCAAAATGTTTCGCAGGATCTACAATGACACCATCTTGATAGAGTTCAAAATGTAAATGATTTCCCATTTCTTTATCAATTGTATTTTCTCCACTTTTTCCAATGACTTGTCCTTGTGTTACAGTATCTCCTTTTTTTACAGAAACCTCACTTAAACTTTGATAAACACTAATATAGGTACCATCTTCATGCTTTATTTCGATAGTTTTTCCCATTAATTCATCATCACGAACATCTAAAACAGTACCTGGAAGAATAGATACGACATCAAAAATATTTTCTGCTTTAAAATCCATTCCAGAGTTTTGAATATAGGTATTTTCATGATAAACAATAGATTTTTCCTGTTGGGTTTGATCACCTTGATAATCATAAAAATACTTTTCAATAGTAACACTTGTGTCACTGTAAGGTTTCAAAACTTTTAACTCCTCTGTCTGTACTACAGGAACATCATTTTGGATAATAGAATCATCTACATAGTCAACAGTTTCCTCTTCATCTGTTGCCCTACTAAAAGACTGACTTACTAAGAATGTGCCACCTAAAGCTGTCAATAATATAGCTCCATAAATTCCTATTACTGCGAAACGTTTTAATTTTAGCTTTTTCATCTTTTCACCTCATTAAAAGTGTTTCCTTTAATGAGATTTTTATACATTTTTTATAAAATTTGTGAACTTGTAAAAAAGTCCATAATAAAATTAGAAACAAGATAGATAAGAGAAATGGCAACGAAAAAATAAAAGAGACGTGCTTGATAAATTTTGTCTTTTTTAAAAATTTGATTCATTCTAACTGCATCTAATGAATAAATCACTAGAATTGTTACAAATAGATAAACAAAAAATTTAACGGACATAATGACCTTCCTCATAGTCTTTTATTTTTTGAATTCTTTTTTGATGACGTACTTCGTTTGAAAATGGTGTATGTAGAAAAGTATCTACATAACGTTTAGCCCATTTTAAACTCGTATTTTCTGATAAACAAATAATATTAGCATCATTATCTTTTCTTGTCATTTGAACATCTTGAATAGAATCAACTTTACTTGCACGAACTCCTTTTACTTTATTACAGGCAATTGAAATACCAATACCACTTCCACAAATGGCAATACCTCTATCTACTTGATGAGAAGAAACTGCTTGTCCTAATAGAAAAGCATAATCAGGATAATCAACTGCTTGTTCACTAGTCGTTCCAAAATCAATAACTTCATGATCTGCACACAAATAATCGATCAATTTTTCTTTTAAAAGATAACCACGATGATCACTTGCTATTCCAATTTTCATACTATCACTCTCCATTTTATAAGGATTAAATATTTGCTTATTTTCAATAAGATCTTTCCACAATCGAACTATCTCTACTGTTTAGAAAGCTTATAGAAAAAAGACTAAAAGGAATGGAAGTAAAGTCATTTTTTTACAACCAACACGATACCTCTTATAAAGAGTATAACACATACCACTTCTTTTTTCATTTTGTATTCGTAATTTTTTTCTTGACACTTACGTTTTCATACTGATGTGACTCATTACAATCATATTTAAAAACCACTTCCAACAAAAAAAATGGCAGAGATTCCACCACTTTATTCATATGAAATAGGATAGATCAAATTAAGCTGTCTTTTTCTGATCAAAACCATACTTCTTATTAAACTTTTCTACTTTACCAGCACGAGAAGCTCTTGCTTGTTTTCCTGTATAGAATGGATGACATTTTGAACAAACTTCTACTGAAATTTCTTCTTTTGTTGACTTCGTTTCAAAAGTTTCTCCACAAGCACAAGTAACTTTACATGTTTTATATTCTGGATGAATTCCTGCTTTCATATTTCATCCTCCTTCCGCCATGATTTTTATATCAAACCATAGTAATTCGATTTGCTCTACTACTATAACAAAAATTTCTTTATTTGGCAAGCGAATTTAAAATATTTTCTTCCAAATAATCAATGATTTTACTTGCAATGGCACTGTAACCTTTACTCCCTGGATGAATATTAAATGGATTGGGAAGATAGTCATCATGATTTTTAAAAAGCATAGACGTCGATAAATAATGAATATCCATCTCTTCTGCTATTTTTTGATAACCATTTTCAAAATAAGTAAAGAGACGATTCACCTTAGGATTTTCTTCTTTATAAGGATTATAGTATCCAACAAGAATGACTTCTTTATGTACATATTTCTTTAAAAGTTGTAATAACTCTTTTAATTTCACACAAGTCTCATCGATTTTTTGAAGAACATCTTCTTCCTCCAATAAAGATAAACGAAAGCCATCTTCTGTAAGTCCATTTAAAATATCATTAGCACCAATCGATAAAGTAACAATATCTGCCTTTCGTAAAAGCTCCTTTAAAGCATATTGTTTTTTTTCAATCTGTATCGTTTCATTTTTCATAATTGCATTTTTCATATCTTCAATTCGAGAACCACTTTTCGCAAAAGACTTTGTATAAAAGAAAAGACGGTCACTTCTTTCTAAATAAGAAGCAACATAGTCACTATATCCATATTGAATATCTCCATAAGCATTTTCTCCCAAGGCAAGAGAATCCCCTAGTGATAAGTAAGTTATCTTAGAACTTGCCGTAAAAAAATAGATAAGATAAATGATCAAACACATCATGATACAAAAAAGAAACTTTTTCATTGTTCCACACCACGACCTCCTAACAAAAAAGAAAGAGCTGTTACATTATATTTCTCTTTCCTTTATATTAGCACCTATGTTTGTCAATTTTTCTACAATTTGCTCGTATCCCCTTACAATATGTTCAACATTTGTAATTTGAGTTTTCCCTTCTGCAATGAGACCCGCAATTACTAAAGCAGCCCCAGCTCGAAGATCGGTTGCTACAACACTACTTCCAATAAGAGGAGTAGGTCCTATAATAGTGGCCGTTTGATTCTTAACACGAATATCAGCCCCTAATTGTGTAAGATATGGAATATGCATAAAACGATTTTCATAAATGGTTTCTTCTATTTTACTCTTTCCTTCACATTGAGTAAGAAAAACTGAAAAAGGTTGTTGAAAATCAGTAGCAAAGCCTGGATAAGTCTGTGTTCTTACTTGAATTGCTTTCGGCTTCTTAGCCTTGGTAACTGTAATGGAATCAATACCTATTTCTAATGGTACACCCGCTTCTTGTAACTTAGAAGTCAAAGCTTCCACATGTTCTGGAATAATATTTTCAATTTTTAAATGATCCCCACAGCAAGCACCTAGAATAATATAAGTACCTGCCTCAATTCGATCAGGAATCACTTCATGAAAACAACTTCCCAAAGAAGAAACACCCTGGATTTTAATGGTAGAAGTACCTGCTCCTGTAATTTTTGCACCCATGTTATTAAGGAGTGTAGCAACATTTACAATCTCTGGTTCTTTAGCAGCATTATCAATGATCGTTGTTCCCTTTGCTTTCACAGCAGCCAGCATAATATTCAGTGTTGCTCCAACAGATGCAAAATCTAGATAGATATTAGCACCTTTTAATTCCTTAGCTTCCACTAAATAGCAGTTATGCTGTTCCTTTATAGTAGCTCCCAATGCTTCAAATCCTTTTAAATGTAGATTAATCGGACGTGCACCTATAGAACAGCCTCCTGGAAATCGCATTTTTACATAACCATATTTTCCTAATAAAGCACCCATAAAATAGTATGATGCCCGAAGTTTTTTGGATAAATTTGTTGGAATCTCTCTATTTTCCATGTGGTTAGACTTAATTACAATACTGTCATTTGTTCGTGAAACATCCGCATGTAAATATTTTAAAATTTCACATAAGGCTTCTATATCTGTAATTTCAGGAACATTGCATATAGTGACTTCTTCATCCGATAAAATAGCTGCTGGAATCAAAGCAACAGCACTGTTTTTAGCACCACTAATTCGAACGGTTCCAGAAAGCGTTTTTCCACCTTCGATTTCTAAAATTTTCATGGGCTTACCTCCTACTAATATCTTATTTTACTTTATCATTGTTGTTACTTTCTATTTTGTTCAAATAAGGTAACGATTTCTCGAATACGATTTTGTATAGCTTCTTTTCCGCTACCAATAATTTTTCTAGGATCATAAACTTCTTTATTTTCTTCTAAAAATTTTCGAACAGCTTTACTCCAAACAATTTGAAGTTCTGTATTAATATTAATTTTTGAAATACCACAAGTAATAGCCTTTTGAATTTTCATATCTTCAATTCCCGTACCACCATGAAGAACCATTGGAATCGGAAGCATATTTTTCATCTGTTCCATTACCGTAAAATCTAAATTAGCTTCTCCCTTATATAAGCCATGAACACTACCAAGAGCAGGAGCAAGCGCATCTACCCCTGTCTCCTTATACAAAGTAAGTGCATCTTGTAATGTTGCATTAAAGGAAGAGCCCTGAATCATATCTTCGCTTTTTCCTATATGACCTACTTCTGCTTCAACTGAAACTCCTTTTGAATGGGCATAATCAACAACTTCTTTTGTAATAGCAATGTTTTCTAAAAGCGGATAAGAAGATGCATCAATCATAACAGAGGGAAATCCTACATCAATAGCTTCTTTACAAACTGCAAAACTACTCCCATGATCAACATGAAGACAAACCGGAATCGTAATATGCATTGTTTTAAGAAGCGTTGATACCATTTGAAATACAACAGAAAAACCTCCCATATATTTAGCAGCACCTTCACTTACCCCTAAAATAACTGGTCGTTTTAAAATTTCCATTTCTTCTAAAATATATTGTGTCCATTCCAAATTATTGATATTAAAATGAGGAATAGCATAGTTTCCTTTTTTAGCATCATTTAACATCTCTATCATATTTACTAACATATCATTCACCAAATTAATCATAACGAATGCAATGTATTTTGTCAAAAGAAAAAGAGGAATTCCTCTT
>CANQDI010000050.1 GCA_947591575.1 uncultured Bacilli bacterium | reverse complement strand
AATGAAATATCGTCAATAGTAGAAATGGAATGACCATTTACCTCTAAAATTCGATCTTCTTCCCTTAATCCAGCCTGATATGCTCTCGATCCTTCTGTTACTTCACTTAAAATGGGATCCATATTAGGAGCACCCCAAATAAGACCTATTGCAAATAACAGAAGAATGGCAGAAAGAAAGTTAAATCCTGGACCAAAGAACATAATTAAAAAACGTTGCCATGGTTTTTTGGCTTGTAATTTTTTATGTTTTGGAACAGATTTATCATCTTCTGCTTCTTCACCTGCTAAAGATACAAAACCACCAATAGGAATTAAACGAATGCTATAAACAGTTTCATCTTTTTTGGATTTTCTACTCCAAATTTTGGGACCCATTCCAATTGCAAATTCATAAACATGAACACCTAATTTCTTGGCAAAAAAGAAATGTCCTCCTTCATGAATTAATATAATGACTCCTAAAATGATAATAAACAAAAGTAATGTCATATAGCCTCCTATAAAATTCCTACTAATAATACAAATGCTAATGATACAAAAATGAAACTATCAAGACGGTCTAAAATTCCACCATGTCCTGGAATCAGATTAGAAAAGTCTTTCATTTTATAATTTCTTTTAATAGATGAGAATACCAAATCACCCATTTGACCTATGATTGATAACAAAATAGTAAATAAAATAAGAGGAATTAAAGGCATTGCTGGCTGAATGACAACGTGATAAAAAGTAGCTGCCACAAAAGTACCTGTTAAAACACCACCAATCAATCCCTCGATGGTTTTATGGGGAGAAATCTTAGGACATAGGGGATTTACTCCAATATATTTACCCGTAATCATAGCAAATGTATCTGTAATTACAGTTACTAATAATAAATATATGAAATAATTTAAATCATAATTCCGTATTAAAATAAATAAATTGAAGGAAAGCCCTATAAAAAGAACAGCTCCTACTAAAAATAAAGCATCATTCAATTCATAGAGTTCTCTTTTCTTTATGAAAATCATGGGTAGTAAAAAGGCAAATATAATAAATGTCACTGTCCTAAAATCAATAGTTGATGTGAAAACATTTTGTTTATAATTTAAAAGAGAAAAGAAAGCCACTAATAAAT
Organism: uncultured Bacilli bacterium; assembly: GCA_947591575.1. Classification (GTDB taxonomy): domain Bacteria; phylum Bacillota_I; class Bacilli_A; order RF39; family UBA660; genus CANQVB01. Next base: position 5,680 of record CANQDI010000050.1, on the reverse strand, counting down.
AGGCAAATATTTTCAAAAGAAAAGGAAATTCTTTTTTACTTTCTCTCATATGAATCAGTTCATAAAGTCCCAGCATAGACAAGAAGGTCATAAAACAAGCAAAGGGTAAATGACCAATTAATAATAGTGGAACAAAAATAAGGATCATAACAATTGCACTTACGATTCTCTCTTTCATAATATCACCCACTATAAGTATAAACGAAAAGAAATATTTGTACAAGAAAACTCTTTTATTTCTACTTGATTTGACAGAAAGAAGAAACGCCTAAAGAATGCCAATAATGAATTTGATCCATTTTATTTATGATCTTATTTTGGTATATAGATGTGATGGAATCATGATAGATGACAGGATACTCATTTCCTTTTATATCTCGTAGTTGATATTGTTTTCCCTCCATTATTTGCAAAGGATTTCCCTTAATTACCATTATTTCTATTCTTCCTTTTACAATCATTTCTATTGGAAGATACCCAAATTTTTCCGTTGCACTTCGAAGTAGCATTTCTTGTTCTTCATCAGTCAGTTCAACAGATAAACAAACACTTGTTGCACCTAGTTTAGATAAATAATAAACACTATAAGCATTAGAAACATTCAAAGAATAACCAAGAATTGCGTTTTTTCTTAATTCCTCACTCCATATTCTCTTAGCATGATCCGTCCTTTTCCATTGATTTCTTGAAAGAGCAAAATAAATATTTTCAAAAGATGAATATTTTTCCCACAGAGACTGATTTTCTACATAAATTCGTGAAAAATGAGAGAAAAGTGCTTTCTTTATATCTTTTTCTGTTTTCACTAAAACCGTCATCTGTTTAGGAAGTGGTTTCTCATTTTTTGAAAAAGAAACTGATTTTACAATAGGTTTTTTTCCCACTTCTGTACGCTTTTTTATCATTTGTTGAATACCTCTTCTTCGTAAATCATTAATATCTCCTAATCGAACAAACACATTAGAATCAATATCAAGATTTACTTTTTCTTCTTGAAAAGGTGTATCTTTAAGCCTCGTTAAAAGAGTATAAAATTCTTTCTTCGAAACGGCACTTTTTTTTGCATCTTCCACAATGCTTCCTAATACTTCTACGACATGATGATCCTGATCTTTTATTAATAATTTCATTTTTTTACCTACATGTGCTATAAACGTCATTTCAATAGGTACTTTTCTTTTTGAAACTTTTTTTAGACTTTTCTCTAAATGCTTGCTAGACGTTTTAAAGACTTCATCTTTTTCTGTCAATCCAATTGTATTTCGAATGACTGCCAAATTTCCTTTTTTTATGGAAGATACTAATTTTCCATGTTCATCATAAAGGTAATTAACAACGAATCCTTTCTTACTTTTTTGAAACCGTATTCCGTCTTCTTGATAAAGATCTTCACTTAACCGAATTATAATCTCTTTTTTAGTGACTTTTTGAACCATTCCAATCAAAAGGCCTAAATGATTTGAATAACGTGGATTCATTAAATTTTTTTCTCCGAATAAATGTCCCGTTGTAAATTCGCGATAAAACAAAATTTTTAATATCTTTAAATCTTGAGAATTTGGAACTTCTCCATGACATAATTTTCGATAATATTGTGTAACATAGGCAACATAACTAGATGATTTCATTCGCCCTTCTATTTTAAGACTTTTGATATCACTCTTTAAAATTTCTTCAAAAGAAGGAGCTGTATGAAGATCTTTCATAGAAAGAAGATATCCTTCGTTTATTTTTTTATTTTTTTCTAATAGAGTAAAGGGAAGTCTACAACAACCTGCACATTCACCACGATTTGCACTTCTTCCACCATGCAAAGAACTAAAAAGGCAATTTCCAGAATAACTTACACAAAGCGCACCATGAATAAAGATTTCTTTTTCTAAAGATGTTTGAATAGATTGAATTGTACCTAAGGACATTTCTCTTGGAAATACGACTCTTTTTACTCCTATTTCTTCAAGAATACGAATACTTTCTATTGTACTACAGTTACATTGCGTTGATGCATGAATCTCCAACTCAGGAAACATTTCTTTGCAAAGACAAATCATACCAATATCTTGCATGATAATTGCATCAACTCCCAGTTGATACAAAAAAGAAACTTGACTAAGAAAAGAGGATACTTCTTTTTCCTTCACTATCGTATTCATTGTAATATATACTTTGACACCATATAAATGTCCCGTTTTTATTGCTTGCTGTAATTCTTCATTCGTAAAATTTTTGGCATAAGCTCTTGCTCCAAAAGAAGTACCAGAAAGGTAGACTGCATCAGCTCCATTTTCCAAAGCTGCTAAAAAACTTTCATAATCCCCTGCTGGAGATAATAATTCTTTTTTAGGATAATGCACTACAAGTTCCTTCTTTCAAAGTCGAATGGCTATAAACTTCTTTATTTCCATCTTCTTTATCAATACAAGTAATACGATACGCATATGTCAGTGTTTTAGTTGCATCTTTATAAACTCGTACTTCCAAATTACTGCAATCATATCTTGGATCATTGTAAGCTTTTAATAAATTTGCATTGAATAGACTATTATAAGAAATAGATGAACATCCTACTGTTAAATGACTTTCTCTATCTTCTACATACACCTTTGCAGCTTGTATCGCACTTTTTGCATAAAGTTCATATCCCTTTTTTTTATTTTGTTGTTGCAAATTATTAATAGAAGGAACTAGCATTACTAGTAAAATAGCCATGATGGTAATCACTGCCAATAACTCTATCAATGTAAAACCACTCCTATTTCTTTTTTTCATGTCTCATCACCTAGTATTATTGTACTAAATTTTAGAATAGAAATCTATGATTTCAAAATAAAAAGAAACTACTCCTCTAATTCGAGTGTTTCTATTTCTTCCACAATAGCTGCTTGTTGATCCACAATAATTTTTAGTTTTCGTTTAAAAATTTGAATATTTTTCTTTAATAAATCTGCTTCATTTTCTATTTTCTCTGCTTTTAAAAGTGCTTCGTTGACGATTCTTGAAGCATTATGCTTGGCATCTTCTATGACCATATCCGCTTCTTCCCGCGCCATTCGTTTTACATTATCCCCTGTTTTCTCGGCATTTAAAAGTGCCTTTTTCATTGTATCTTCCAAAGATTCATAGTGAGAAAGTTTTTCTTTTAAGAGCATAATTTCCTCTTTTTGACTGGTACATTTTTTAATAATTCCCTCTGTTTCCCGAATTACTTCTTTCACAAAGTTATTTACTTCTTCACGATTATAGCCATTCGTTTCATAATTAAACTTTTCCACTTTCTTCACCTCTATAGGTATTTATTTTACCAGTTAAAATCGTCATCTTCTTTTTCTGCACGCTTTGGCTTAGCTGGTTTAGAAGGGACTGCATCATCACTAATTTTTCCTTCTACATTTACATTATTAGGGGTACATAAGAAAATACCTCCTCCTAATTTTTGCAAATCTCCTCCAATCGCATAAAGTGTTCCACTCAAAAAATCGACAATTCTCTTTGCTTGATCTGGTGTGACTCTTTTTAAATTAACCACAACAGCATTTCTTTCTTTCAAATAATCTGCAATCTGTTGACTTTCTGAATAAGCACGTGGTTCCAAAAGCATCATTTTGCTTCCGCCAACTCCTTGTGCTTCACTATAATCATCTCTTGACACTTTATAATATTCCTCCTCTTTTATTTCATCTACTAATGATTCATCTTCTCCACCAATTAATTTTTTTAATTTATCTAATGCCATATATTAATCCCTCCATCTTATTCCTTATTATTCTACCATAGAAACCAAACTACTTTCAAGTAGCAAACTACTTTTGTGTATACCAAATAGAGGCAATATCAACATTATTAGAAAGTGGTTCTGGATTAGGTTTTTCAAAATGCATTGAAATTGGTAATTTAAATGCTTGCCCAAAAGCAATACAATTTCCTGGTTTTAAACTTTTTAATTGTTCTACAACTTCTTTTGAAATATCAGGAACCATATTTTTGATATATTCCAAATCTTTTGGATGTAAAATACGCAAAATAATGAAATTAGAACACTGCGAAATAGCTGTGTCAGATAACTCACAAGGTCTTTGAGTAATAAGTCCTAGTAAAACACCATATTTACGTCCTTCTTTGGTAATACGATCAAAAATATTATAACCAATAATATCTATATCGTGATCATTTTGTACATAACGATGTGCTTCTTCAATAATAATGTGAAAAGGAACACTACCACGATGAGGATTTTCTACCGCATAACTGAATAATATTTTTGAAATAATTTTGGTAATGACCTTTGCAAGACGATCGTCTACATAATTAATGTTAAAATTAACAATTTGACATTTTGTACCTGTATAATGTGTCAATAATTTTGATATATAAGCACTTCTTGTCATATATTCTTTACAGTCAAAGTAGACACTTGCTGGACTTTCTACTAATGAATGAAGTCGAACACTCAGAATATTTGCACTATCATAGACTTTATCACTTTTTAGAATTCCTTCTGAAATTAATGCAAAATCCATTGCCATTTCCAAATCTTGTAAGGAAAATTTCACATCTTTACTTGTCTTTACAGGTATATTTGGATTTAGTTTAGTATCTTCTATAATAAATTCATTTAAGAAAGAAACAACTAATTCCATTTCTTGTAATTTTCCCATTTTATCAATGTAAAGGCATTGTTTAAATGTTCTTGTATATCCTGGTTGAACAATTTGTGTTTCCAAACTTAAATCTGAAGTATGAAATTTAGTAAGGACTGCTATTAACTGATCTCGAATTTTAGTAGATTCTTTTCCAGATAGTAATATATCAAGAAGGGCTTTTGCTATAATACTATTTTTTTGCTTAATTACTTCTTCACTTGTTCCTGTTAAAATAGGTACTAAATGAAGTGCTTTTTCAATAATAGGTAATTGACTAGGAGTCGTTACATCAAGTAGTAAAGCTAAATCATCCACATCTAATAACCAAAGTGGAATTTGAATAATATCCGTATCAGCATAATGTGTATTTGTAGTATATGTTTTATAATGAATATTAGGATTTACCTTTTCTAAATCTTTAAATGCATTACTATATTCACCATAAGCATCAAACATAAAAATATTGGCTCCAACTGGAGCTGTAGGAGTAGCAAAAATATTTTGAAAAAGACGACTTACGGTAAATGATTTTCCAGCTCCACTATTTCCTAAAATCGCAAAGTGATTACTAAAAAAACCATTGGTATCTACATTAATTCGATAGTTTTCATAAATATTTGAAATACCAAAATAAGTCTCATTCTTTGTTAGAGTTTGTGATCCTAATACAAGTTCTAATTCTTCCATTGTAATAATTCGAACCAAAGATTTAAAAGATGGCTTTTCAGTAGAACCAGGAGTAAACTTTTTTTCCTTAATTTCACCAACAATATTTGCTTTGAGTACTGTTTTAGAACTACTAACTATTTCACCAACAATCTTCTTATCACCGTTTTCGAAGATTACGTGAATATTGATCAAATTCATCTGATTCGTCATATCAATAGAGAGTTCAACGAAAACTTGATTATCAACAATTTCAGTAATTTTCCCTAGCATGAAAACACCTTCTTATTCTTTTATAAGTATACCATGTTTCCTTGGTATACGACAAGCAAAAAAAAGGATCTTCTTTTCCTTTTTTTATCAACTATTATACC
>CANQDI010000049.1 GCA_947591575.1 uncultured Bacilli bacterium | reverse complement strand
AACTCCTTAAACCCTTATAAAATAAGGCTTAGGGAGTTTTTTATCTCTTCCAACTGTCAAACTCAGGATTATATCATAGAATGATTCATAATTCTATGAAATTTGCAAGCGACTGTAAAAAATGGTATAATAAGTCCAGTTTAAGGAGGAATTTGAATGCGTTTACCAACAGTTGCCATTGTAGGTCGTCCAAATGTTGGAAAAAGTACTCTTTTCAATAAAATTGTTGGAAAAAAGATTTCAATTATTGAGGATACTCCAGGAGTTACTAGAGATCGTATTTACCAAGAAACAATTTATGAAAGAAAACCCTTTTATCTCATCGATACAGGTGGAATTGATGCAAGTATTCAATCATTTAATCAAGAAATTAGAATGCAAGCAGAAGTAGCCATTCAAGAAGCAGATGTCATTATCTTTTTAACGGATGGCAAAGAAGGACTTACAGAAAATGATTATCTTGTCCGTGATATTTTAAGGAAAAGCAAAAAGAAGATTGTAGTTGCAATTAACAAAATTGATACAAAAGAAGCACAGGAAAATCTTTATGATTTTTATGAATTAGGCTTTGATACATATATTCCTATTAGTGCAATTCATAATACCGGTTTTATTGATTTAATGGATGCTGTGACACTTGACTTTAAAGAAAAGGAAAGTGAAGAGGAAGATCCCCGTCTAAAAATTTCAATGATTGGAAGACCTAATGTTGGAAAAAGTTCTCTTACCAATGCTCTTTTAAATGAAGAACGAGTAGTTGTAAGTCATGTTGCTGGTACTACAAGAGATGCAATCAATTCTGTTTTTAAGTATCATGGTAACGAATATGTTCTTATCGATACAGCAGGTATTCGAAAAAAAGGAAAAATATTTGAAAGTGTGGAAAAATATAGTCTTCTTCGCTCTATGAAAGCAATCGATCAAAGTGATATTTGTTTAATGATCATAAATGCAGAAGAAGGGATTAAGGAACAGGATAAACATATCGCAGGATATGCAACCGAAAAAGGAAAAGGCCTTATTCTTGTTGTTAACAAATGGGATACTGTAAAAGACCAATCTATTCCTGAATATACTAAATTAATTCGCACTGAATTTCAATTTGCAACCTATGCACCTATTGTATTTTTGTCAGCTCTTACAAAGAAAAGAATTCATACCTTAATGCCCGAAGTTATTAAAGTAGGAGAAAATATCCAAAGAGAAATTAAAACCTCTATTCTAAATCAAGTGATTATGGATTCTTATCAATTAAATCTTCCCCCTACCTATAAAACAAATCGATTAAAAATTTATTTCGCAAACCAATCTGGAAAAAAACCACCAAAATTTACCCTTCGTGTCAATAATAAAAAACTCGTTCATTTTTCATACTATCGCTATTTAGAAAATCAATTACGAAAAAATTTTGAATTAGAAGGGACACCCATTATTATTCAATTTAAAAATAGAAGTGGAGATGAGTAAATGTTTCTTTTTCATAAACAAAATCCTAAAACAAAACTAGAAGGACTCGATCATGCTCTTGAAATTTTAAATGAGCGATATAAGAATAAGCAAATTACAATAGATGAATTTCAAAAACAATGTGAAAAGTTTGGAAAATTAAGAGAAAAATATCAAAAAGAAAATAAGAAGAAGGACCTATAAAGAAAAAAGGTGCTTCTTTTTTTACGATTCTCATATCCTATTAATAGGAGGATGTAAAATGCTTGGAGATAGTTTTTTTAAGCGGGTAGAACAAAAGACGAATGTAAATAAAGATACTATTCTTTCCTTAGCTTCCAAATTACAAAAAGGAAATATGAAAGATGAAAAAGTTTTAAAAGAAGTCATTGAAGAAATTAGTTCTATGACAGGGAAAGAAGTAAATGAAGAAAAAAAAGAAAAAATTGTCAATACTATTTTAAATGATGAAGTACCAAAGAATGTAGATAAGATGTTTTAAAGCGTGATCATTCACGTTTTTTTTATTTTTGGTCTATCTTTTTTCAAATTACATAAGATGGAAGTGAAAGTAGAAAAAAGGTGATGAAATATGGAAAAAACAGAAATTATCAAGAATATTGCAGAACGAACGAAAGGAGATATTTACTTAGGTGTTGTTGGTGCTGTTCGAACTGGTAAGAGTACTTTTATAAAAAAGATGGTAGAAACTTTAATTGTTCCCAATATTGAAGATGAATATGAGAAAAAAAGAGCATTAGATGAAATTCCTCAAAGTGCACAAGGAAAAACCATTATGACAACGGAACCAAAATTTGTTCCTAATCATGCTGCAAAGGTAAACATTGATGACTTTTCTTGCAATATTCGTCTCATTGACTGTGTTGGCTATGTCATTGAAAATGCAAAAGGAATTGAAGATGAAAATGGACCTAGAATGGTTAAGACACCTTGGTATGATGAAGAAATTCCATTTGTAGAAGCAGCTGAAATTGGGACAGAAAAAGTAATCAAAGATCATTCGACAATAGGAATTGTAGTAACTACAGATGCATCTATTGGAGAATTTACAAGAAGCGATTATGAAAATGCAGAAACAAGAGTCATTGAAGAATTAAAAGAAATAGGAAAGCCATTTATTGTTCTTCTAAATTCAACACATCCAACTCTACCAGAAACGGAAAGACTTGCAGAAAGTATTCATGAAAAACATAATGTTCCCGTTCTTCCTATCAATATCGATTCAATGACCGAAAAAGATATGTACATGATTTTAAGAGAAGCACTTTATGAGTTCCCTATTTTAGAAGTCCGTGTCAATATGCCAGAATGGATTGCTATTTTAAACGCAACACACCCTCTCAAACAAGCCTATATAAATGCCATTCGAGAAAGTGTTTTTGAGGTCGATAAATTAAGGGATATTGAAAATATTACAGATCATTTTAAAGAATATGAATCCATCGAAAAAGCTTATCTTTCAGATGTGAATCCAGCAACAGGAATTGTCACAATTGACTTGATTGCGCCTAGTGAACTATATAATCAAACATTAACAGATATTATACAAATTGATGTTACAAGTAAGGCTGGACTTCTTTCTCTATTCCAAGAATATAATGAAGCAAAAAGGGAATATGATCAAATTAAATATGCGCTTAAAATGGTAAAACAAACTGGATATGGTGTTGCAACACCAAGTTTACAAGATATGAAATTAGACAATCCTGAAATCATTAAACAAGGGCCAAGATATGGTGTAAGATTAAAAGCAGTTGCTCCTTCTATTCACATGATTCGTGTTGATGTTAACTCAACGTTTGAACCTATCATTGGTAGCGAAACACAAAGTAAAGAGTTAATTGATTATTTAATGAAAGACTATGAAAAAGATCCCACAAATATTTGGAAAAGTGAAATTTTCGGACGTAGTTTAGACAATATTGTACAAGAAGGTATTCAATCAAAGCTTGCAATGATGCCTGATAACATTCGATATAAATTACAACAAACACTTACTAAAGTTGTCAATAAAGGTTCTAACAATATGATTGCCATTGTATTATAAAGAAGAGAAATCTCTTCTTTTTTTTAGTAAAATTCCTTGATGTATTGCTTTTTGATACTCACCTTCAGAAATGATTTCAACAAAATCATATATATTTAATTTTGTAATTAACTTATTTGAAGTTCCATAAAAAAATTCATGATAATAATAGCATTCCTTTTGAAAAACAAATGCTTCTCGGCTCTTAATATAAAAGTGTGTTTTATGAAGTTCAAAGCGTAGGTCAACACTTCTTTTATAGATATATTTTTCCAATTGTTCTATTTGAAAAAGGGTTCCTACAGAATTTGTAATGACAGTAACATAATAATGACCTGCATCAAAAAAATGATATTTTCTCTGAAGATATTTTAAAAAAACATGCAAATCTTCTAGTTTTACCCAATCTTTCTTTCCAGGTAGATAGATTTCATATTGATTTTCACTCATTCTTTTAAACTTCATCTTACCACCTAATGTAATGTATGCAATAAAAAAGAAAAAGACTTAAATAGTCTCAATGGTTAAATCTTCAATTCTTTTTAAAATATCTTCCCTTCCACGCTTATCAACACTCGAATAAATAACTAAGTCATCCCCCATAACGAGATCGATCGTATCAAGCAATATTTTCTTTGTTTTTTCAAATTTACTCGTACCAACTTTATCTGCTTTAGTGGCAACAATTGTCACAGGGATACTATAATACTTCAAAAAATGATACATTAACAAATCATCTTTTGTTGGTTTATGACGAAAATCTACTAACATGAATACACGTTTTAATTCCGTTCTTTTTTCAAGATATTCTTCAATCATCATTCCAAATTTCTGTTGTTTTTGAAATCCTACTTGTGCAAATCCATATCCAGGTACATCAATTAAATAAAAATCGTGATTGACAAGATAAAAATTCAAGGTTTTTGTTTTTCCAGGATGAACAGATACATAAGCTAAATTTTTTCTTCCTAATAAAGAATTAATAAAACTACTCTTTCCAACATTACTACGTCCTACTAGTAGAAATTCAGGCTTCCCATCTTGTGGATATTGACTTCTTCTTGTAGCCATTATCGATAATTCACTGGACTTTATTTTCATTATTTTCACACACCTTTATATAATCATCACACACACTATTTAAATCTTGTATCAATAAATCAGCTTCTTCAAAACAAGAAACTCTTGCACCACTTGCAAAGGCATGACCTCCACCATGATATTTTTCAGCAACATGATTAATAATAGGACCACGGGAACGAATGTTAATACGAATATTACCATTTTTTATATCTTCTGTAGCAATTACCCAAACAAGTACTTCTTCAATAAAATTAAAATGATTAATCATGTTTCCTGCAGAAGCACTATCTGCTTTAAAACGAACAATATCCTCATTCGTTAATTTTATATAAGCAACACCTTTTTCTGTTAACGTAAGATTTTCTTCAATGTAGCCTTGTAAACGAACTTCTTTTATGGGTCTTAAATAGAGGTCTTTATAAACATCTGATAATACAAATGGATATCTTTTTAAATAGTAAGATACTAATTCAAAGGTACTACTAGTAGTAGTATCATAAAGAAAGCGATTCGAATCTGAAATTAAACCACAATAAAGTGTCTTTGCAATTTCCCTATTGACAGGAAGATGCATCTTTTTGATAAAATCCATTAAAATCTCACAAGTAGATCCCTTTGTATCATCAATATATTCAAGCGTTCCTAGTTCTTCTACAAAAGGATGATGATCTATTTTAATAATCATACTTGCTTCTTCAACTTTAGCAAAATCAATTCTTTTTTTATCCGGTGTATCTAAAACGATTAAAAGAAAATCGTGCAATATTTCAGGTTTATCTAATATACCAATTCCTGAAAATTTTGCACTTCCATTTCCTACTGCATAAATGCTTTTTTGTGGGTATTTAATACGTAAACTATCTCTTAAAGCTAGTTGACTACACATAGCATCAGGATCTACGCCAATGTGCCTTGCAATGATAATGGTATCATATTTTTTTATTTCTTTGATAATTTGACGATACATATTCTTTCCTAACTATTTTCAATGACACGAAGAGTATCCAGTGCAATCATCAACTCTTCATCAGTTGGAATTACAAAAACACGAGCAGTAGAATTTTCTCCTGTCATTTCACGAAGTTCTCCCCGGAAATTATTTTTTTCTTGATCAATTGTAATTCCTAATGGGCGAAGTTTTTCAACAATTTGAGCCCGAAAATCAATGGCATTTTCCCCAAGTCCTGCTGTAAAAGCAAGCAGATCACAACCGCCTAATTCTACATAGTATTCAGCAATATATTTAACAATACTGTTGATTAACATTTCATTTGCAAGAACACATCTTTCATTACCATTCTTCATACCTTCTTCTATATCTCTATGATCACTTCCAACGCCTGAAATACCAAGAAGTCCAGATTTCTTATTCAATTCATCAATTACTTCTTTTGCATTTAAACCTTCTTGTTCCATCACATATGGAATAATAGAAGGATCAATATCTCCAGAACGAGTTCCCATTACAATTCCTGCAAGAGGAGTAAATCCCATTGTAGTATCTATACATTTTCCGTCTCGAACAGCTGAAATACTACCACCACTACCAATGTGACAAATAATTGCTTTGTAAGTATTCGTTCCTAACACTTCAGCAATTTTTTTACTAACATATTGATGGCTCGTCCCATGGAATCCATATTTACGAACACCATATTTAGTATACCAATCATATGGTACTGGATATAAAAATCTTTCTTGAGACATTGTTTGATGAAAAGCAGTATCGAAAACAGCTACCATTGGTACATTAGGAAGCGCCTTTTGAATTGCATAAATTCCTAATAAATTAGCAGGATTATGCAAAGGAGCTAACGATTTAAAACGATCAATATTTTCTAACACTTTATCTGTAATTAAAACACTTTCTTTATATAAATCACTGCCATGAACAACGCGATGTCCTACACCTTCAATTTCATCTAAACTCTTGATAATTTCAAGTTTTACAAGACGATCTAACATCACTTCAACTGCAGTAGTATGATCAGGCATTTCTACTTCTTCACGAATTTTTTCACCATGATATTTAATTGTATAAAAACTACCTTCTAATGTTACTCTTTCAAAATATCCTGATGCAATTACTTCTTTGGTATCCATCTCAAAAAGACTGAATTTCAAAGAACTACTTCCAGCATTCACAGACATTATTTTCATAAATTCACCATTTCCCTTCTTTACATATTATAATAAAGAATCATAAAGAAAGCAAGGCAAAGAAAAAGG
>CANQDI010000048.1 GCA_947591575.1 uncultured Bacilli bacterium | reverse complement strand
GCGTTCGTCAAATTTATTTTATCATTTTCCAACAAATTGACAAATTTCTACAAAAAAAGAGCATACCTATTATGCTCTTGATACGTATTTGCCATCCTTTGTTCCAACCAAGATTTCTTCTCCTTGCTCGATAAAAAGTGGCACTTTAATAACCATACCCGTTTCAAGTTCTGCATCTTTCATCGCAGAAGAAGTTGTATTTCCTTTCACAGCACCTTCTGTACGAATCACTTTCATCACAACTTTATCAGGCAAATTCATTCCTAACATTTCTCCTTCAAAGAAAATAATCTCTACTTCTAAATTTTCCTTTAAAAATTTTGTGTCTTCTCCAATAACGCTTTGATCCAGTTCAATTTGCTCATAATCTTGCATATTCATAAAATAATATGTATCTCCCATATTGTATAAGAATTGCATCGTTTTTTTAGAAATATGAGCCGTTTCTACCTTTACCCCTGCATTAAATGTTTTCTCGACAATGGAACCTGTTCGTAAGTTTTTCATTTTTGCTTTAACAATCGCTGCACCTTTTCCAGGTTTTACATGTTGGCTTTCTAAAATCATATAGATACCGCCTTCAAATTGTATTGTTAAACCTGGTTTAAAATCATTTGAATTAACCATGACGTTTTTCTCCTTTCACTCTTCCGTGATGCATTTTTCGAACATACTTCATTCTCTTTTGATAACCACTGTTTTTGAAATGATCATAGGGTACCGCTGGAACATCTCCCGTATCAATCATTCCTTGAAGCTTCAATAGCTCTGTAATTGCCATTGAATTTGGAAGAAATGGATTTTCTTGTCGATTGATATTCATTTATTTTCACCTATTTCTTTTCTTTATGTACAGTATGTTTACCACACTTTGGACAATATTTACTAATTTCTAAACGATCTGTCGTATTTTTTACATTTTTTTCAACACGATAATTTTCCTCATTACATTCTGTACATACTAATGTCTTTTTTTGACGATTTCCTACTTTTGCCATTTTATTTCCTCCCTTTTGTTCGTTTCAAGTATATCAACTTGCCTATTCTTTTGCAAGCTACTTATTTAATTCTTTTAGTAATTCAATAGTCTTGCGCATTTCAAGATCGTAAGCAATCATATCAAGGCCCCCAAATTGATTGAGTAATTCTTCTTTTTTCATTTGATATTTTTCCATCAGCTTTTCTGCTTCTTTTTCTGCTTCTTCTTCAGTTACCTCAATTTTCTCAAGATTCATAATTTCTTCTAACATTAAACGATAAAGCACATTTTGGAATGCCTCTTTTTCTAGTTGTTCTCTTAAGGCCTTTTCATCGGAATGTGTATATTGATAGAATAATTCTAGACTAATTCCTTGCATCTTTAAGTTTTCTTCCATTCGATGCATTAGGCGATCAATTTCTTCTTCAACCATCTGATCAGGAATGTCTACTTCTACATTTTTAGAAACAGCTTCTAGTAATTGATCAATATATTGATTTTCTTGATCCATTTCTTTTTGTGCCTGAATATTTTTCTTAATTTCCTCTTCTAAACTTTTTTGATCATGAATTCCTTCCATTGCAAGATCATCAAAAAAGTCTTGATCTAATTCACGTTTTACTTTTTCTTTTATTTCATTTACTTTCACTTTAAAAGTAGCATCTTTTCCTTTTAATTCCTCACTTGGATATTCTTCCGGAAAAGTCACTTGAATTTCCTTTTCTTCACCGGTTTTCATACCAATTAATTGTTCTTCAAATCCTGGAATAAAAGTATGACTACCAATTTCTAAAGAATAGTTTTCTCCTTTACCACCTTCAAAAGCTTTTCCATCACAGAATCCCTCAAAATCAATAATCGCAAGATTTCCTTCTTCAAGTGATCCATCTTCCTTGGTAATCATTTCAGTAAATCTTTCTAGTAAATGATGAATTTCATGATCAATTTCTTCCTTTGAAACAGTCACTTTTTGTGGTTTGATTCCAAGCCCTTTGTAATTTTTTACAGTAACTTCTGGTTTCGTAGTAATTGTAAATACAAAAGTAACACCTGTATCGTCAATAGATTTTAAATCGACATTTGGTTGTACTACTGGAATAAGTTTGTTTTCTGTCATTGCCTTTTCATATGCCTTTTGTAAAACTTCATCTGCAGCATCTATATATAAACTTTCTTTTCCAAATTTTTTTTCATAGACACTTCTTGGGCATTTTCCTTTACGAAATCCATCTACAGTAACTGTTTTCACTTTATGATTAAATGCTTCATCTACTGCTTTTGTCCAATCTTCTCCTTCAATCTTTATCTCTACCTTATGTATAGATTGATTTTCTTTTTTAGCCATAATATCCCTCCAATACGTTTTATTATACATGTTTTTTCTTGGTATTTCAACAGAATTGTTATTTTCTTTTAATATAAGGTGTTATATATGTTCCATCATAATCTCCTTCACACGATGCAGCAATCATTTGATGTAAAACTCTTTTTCCATCCTCTTCTAAATAGAATGGTTGATATCCCTGTTTAAATGTTAACAAAAGCTTTTCATATGGCCATTTTGGATGTTTCATAAATTGAGAATCTAATTCATTTAAAACAAATAAATTAAACATATAAGCATCAAAATGTGGATCAATATAACCATATTCTTTTCGAAATGGTACCAAACACTTTGGATATCGATCAATGGGACACCATTTTCCAATCTGTACATTATCTAAATCACAAAAGCTCATTTGTTTTGTCTTCAGATTGACTAATATATTTCTTGCTCCTATATCTCCATAGACAATCCCTAGAGAATGAAAATATTCTAATTTTTCCTGGATCAAAGTAAAATAGAAGCGTTTTTCTTCATAAGAAGTGATTGCATCCTCAAAATTTTGGGTTTGTTCATCCCAAGTAAGATCATATCCAAGCAATTGTCCTTGGCAACTGAAAGTCCTTATCACAGAAACATCATTTTGAAAAGATTTTATAGAATAAAGCCGTCTCAACTTGCTCCACTTATTTTCTAAAATACTTTCATATTGAAAACCAAAATAACGATCATTATGAAATATTTTCCGAGCGATGGGCACACCCTCTTCTTTAAAGAAGAGAATACTTCCTTCTTCTCCACTTTTAGTAGCTTTGTTTTTCATTTCTTCTAATGCCACTTTAGAAATTTCAATGTTTGGAAGAACTTTTCCCATGAAATTCTCCTTTCATGAACACTTTATAAGAAAAGAATGCCAATATCTGTAGCATTCTTTCATCTTTATTTTGACACAAATGCGTAATTCTCTTTTTGCTATTTAAATAAACATATTATTTACTAGCACCATTAATTTGGCTCATTACTTCGCTTGCAAAGTCTTCTTGTTTTTTCTCGATACCTTCACCTACTTGATAACGATACATTTTTTGAATAGTAGCCCCATGATTTTTAGCAAAATCACCTATACTCATGCTAGAATCTTTAATAAATTCTTGTTCTTCTAAACAAATTTCTTTATAAAATTTATTAAGACGTCCAACTACCATCTTTTGCGCAATTTCTTCTGGCTTTCCTTCATTCATTACTTGTTCTTTAATAATCATACTTTCATGCTCTACCATTTCACTTGGTACACTTTCACGATTGATACAGGTTGGATTCATAGCTGCAGTATGCATTGCAATATCGCGAGCCACTTCTTCATCTCCACCTTCTATCACAATTAAAGAACCAATCTTACCACCCATATGAGTGTAAGCACCAAAATACTCATTTTCTTGTTTTTCAACGCGAACAAAACGCCGGAAAGAGATTTTTTCTCCTATTTTTGCAGTTAAAGCAACTAATTTATCTTGAATGGTTTCATCACCTGCTCGAATAGCTAAAACTTCCTCATTTGTTGTCACTTTATTCATTAAAATTTGATGAGCTAAATCATCAACAAAATCTTTAAATTCTTTATTTTTTGCTACAAAGTCTGTTTCAGAATTTACTTCAACCATTACTGCAGTATTTCCGTCTACTTTCATTTCACACAAACCTTCAGCAGCAATACGTGATTCTTTCTTAGCAGCCTTACTAATTCCCTTTTCACGAAGCCAATCAATTGCCTTTTCCATATTTCCTTCTGTTGCTTCTAAAGCTTTTTTACAGTCAAGCATTCCTGCTCCTGTTTTGTCTCTTAAATCTTTAATATCACTTGCACTAAACATATCATTTTCACCTTTCTTTTTCATTTATGTTTGATTTTTTCGATTTTTGCAAGAAAAAGAGGCATCATCCCGCCTCCTTCCACCTATTATTTTAATGCTTCTAGTAGTTCAGCTTTCTTCATTTTAGAATAACCTTTTACTCCTTGTTCTTTAGCCTTTGCTTTTAATTCTGTTAAAGAAAGACTATCCAAATCAACTGATACTTCTTCAGTTAGAGTAGGCTCTTCTTTTACCTCTTCTTTTACTGTTTCAACAGTTTCTTTCTTTTCTTCTTTATGCGTTACTTTTTTAGCATCTTTATTTTTATCTTCTTCTGTTACATAGTCAATTATTTCATTTCCATTTACTTCTGCGATAGCATTTGTAAGAGCTCCAATGACTAATTTGACAGCACGAACAGCATCATCATTTCCAGGAATAACATAATCAACCATATCTGGATCACAGTTGGTATCTACAATACCAAATACAGGAATTCCTAAAATTTTTGCTTCTTTAATTGCGATTTCTTCTTTACGAGGATCTACAATAATTAAAGCCTGTGGTGTTTTTTTCATTTCACGAATTCCACGTAAGTTTTTATTTAATTTTTCATATTCTTTACGAATTTTAATAACTTCTTTCTTTGGTAACAAATCAAATGTACCGTCTTCTTCCATCTTTTCAATTTCTTCCATTCTACGGATTCTTGATTTGATCGTTTTAAAGTTTGTTAGTGTACCACCTAACCAACGTTCATTTACAAAGTACATATTAGTACGTACTGCATTCTCTTCAGCTGCTTCTTGCGCTTGTTTTTTCGTTCCTACAAATAAGAATTTTCCACCTGCTTCAGCAATTCGTTTCATTGCCTCATAGGCTTCTTCAATTTTCTTTACTGTTTTTTGTAAATCAATAATATAAATGTCATCTCTTGTTGTATAAATGTACTCCTTCATCTTAGGATTCCATCTTCTTTTTTGGTGTCCAAAGTGAACCCCTGCTTCTAATAAATAATTCATTGATACTACTGTCATATCTTTTCTCCTTTTCGTTATTCTTCTATTTGTTTCGAAGAAATTCCACTCTAATTTAGAGCACTAGAAATTTCCATTCACAAATATGTTTTTTATTTTAAAGCCTCTAAAAGTTCAGCTTTCTTCATGGTGCTTGCACCTTTGATATTTTTTTCTTTCGCAACAGTACGAAGTTCTGCAACAGTCATTTTGCTATAATCAACTACTTCTTTTTTAACTTCTTCCGTCTTCTCTGTTGCAGCTTCTTTCTTTGATGTTACTTCTTTTTGTACATGTGATTTGATGGTTACTTCTTGTAATGCATCTACCTTTGTTGGTGTTACT
Source organism: uncultured Bacilli bacterium (assembly GCA_947591575.1). Lineage (GTDB taxonomy): Bacteria > Bacillota_I > Bacilli_A > RF39 > UBA660 > CANQVB01. The sequence goes on along the minus strand of CANQDI010000048.1, from coordinate 1,300 downwards.
TTACCTGCTTTTCCATCTTTTGCAAGCTCTACTAAAGCTTTAAATCTTTCTTTATCATTGATAGCTATTTCGGAAAGCATTTTACGATTTATTTCAACACCCGCTTTTGTTAATCCTTCAATAAATCTTGAATAACTAATTCCTTCTTCACGGCACGCAGCATTGATACGTGTAATCCATAACTTTCTAAAATCTCTTTTCTTTTGTTTACGATCACGGAAAGCATATTGTCCTGAATGCATTAATTGTTCTTTTGCTGATTTATAAAGTCTATGCTTACTTCCAAAGTATCCCTTAGCTTGCTTTAACACTTTTTTATGACGTGCTTTTGTTGTCACACTGTTTTTAACTCTTGCCATTTTAAACTTCCTCCCTTAATTAAATAATGTTTTTTAGACGATTTTGATCTGCTTTACTCAATGAAGCTTCACTTCTTTTTTTACGATTTGCTTTTGCTGATTTATAACCCATGTTATGACGACTTCCTGGGTGTCCCATTTTAATAGTTCCACCTTTTCTTATTTTAAATACCTTTTTTGAACCCTTATGTGTTTTTAATTTTGGCATAATTTCACTCCTTCTATTTTTCTTTTTTTGGTACTAAGAGCATTGTCATTACTCTTCCGTCTAGCTTTGGCTTGTCTTGTACTTCAGAAAATGCTAAACAACGAGCAGCAAATTTTTCTAAGACTTCTCGTCCAAGTTCAGTATGAGCCATTTGTCTTCCTTTAAAACGAATAGTTAATTTTACTTTGTCACCCTTTTGTAAGTACTTTGAAGCATTTTTTAATTTGGTTTCAAAATCTCCTACATCAATAACTGGAGATAAGCGAAACTCCTTTAATTCCTGTTGATTTGCTCTTTGCCTTTTCAAAGCTTCTTTTTCTTTCTTATTTTTCTCATAACGATATTTGTTATAATCCATTACTTTACAAACTGGTGGATTGCCATTTGGATTAATTAAAACAAGATCTAAAGCTGCATAAGAAGCTAAAGTTCTAGCATCTTCAATTGACTTAATTCCAACCTGTTCTCCATTCGGTCCAATTACTAATACCTCATTTACTCTAATCTGCTCATTAATTAATAAGTTTCCCTTATTATTTGCGATACAAAACACCTCCAAAACAAATGAAAATGGATATTACAACGTAATATCCACTTAAAACCATTCATAAAAACTCTTTTGGCTTTTTACCTACTGCTACTTGCAATCAGGTGGATATTTCATCGCTTTCCTTTTCATCACTGTTAATAATATATGCAAAAATATTCTATTTGTCAACAATTTTTGAATAAA
>CANQDI010000047.1 GCA_947591575.1 uncultured Bacilli bacterium | reverse complement strand
AAAGGTGGAGAAAGTGCAACACTACCAGGAGAGATTGATGTCAAATTTATAGGAACAAATGAGAAAGACGAAGGGAGCGCAAAGTATACAGGAGAAAGGCCAAGTGGATGGTATACCCCACCCGGATTTACATTTGGAAGTGAAGAGTTACCCGGGATATGGGTAGGGAAGTTTGAGACAGGAGCAATTGATAATAGTAATCCAGGAGATGTAGAAAACAGTAATCTAGTAGCCATCAAACCTAATATTACTTCGTGGAGGAATATTAGAGTATCCACATTAGATTTAGTAGCAAGAGGGATGGTGTCAGAAGGGAACATATATGGATTTGATAATACCTATGATAGTCATGCGATGAAGAACAGTGAATGGGCATTAATATCATACTTAACCCAAAGCAAATATGGAAAGTATGGAAATGATGATTATCAAGGAGCAAATAAAGAAGTCTATATGAATAACTACACTGCCTATAAGACAGGATGCTCTAGTGGACTTCCAACCGCATCTGAAAGTTCTACTTGTGCTCATCAATATAACGATGGATTAGAAGGAAGAGGGGCATCAAGTACAGGGACTATTTATGGAGTTTATGATATTAATGGAGGAGCCTGGGAGTACATGATGGGAAACTATAATGGATATTCAGGCAATTCGTTAGATAGTAACTCAGGATACACAGGAAAGACAGGAGATAATGAAACATATACAGGAAGGGATTGGCCTGATAGTAAATATTATGATTTATATACAACCAACGATATGAATACAGCATGTAATGGAGAGCCATGTAAGGGGCATGCATTAAATGAAGTAGCTGGATGGTATAGTGATTATTCCATCATGGTGTACATTGTGAATCCTTGGATCCTCCGTGGTGGTAGTTGGGTCAGTGGTGCGGTAGCGGGTGCTTTCTATTTTGACAGTGTCAGTGGCCTTGCAAGCAGTGGCGAATCGTTCCGCGTGGTTTTAGCCCCTTAATGAAGTTTTATAAAAGATTAAAATGGTAAATGATACTATGAATTAAGCGAAACTATACAATTAAATTGTTTAAAAAGTTTTCATTAGAGGAATGTAATCTGTAATTGACAGAGAACAGTTCTTTTTTTTTCATTTTTATTTACATTTTTTCATTTTTATAGTAAAATCAATTTAAGCAGTGGATAATTGTGGGAAAAAGTGGGGGATTTTTATGTTAATGGGAGAATTTCATCATTCCATCGATAGTAAAAGTAGAATGATTATTCCAGCTAAATTTCGTGAAGTTTTAGGAAATTCGTTTATTGTTACTCGTGGAATAGAAAATTGTATTTATATCTATCCAAAAGAAGCTTTTGAAACAATTACTCTTAAATTAAATAGTCTTCCATTTACCAAAAAAAATGCTCGAAGTTTTGTCCGTTTCTTTTTATCTGGTGCTTTAGAAGTAGAACTTGATAAACAAGGCCGTATCCTCGTTCCAGAACCGCTCGCAAAATATGCATCTCTCTCAAAAAACTGTGTCATTATTGGCGCAGGCGAGCGTCTGGAAGTGTGGGATGAGGAAAATTGGAATGAGTTCTTCCGTAATGAACAGGAAAATATGTCTTCTATCGCAGAAGATCTTTTCGCTGAAAGTGAAGAAAGATGGTGAAAAAACATGCACCAAAGTGTTTTACTAGAAGAAGCCATTCAAAACCTTTTAATACGAGAAGATAGCGTAATTGTTGATATGACACTAGGTTTTGCAGGACATAGTAGTGAAATCTTAAAAAGAATAAAAAGGGGTTTTTTATTCGCCTTTGATCAAGATGAAGAAGCCATTTCTTATAGTAAGAAAAAATTAAGTACAATTGGAGATCATTTCCTAATTATCGATAAAAACTTTGTCTCGATGAAAGAAGAAATGAAAAAAAGAAATGTGAATCATATTGATGGGTTCCTATTTGATCTTGGTGTATCGAGTCCGCAATTAGATGAGGATGATAGAGGTTTTAGTTATCATACAAATGCACCACTTGATATGCGAATGGATCGAAGACAAAAACTTAGTGCGAAAGAAGTTGTCAATACTTATCAAGAGGAAGAGTTAGCTCGTATTTTTCGAGAATATGGTGAAAGTAAATTTGCACGTTCGATTGCTAAAAAAATAGTATTAGAAAGAAAAAACAAAGCAATTTCTACTACCTTAGAATTAGTAAATGTGATTAAAAGTGCAGTTCCTATGAAAGAACGGCTTAAAAAACATCCAGCAAGACAAATTTTTCAAGCCATTCGGATTGAAGTAAATCATGAATTAGAAGTATTAAAACAAGCTTTAGATGATGCTTTAGAACTTGTGAGTGTCCATGGTAGAGTTGTTGTTATTACCTTTCATTCCTTGGAAGACCGCATAGTAAAAAAGAAATTTAAAGAACTTACAAAAATAGATGAAAAAGTAAAGGGCCTTCCAGAAATCCCAGAACAATATCAGCCTTCCTTTCGATTGATTACAGAAAAAGGAATCAAAGCTAGTCGGTTAGAATTAGAGAAAAATAGAAGAAGTAGAAGTGCTACTTTACGTGTAATTGAAAAAATAAAATAGGAGGAAAAATATGAGAAAGGTAAAGAAAAGGATTAAATTAGGAAAATTTGAAAAATTGCTATATACATTTGCAATTGTTTTAACTGTTTCTTTGCCAATTTCAATTGTTTTTTCAAAAGCAACTCTTTCTCAAATTAATTTTGAGGTAGAAAAAGTGAAAAAGGAAATTGCAACTCAAACAAAAACCAATCAAAGTCTTTCTATGAAAATCAATGAATTAGCTAGTCTTGATAAAATCGAAGAAGTTGCGAAGAATGAAGGGTTGAGTTATAATAATGATAATATTAAAACGGTAGAGGATTAGGACGTGATTGTGTGAAAAAGAAAAGACCAAACAATATTAAGATAAATGTTCTTTTTGTTGTTGTGGCTCTTTTTTTATTTGGAATCATGGCTACTAGGCTTTTACAACTTTCTTTATCGAAAGAAATTGATGGAATCAATTTACAGGCACTTGCTTCGAATCGTACCATGCGAACTGAAACGATTAAGGCTTCTCGTGGAACAATTTATTCAAGTGATGGTGAAGCTCTTGCCGAAAATGTTTCTTCTTATAAATTAATTGCTTATCTTGATGAATCAAGAACGACAGATCCTAAAAAGCCACAACATGTTGTAGATAAAGAAAAAACAGCGAAAGCTCTTTCTGAAGTTTTATCTATTGGTGAAGCTGAAATTCTGCGTTTTTTAAATAAAAAAAATGTTTACCAAACAGAGTTTGGTGCTGCGGGGAAAGGTCTTACTGAATTAACGAAAGAGAAAATAGAAGCTTTAAATTTACCAGGTATCGATTTTATTGAAAGTTTTAAGCGATATTATCCCAAAGGCGAATTTTTATCCTATACGTTAGGATATGCAAAAGAAGAGGTTACTACAGAAGATACGAAAGAAGTAGTTACGATCAAAGGAGAATTAGGGCTTGAATCTTATTATGATAAAACTTTATCTGGAGAAGATGGCTCTTTAACCTATCAAAAAGATTTAAGGGGATATCAAATTGCAGGAACTAAAGAAGAACGGATTGAAGCCGTGGATGGAAAAGATATTTACTTGACGATTAATAGTAGTGTTCAATTATTTGTAGAGCAAGCATTGAAATCAGCTATGGAAAATTTTGGGTATGAATGGTTTACTATGATGATTGCAGATGCCAAAACAGGAGCGATTTTAGCTTCTGGAAGTTATCCATCATTTGATCCAAATCTTCGAAATATGACAAGCTATTTAGATCCTAATACAGCTGTTGCTTATGAACCAGGAAGCACGATGAAAATTTATACCTATATGGCTGCTATGGAAAATGGAGTTTATAATGGGGATGAGACTTATTTATCAGGAACATATACTGCGCAAGATGGTACGAAGATTGGAGACTGGAATGGTCATGGTTGGGGAACGATTACTTTTGATAAAGGATTTCAAATGTCCAGTAATGTTGCCATTTGTAATTTAATAACAAGACATATGAATAAAGATATGTTAAGGCAGTTTTTTAAAAAACTAGGGTTTGGGCAAAAAACAGGAATAACACTTCCTAATGAAAGTAAAGGAAAATTAGATTTTCAATATGAGACAGAAATTTTAAATGCAGGATTTGGACAAGGTATTTTAACAACTCCTATTCAAAATATTCAAGCACTTACTTCGATTGCTAATGATGGAATGCTTTTAAAACCTTATATCGTTAGTAAAATTATCGATCCTGATACAAAAGAAGTTATATATGAAGGAAAAAGAACAGAAATTGAAAAAATAGCATCTACCACGACCATTGAAAAAATCAAAGATTTGATGTGGAAAACGGTTAATGAAGATGGAAATACAGGTGTTTACTATCGATTAGATGGTTATAATTTAATCGGGAAAACAGGAACAGCACAAATTGCTTCTGAAGATGGTAGTGGATATTTAACAAGAGATGAAGACATCATTTCCTCTTTTGCAGGTATTTATCCAAAAGATGATCCTAAAGTCATTATTTATGCTTCTGTAAAAAGACCAACGGGAGGATACCAAAATGCTATATGGAAAGCGGTTAAAGATGTTGTTGTCAATTTAAGTAAATATTATGGATATAAAACAGAAGATTCTATTCCTACTTTAAAAACATATTCAATGAAATCTTTTTTAAATCGTTCTACGGAAAGTGCTCGAAATGAATTAACAAATCAAGGACTTCAAGTGAATGTCATTGGAAATGGCAGTAAAGTATTAGCTCAATATCCTCCACAAGATAAAACAGTCTACGAAAATGATCAAGTATTTTTAATTACAAATGATTCTCCTCTTCTTCTTCCTAATTTGGTGGGTTACTCGAACAAATTAGCAACGAGTGTATTAGAACTTTTAGGAATAACAGTCACTACAGAAGGAACAGGGTATGTGACAGCACAGTCTCTTCCAGAAGGAAGTCCTATTACAAAAGGAATGGAAATTCATCTTACATTGGCACCGAAATTTGATGGATAAAGAAGGCTACTTATCACAACAAATATAGAAAAAAGTTCTATTTTTTCCTTCTTTATCATAGATAACAATAGGTGATGTCATTGTCAAAAGAAACTTTCAAGTCATTTGTAAAGAATCATCCCGATTTGGTACAAAGAGTTCATCAAAACGAATTTTCCTGGCAAGAACTCTACGAGGCTTATGACTTATATGGAGAAGATATTCCTATTTTAAAAACACAATCATTAGGACAAGAAACAAGGTCCACAACAGGAAAAATGAATTGGCATGAATTTTCAGAAATGATTAAAAGTATTGATTTAGATACTGTACAGAAAGGTGTTATAGGCTTGCAAAAGGCAATTAGTTTAATTCAAGATTTAGGATTCAATAAAGAAGAAACGCCTAAATCTTATGAAGAAAGACCTATTTATAAATATTATGAGGATTAATGCAAGTTGATTTACAACAACGCCTTTTAAGAAATCCTATGCTGTTTCAATATTTAAGAGAAAATTCATATTGGTATAAATATTTACATCGTGGAGGAGATGTCTTTCCACTTTTTGAGAAAGAAATGAAAGAACACTATAAAGTAAGAATGCAAGATAAGATGGAAAATATTTCTCAAAGTTTACAAATGATAAGAACTTTTATGGATGTCATTCATTAGACATCTTTTTTTTTGATAAGAAATAGTGTTATAATAATGAAGGTGAATTATGGAACAAATTAATTACGAAATAGATAAATTATTACAAATGATAGAAAATTCTCATATAGTAGATGAGTATCTTCATGCTAAAGAGAATGTGATCAATGACAAAAAGCTTCTTTCTATGATAGAAAAGTATCATCAAGGAAATTCTTCTTTCAAAGAAACCATTTTAAAAAATCAGCTATATCAACAGTATCATGAAAAAAGTATGGAATTATCTATTTTAATTTGGGCTATCAATTTACGATTTAAAAAGATAAAAGGAGGACATTCATGCGAATTATCCAAGGAAAATATAAAGGATATACAATAGAGGGATTTCGTTTAAAGGGAACACGTCCTACCATGGAACGCGTCAAAGAAAGTTTATTTGCAATACTACAACCATATCTTGATGAATCTATTTGTCTTGATTTATTCGCTGGTAGTGGTAATCTTGGAATTGAAGCCCTTTCAATGGGGGCAAAGGAAGTTTGTTTTGTTGATTTCGATAAAGATTCCTTTTCTACGATTCAAAAAAACTTAAAGAAATTAAAACTGCACCAAGAAGTTTATTGTATGGATTTTCAACCCTTTTTAAAAAAGAATCCTTTTCATAAAAAATATCATATCGTCTTTTTAGATCCTCCTTATCAATCAAATTATATTGAAATAGTTCTTTCTATTCTTCAAAAGAATGATCTTTTAGAGGAAAAAGGAATGGTCGTATGTGAAAGTGATTCATTAGATAAAATTCTTTTTGATCATACATATTATCTGAGTTTAAAACAAAAAAAATATGGGGATAAGTATATTGAAATTTTACAAAAAAGATAAGAAAAAGTGTTATAATGAAGAAGGTGAATTATGAATAATAAGGGTTTTGCAATTTCAACAATTTTATATGGAATGATTATAATGGCAACACTTATTTTATTTTTATATGTATCTATCCTTTCTTTTCAAAAAAAATCAACAGATGACTTTACAGCACAAATTGAAAAAGAATTAAATGCATGTGTTCAGGATGGTAGTTGTTAAAAGAGCCAAAAAAGTAAATTCATAAATTAGGCTTCTTTTTTTTGTATTTTTTCTAGTTCTTTTTGCATTTTTTCTAAACTTTTTTGAATGGTTTCTAAGTGGACTCTTTTTTCCTTTTTCGTATTTGTATCAGCGACTGACACTTGAGATGCATAAGTTTGAATGGTAAGACCAGCTAGTTGTAACCAATTTCCAATGCTATTTTGTTCTTCTTCCTTTAAATCATTCGCTAAGAGGATGCCAACGATAACTGCACTTCCTAAAAATGTGTAAGGATCTATTTGTTCTAAAAAAGATTTCATATGAATCATCCTTTAAAATAGTATATTCTTTTGTCACTTTCTTGGTTATGATATGTCATGAAAAAAAATTAGCAAATTTAGTGTCATGAAAAAAAATTAGCAAATTTAGT
>CANQDI010000046.1 GCA_947591575.1 uncultured Bacilli bacterium | reverse complement strand
GTATATCAATTAGAAATGAACACAAAGTAAAAATATTACGAAAATAGCTTGTCAAAGGGAAAAACATTTGTTATAATTCTAATTGTCTTACATGGCGAGATAGCTCAGTTGGCTAGAGCGCTCGGTTCATACCCGAAAGGTCGAGGGTTCGACTCCCCCTCTCGCTACCAATAATGATTATTACTAGATTGTGTATCTAGTTTTTTTATGATAAAAATCTAAATGCAACTAAAAGTTGATAGTTTAAAATGATTTTCTCATATATAATCGGTTATGAAAAGGAGATACTTTAAATGAAATTTGGAGATAATTTAAAAAAAATAAGAATTTTGAAAAAACTATCACAAGAAGATTTAGCCGAAAAAGTGAGAGTTTCTAGACAATCTGTAAGTAAATGGGAAACGGGAGATGCTTATCCAACAATGAATAATTTACTAGAACTATGTAAAATTTTTCGTTGTAAAATCAATGATTTAGTAAATGATAGCATTATGGATATTGATTCACTTGGAGATGAGGTAAAAACGAAAGTTGTAAGTTTAAACAAAGAAGAACAAAAGAAAATGAAATTTTTAAGTAAAATCATTTCTGTAATATCTAAAATAGGAAGAATTTTTTGTTATATTGCAATTCCTTTTCTTTGTTTTATTTTAATTGCTGCGCCTTATTTAATTGATAAAGTTGTAATAAAAGATCATCATTTAACTTTAAATTTGAAAGATTATAATATCAATCTTTCCGAAAAAAACGGCAAAGTAGTCTTAAAAGTTGGAAAAATCGTTTTAGCAGATGCCGATAAAGAATTTCTAAATACAAAAGTAATACCTATATTTGAAAATAATAGTAAAGCAAAAATAATTAGTTATATTGAAACAGGTTTTGTTGTTCTTTTAGTAATCATTATTTTGACATCTATCATATTTAAACATTTAGAAACGTTATTTGATAATATCAATAAAGGAGAAACACCATTTACTTTAGAAAATGTTAGTTTAATAAAAAAGATTGCTTGGAAAATGATTATAATCATCATAATGAGTAATATTGGTGGTGGTATGTTTGAATTGTTATTAAAAACAGATTTAAATGTAGAGTTTGAAATTTATGATTTGGTAGAAATACTCTTCTTATTTAGTCTATCATATATATTTGAATACGGAAGATTATTAGGACTTGAAAAGAAAGGTCAAATATATGGTGGTGACAATGAATAAAAAGAATTTTTAAAGAAACTTTCTAACAAGCTCATTTATCAAAAAAAAGTAATATTAGTTAATGATATAGTAGAGAAAACTTTTTATAAGTAATAAAAATAATGGTAAATAATAAGTGACGATAAGAAGTTAAGATTAACAGGTATGATTTTTTATTGAATCATAAGCACTATTAAAATGGTTATTAAATATAGAAAAGATCATAGTTCACTTTGAGCATCCAACTGTATTAATTTAACAGTTCCTATGATTTTACTGGAAGTAAATGCTATATCCCAATTTGAAACAAGCGACCGAAAAAATATATCATTCAAACTCCAATTGGTATGAGAAGATGATCAAATAAAATAGATAATCTTTTTTATATTAGCCATTTTTATTATGGTAACACTTATGGTTTTTAAAAATTAATCTTATAAAATTTTCCCTCTTTTGTTAGTAAAAATAGAAGAAAGATTAAAAATGGATATTACCTGATATTTAAAAATAAACGCTTAAACATATACTTCATATAATGGATAATATCATCAAGAGAATAGGGAATCTCTTTTCGATAATGCCTTATAATTAAATGCATGCATCCATCTACAAAAAATGGAATATGAAATTCTAAATTTTCAATATTTTTGTATTTTAGTACATCATATAAATTTTTTGAAATAACTTTGCTAAAAGACTCTATAAAAAGAAGGGGATCTTTACTTGACAAAATCATTGTATAAATTTCTTCGTTTTCTTCTAAATAATTTTTTATTTCATCAAAATAAAGATTCATATCTTCAAATGATTGTAGTTTTTTCATATTTTCAACAAAAACAGAAAGCGTTTCTTCTTGAAAATCTTTAGCAATTTCATAAAGATTATCATAATGTGTATAGAAGGCACTTCTTGTGATGTCTGCCTTCAGTACTAAATCTGTTACCGTCAATTTGTTCAAACTTTTCTTCTCAGAAAGAAGTTCAGCAAATGCATGTCTAATTTTTTCTTTGGTTTTTCTAGAAGATGCATTTACACCTTTTACTTTCATATAGTCGTCCTCCTCTAAATGATGATAATCTATTATATCATTATTTTGATAAAATGCAAGAAAATGTAAAAATTTTGACACAAACAATATTTTTGATATTTACGAACAAAATAGATGGTGCTATAGTATAGCATGTTCGCTTTGAAAGGATGGAAAAAGATGAAAAAAATAACAGATTTTATAGTGAAAGGAAGATATTTCTTTTTAGTTTTATTTATTATTTTAGCTGGATTAGGCTTGTTTTTATCAACAAAGGTTAGTATTAATGAAGATATTATGAAATATCTACCAGTAAATTCTGAAACAAAAATAGGTAAAAACATCATGGAAAATGAATTTATTGAACAAGATTCTTCTATATTGAATGTTATGTTTAAAGGTCTTTCTAATAGTGAAAAAAAAGATATTTTAAAAAAATTACAAAATATTGAAGGGGTAAGCTCCGTTGATTATCAAAATACAGATGAATATAATAAAGATCATTATACTTTATATGTTTTACATGTAGATGATTATGATCATTCAAAAACAGCTACAAATGTTTATCACTATGTTCTTGATCATTTTAAGTCAGCTTTTATGAGTGGATCAATTTATGAAGAAAACAAACCTATTTTACAAGAATGGATTGTTGTGATTGCCATTTCCTTTGCTATGATTATATTAATTATATTAAGTGACTCTTATGTAGAACCATGGTTGTATTTAATAGCTATTGGCATTGCTGTTTTTATTAATAAGGGTACCAATATTATGTTTGATAGTATTTCATCCATCACAAATTCGATTGTGGCGATTTTACAACTAGCATTATCGATGGATTACTCTATTATGTTATCAAATCGCTACAAACAAGAGAAGGAAAAGAATCCTAATAAAATAGAAGCGATGAAAGAGGCATTATATCAATCTTTTAAGGCCATATCAAGTAGTTCTGTTACCACAATTGTGGGACTCATTGCGCTTGTATTTATGAGCTTTACTATTGGTAAAGATTTAGGATTTGTTCTTGCCAAGGGAGTATTATTCAGTTTAGCAAGTATTTTTTTCTGTTTACCTGCCTTACTTTTAATCTTTGATCATTTAATTGCTATTACAAAGAAAAAATCGCCTACATTTAATTTAACTAAATTAGGTAAATTGATCTATAAAACGAGATTGATTCAAGCAATTTTTATTGTTGTATTACTGATTGGTTCTTCTTTATTAAAGGGAAACATTCACATTTTATATACCGATTCTGAGCAAGATAAGGTAGGAGCCATTTTTCCAGCGACGAATCAAATGGCTATTGTATATAACAATCAATATGAGGAAATCATTTCTCATCTTTGTAAAAGTCTAGAGAAAGATCAAAAAATTGATCAAGTATTATGCTATTCTAATACTATTAATGAGAAATTAGCATATGACGAGTTAAATAATAAATTGAAAGATTTAGGACAAAATGTAACAGTAGATGACAATTTAATAAAGACGATTTACTATCATTACTATCATCCAAATGAAGATAATAAAATGACATTAGAAGAATTTATCTCTTTTATAAAATCAAATATTAATACCAATGATCAATTGAATGGATATATAGATCAAGACACAAGAGATCGTTTAAACTTACTAGAAAACTTTACTTCATCTATTTTAATGAATCAGGAAAGAACACCGAAAGAAATTGCGAATATTTTAGGAATGACTGAAGAAGAGGCTGAAAATATTCTTGTTTACTATCATAGTAAACATGTCAATACGACGATGACCATTAAAGAATTCGTTCATTTTATGTTGCAGGATATCGTAACAGATTCCAAATATTCATATCGTTTAGATCAAGCAACCATTTCAAAATTAAAACAACTACAAAATTTTACAGATATTTCTACTATCAATAAGAAAATGACTGCAAGTGAGTTATCTCAAATTTTTGGAATAGATGAAAATCTGATCCAACAAATATTCTTATTTTATAGAACAACTATTGAAAGTAGTACGACAATGACATTACATGACTTTGCTACAATAGCATTAGAAATGTCTGATGAGGCTCATTTTGACTCAAATACAATTCAATTATTAGGTATTTTACAAAAATTAAGTGATTATGCTACGGTGAGTGCCCCACTAGATCAGACTACGATGCAACAAAATCTTTCTACATTAGGATTTCAGTTAGATGATGATATAGTATCGCTTTTATATTATTACTATCAAGGATTTTATTCGGAAACTTCATTAACTTTATATGACTTTGCTACTTCTTTTAGAGAACTTGCAAAAAATCCTGCTTATCAATCTTACTTTACAGATCCATCAGTTCAAAAACTTTTAACCAATATTCCAACTTTAACAAAGTTTTATAATATATCATTACCAAAAAGTACTCTATATCAAAGATTTGATATTGATCCACAAGTACAGGAAATAGTAGATACTTATATGGATAGTAATATGACCCCTCAGGCATTTGTAGATAAGTTATTGGAAATCATATCATCTGATGAAACAATATCATCTCAAATAAGTAACGATGTCATATCAGAATTAAAAGTTGCTCAATATGTGATGGCAAACGTTACTACAAAGTATTCTGTGAATACATTATTCTCTGCTTTAGCAACAGGAAGTTCAAATATAAGCAAAAGTATGATCAGTGTTGTTTATGGCTACCATGATCATCCTGATTTAGAAGATGTTACAATATCTATTCAAGAACTTATTTCTTTTCTCAATGAAAATCAATCAGATCCGTTATTAGCGCCATTTTTAAGTGGTAAAACAGATGATTTAACATTATCATATCAAATTGTTCATCATACAAATACACTTTATAATGAGCAAGAAATCAGTCAAATAATAGGGATAGACGTTCTAGAAGTTCATAAAATATTTGGTGTATATGATTACAATCATCAAAAAACAGCACTTACTCCTTTGGATTTTGCCAACTTGATCTTAGATTACAAAGATCATTCCTTGTTAGCAGGAAAATTAACAAAATCAGCGATAAGTGAGTTATCTTTAGTAAAAGAAGTAATGGATGCTACTATCTATCAAAAAGAATATTCTTCTTCTCAACTTAGTTCATTATTCGGTCTTGATGATGAAACGATGTGTTTATTATTTAGCTTATATGACTTTAAATACCTTCGGTCTAATCAAGATATTTCTCTATATAATGATGTTCATTTTATTGTAAAAAATGTCATGAATGATGAGGAATATGCTGCTAGTTTTGATGATGAAACAAGAGAAAAATTAACGACGATTCTTACTATTATGGAAAATTCTATAGAAAAAAAAGAATATACATCAAAAGAAACTTTTGAAATATTAAGCATTTTAAGTGATCACATACAACAATCATTATTAGATGTCGCATACATGTATTATGGAAGTAATGAAGAATACGACTTATCATGGAAGATGACCATCGAGGAATTTGTCAATTACTTAAATAAAGAGATTATAACAGATTATCGGTTTGATAAATTTATGAGTGATGATGAAAGAACTATCATGATGGATGCCAGAAAGATGATTGATAAGTCAAAAAAATTACTTGTATCCGATCATTACTCAAGAGTTATACTGAATACCAAATATGCTTTTGAAGATGAAGCTACCTTTCAGTTTATCAATCAAGTAAAAGATCAATTTGAAAAGAAAGAGGATATTTATCTAGTGGGAAATTCTCCTATGGCCGTTGAAATGAGTCAAACATTTAATGATGAATTAAATAAGATTACAATCTTAACGATGCTCTTTATCTTTATTGTTGTTGCGATTACCTTTAAAGATTTAATCATTCCGCTTGTGTTAGTATTCATCATACAAACAGCAGTCTATCTTACTATGAGTGCTATTTCATTAACAGGTGGCTCTGTCTATTTTATATCTTTATTGATTGTTCAAGCCATTCTTATGGGAGCAACCATAGATTATGCTATTGTTTATACTTCCTATTATCGTGAATCTAGACAAACAATGGGAATTCAAGATTCTATTATTAATGCATATAATAAGTCTATTCATACAATTATTAGTTCTTCATCAATATTAATCATTGTTACATTAGTTGTAGCTCATTTTGCATCAGCAATTGCTGCTAAAATTTGTGAAACGATTTCACAAGGCACTTTTGCTGCGGTCGTACTAATATTATTTTTATTACCTGGCGTACTGGCTACAACGGATAAATTCATCTGTAGAAAAGGATATTATAAAGAATTGAAAAGAAAATTATAAGCATTCTTTTTTGTAAAAGCAATCTATCACTTTTGTTCTTTCAAATTGAAGTTTTTATTAAATTTCTCTTGTCATTTTTTAATAAATTGTATACATTTTAATTAAATAGATAGAAAGGATAAATAAAGATGAATTCAACTTGTCAAAAAATGATATCAAGTAGTATTTACAAAAATGGTAGTAATAAAGATGGAGTAGTAATATCTCATGCTACTTTTATTGAGAATCTATATGAAATGGAACAAATATTTTAAATGGAGGAAATAGGAGGGATTATGTACGATATTATTATAGTAGGGGCAGGACCTGCAGGACTTACGAGTGCACTTTATGCATTACGAGCCAATAAGAAAATTTTGGTTTTAGAAGCAAAAAGTTATGGTGGACAAATTATCAATGCTAGTAAGATTGAAAATTATCCTGGAATTTTAGAAATTTCTGGATTTGAATTTGCATCAAACTTGTATCACCAAGTCGTAAAGTTAGGTGGAGAAATTCGTTTTGAGACAGTTCTTCGTGTAGAAAAAGATAAAACCGTTGTTACTCATAAAAATCAATATAAGGCAAAAGCTGTTATTTTAGCAACAGGAGCTGAAAATAGAAAACTACAGCTAGATCGTGAACAAGAATTTGTGGGAAAAGGAATTTCTTATTGTGCTACTTGTGATGGAAATTTCTATAAAAATAAAATCGTAGCCATAAATGGGGGAGGAAATACAGCGTTAGAAGATGCCCTTTATTTATCAAATGTAGCATCAAAAGTTTATGTCATCCATCGTAGAGATCAATTTAGAGGCGAAGAAAAATATGTGAAGGAATTACAAGACAAAGAAAATGTTGTGTT
>CANQDI010000045.1 GCA_947591575.1 uncultured Bacilli bacterium | reverse complement strand
TCTTTATCAGGAAAACTTGCTCCTGCCCAAACTAAAGATAAAACCATCAAAGAACTCTTTTTAGTCGAAGGAGATTCTGCTGGAGGTTCTGCAAAGCAGGGACGAGATCGTAGTTTTCAAGCAATTTTACCACTGCGTGGAAAAGTTGTTAATACAGAGCGTGCAAGAATTGATGATATTTTAAGAAATGAAGAAATTAATACGATGATAAATACGATTGGTGCAGGATATGGTCCTAATTTTGATATTGGAGAAGCAGAATATAATAAAGTTATTATCATGAGTGATGCAGATCAAGATGGGGGACATATTCAGTGTTTACTACTTACTTTTTTTTATCGATATATGCGCCCTCTAATAGAAGATGGAAGGCTTTATGTGGCACTTCCTCCACTTTTTAAAATTCAAAATGGCAAAAAAATAGAATATGCGTATAGTGTAGATGAAATGAAAGAAAAAACGGCTGGTAAAAAATGCGAAGTACAACGGTATAAAGGGCTTGGCGAAATGAATGCTGATCAGCTTGCTGAAACAACGATGGCACCTGGATCCAGAACACTTATTCGAGTCAATATTAATGATGCATTGCTGGCTGAAAAGCGAGTTAGTATCTTAATGGGCGATGATGTTGTTCCCAGAAAAGAATGGATTGATGAAAATGTTGAATTTACATTAGAAGATGATTATCAGTTAGAAGGGAGATAGAAAAAGATGCCAAAGAAGAATCAAACGCAAGCGATTTTGGAAAAGATCTATGATTACTCCTTAGAAGATATCATGGGAGAACGATTTGCCATTTATTCAAAATATATTATTCAAGATCGTGCTATTCCAGATGCTAGAGATGGCTTAAAGCCTGTACAGCGTCGTATTCTCTATTCGATGAATAAAGAACGAAATACCTATGATAGGCCTTATCGTAAAAGTGCAAAAACAGTAGGTGATGTCATTGGTAATTATCATCCACATGGTGATACTTCTATTTATGATGCAATGGTGCGGATGAGTCAAGATTGGAAAATCAAAGAACCTTACATTGATATGCATGGAAATAATGGTTCTATAGATGGGGATGGTCCTGCGGCATATCGTTATACAGAAGCACGCCTTTCTAAAATCAGCAGTGAAATGCTACGAGATATTGATAAAAATACGGTAGAATTTGCTCCTAATTTTGATGATTCACTTTTAGAACCAACGGTGTTACCTGCAAGATTTCCAGCCCTTCTTGTCAATGGTTCTACTGGAATTTCAGCAGGATATGCAACCAATATTCCTCCCCATAATTTAGGAGAAGTTATTGATGCTACTATTCATCGAATTGAATATCCAGAATGTAGTTTAGAAACATTAATGAAATATGTAAAAGGGCCAGATTTTCCAACGGGAGCTATTATTGAGGGCCTCGATGGCATTCAAGAAGCCTACAAGACTGGACGAGGTCGAATTATTATCAAAAGCAAAGCAGAAATCGTCAATGAAAAAGGGAAGAATATGATTGTTATTACAGAAATTCCCTATGAAGCAAATAAATCAACAATTGTAAAAAAAATTGATGATATTCGAATTGATAAAAAAATTGATGGAATTGTGGAAGTACGAGATGAATCAGCAAAAGATATTCGAATTGTTATTGAACTAAAGAAAGATGCAAGAAGTGATCTTATTTTAGGATATCTTTACAAAAATACGGATTTGCAAATTAGTTATCATTTTAATATGATTGCGATTGTAGGAAGACGTCCAAAATTATTAGGATTAGCTTCTTCCCTTGATGCTTTCATTAAACATCAAAAAGAAGTTGTTTTGCGAAGAAGTCAATTTGATTTGTCTCATGCAAGTACGAGACTTCATATTGTAGAAGGATTAATAAAATGTATTTCTATTTTAGATGAAGTTATCCAAGTGATTCGTGCTTCTAAAAATAAAATGGATGCAAAGGAAAATTTAGTAAAAGAATTCGATTTTACAGAAGCTCAAGCAGAGGCCATTGTGATGTTACAGCTTTATAAGTTAACCAATACTGATGTAACATTATTGGAAGAAGAACAAGAAAACTTACGAAAAATTATTGCAGGATTAACGGCAATTTTAGAAAATGAAGAAATTCTTAAAAAAGTAATGATTGAAGATCTTCGCAAAGTAAAAAAAGAATATGCCTCTCCACGAAAAAGTGAAATTCATGAAGAAATTGAAGAAATTAAGATTGATACAACTGAAATGATTGCCAAAGAAGATGTTATCGTTTCTTTATCTAAAGAAGGCTATATTAAGCGAAGTAGTTTAAGAAGTTATCAAGCTACTGAAGAACAGACGTTAAAAGAAGGGGATTATTTACTGTTCTTAGAAAAGATGAATACTCAAGATGTGTTACTTGTCTTTACATCGAAAGGAAATTATCTTTATATACCTGTCCATACTATCTATGATTTAAAATGGAAGGATTTAGGAAAACATGTCAGCAATCTTGTCCCAATGGAAGAAGAAGAAACTGTCATTGGTGCAATAAAAGTTACTAACTTTGACTGTAATGATGCGCTCATTTTTGTTAGTCGAAATGGGATGATGAAACGTAGTCTTTTAAAAGAAATGAAACTTACACGGTATTCGAAACCAATTTGTTGTATGAAACTAAAAAATGATGATGTTCTTGTTTCTGTATTAAAGGACGAAGGAGAGGAAATTTTTCTAAGTACTTCTAGAGGTTATGGCCTTTGGTTTTCCAAAGAAGAAATTCCTATTGTCGGTGTAAAAGCAAGTGGTGTAAAAGGAATCAACTTGAAAGATGATTTTGTAGTATCATGTCATAACTTCCAGAAAGATACTAATAAAATGCTTGCTGTTTTTACAGATAAAGGAACAGGTAAACGAATTCGTCTATCTGATTTTGAAAAAACATCTAGAGCAAGAAGAGGGCTTCTTATTCTAAGAGAAGTAAAAACAAATCCCTACCATGTTATTCAAACTCTCCTTGTTGACTCTCGTGAAAGAGTGGGTATTAAAAATATAGATATAGACTATATCAAAGTAAGTGAACTTCCTATTATGGATCGGTATTCTACAGGGAGTACGATTCACAAGAAAGGATTAGAAGCCGCCTTTTTAGAAGTATTATTACAGGATGATGCAAAAACGCCTACCTCTATTCCTAAAAAAGAACAAATTTCATTAGATGAAATCGATGCTCGTCTTATGACCATTGATGATTATCTCAAGTAAAAAGAAGTAGATTATCAACTACTTCTTTCCGTTTTTTTCATGATATAACTTGATATATCTTTCGTATTCAAAAAGTTCGTTAGGAGTTAATTCAAGATAATAACAGACTTCTGGGATGAGCGAAACTGGAAAGTTAAGTTTTCCATTTTCGTAGCGAGAATATAAGTCTTGTCCAATTCCCAATTTTTCAGCTAATTTAACTTGGGTCATCCCCTTCATTTTTCTTTGTTCTTTCATTTTATCTCTAAAATTAATACTTTCCATGTTTTCACCTTCCATTTCTTTCTTAAAGTTTATCTGATTTTTTAGGAGAAATGCTTTCTTATGCTTAATTTGCATATAAATATTTTACATAATGAAAACCACTTATTTTGTCGATTTAAGGTTCTTTTAAAAAAAGTTGATTTATTTTTTTTCCTATAATACAATAAAATAAAACGAAGGAGAAAAAAATGAACGAAAATATTATTAAACAAGCAGAAGAAAAAATGAAAAAAAGTGTAGAGACTTTAGAAAAAAAGTTTACGACGGTAAGAGCAGGGCGTGCGAATCCTGCTAGTTTAGATGGTGTTATGGTATCCTATTATGGTGCCATGACGCCTTTGAAACAATTGGTAACGATTTCTGTACCCGAAGCAAATCAGTTACTTTTAAAGCCATTTGATCGCAGTTGTCTTGGTGAGATAGAAAAGGCTATTTTAGCAGCTAATTTAGGATATACTCCTGGAAATGACGGAGAAACGATTCGTATTGTCATTCCAGCCCTTACTGAAGAAAGAAGAAAAGAATTAACAAAACAAGTAAAGTCGATGGCCGAAGACACAAAGGTTGCTATTCGTAATATTCGACAGGATGCAAACAAAGAAATTGAAAGAGAAGAATATGCAGAAGATGATGAAAAAAGACTCCAAAACGATGTGCAAGAACTCGTAAATGAGTACAATAAAATCATTGAAAATAAATTGAAAGAAAAAGAGCAAGAGTTATTGACCGTTTAGTAATTACCAGTACAAGACACAAAAAATCATAAAATAGAGCACATTTTCTCTTTTTGTGATATAATAAGCTCATAAAACGTTTGTAAAAAGAAGTAGTAATCAGATTATTTTATTCACAAGAGAGGCGTGTAAGGTGAAAGGCGCTGTTTAAAATCCTGATGAATTCATCTTTTAAGTTCTTGTTAAAAAAACAAGCGCAAGTCTTATTGCGTTATCAAAAAGAGGTAATTTTAATTACAAAATAAGGTGGTACCACGAAAACTTCGTCCTTACATGATGAAGTTTTTTTTGTTACTTAGAAGGGAGATTTTATGAAGAAAGAAGAAATAAGTAATTTATTAAGAGAAATAGAACAGGTATCTTTACAAACAGAAGAAGAAATTCAAACGTTTAAAAATATCTATCTTGGAAAGAAAGGAAAAATTAGTCTTTTGTCTTCTTGTATGAAAGACTTATCTCAGGATGAACGGAGAATTTTTGGGGAACAGTTAAATACTCTTCGTATGAAGGCAGAAAAAATGCTCCAAAAATCTCAGGAAAAATTAGAAGAGGAAAAATTACAAGAAAAACTTACCAAAGAAGCCATTGATATTTCTCTTCCAGGTGTTTCTTTTCAAACAGGAGGTCTGCATCCTATTACAAAAATTATTGAAGAAGTAGAAGATTTATTTATTTCGATGGGATATGATGTTGTAGAAGGCCCTGAAGTAGAAGAAGATTTATACAATTTTGAAAAATTAAACTTACCAAAAGGACATCCAGCAAGAGATAGTCAAGATAGTTTTTATATCGAAGATGAGGAAATTCTTTTAAGAAGCCAAACTTCTCCAGTGCAAGCAAGAGAAATGGATAAAAATATAGAAAAAACACCTATTCGTATTATATGTCCTGGTAAGACGTATCGTAGAGATGATGATGATGCAACACATTCTCATCAATTTACTCAAATTGAAGGACTAGTAGTAGGAGAAAATATCAGTGTTTCTCACTTGAAAGGAACATTAGAAGAAATTGTCAAACGTCTTTTTGGGGAAGATAGAACGATTCGTTTTCGTCCTTCTTATTTCCCATTTACGGAACCTTCTTTAGAAGTGGATGTTTCTTGCTTTCAATGTGGCGGAAGCGGTTGTAGTTTATGTAAAGGAACCGGTTATATTGAAATATTAGGTTCTGGAATGGTTCACCCAAATGTATTACGCGGATGTGGATATGATCCTGATAAGTATACAGGATTTGCTTTTGGTATTGGTCCAGAGCGAATTGCTATGTTAAAATATGGGATTTCTGATATTCGAAATTTTTATACAAATGATTTGCGCTTTTTAAGAAACTTCCAAAGAGAGGAGGGGCAGAATGAAAGTAAGTAAAAAATTTTTAAATGAATATGTAAAAATAGAAGATTTGGATTTTCAAGAAGTAGCTGAAAAGATGGTTGCTGTTGGAAATGAATATGAGTCTATCCAAAAAATATCTTCTGCTACCAATGTGGTGGTAGGAAAAGTTGTTTCTTGTGAAAACATTGCAACATCAGACCATTTACATGCTTGTCAGATTGATGTAGGGGAAGAAATTTTATCAATTGTTTGTGGTGCTCCTAATATTAAGGCAGGTCAAAAGGTCATGGTGGCAAAAGTAGGTGCTGTTCTACCTGGTGGAATGGAGATAAAAAAGACCACGCTTGCCGGAGTTCCTTCTAATGGAATGGTTTGTTCTTTAGGAGAATTAGGAATTGAATCAAAATATCAAAGTGAAGAAGACAAAACAGGAATTCATGTTTTAGAAGAAGATGCCCAAATAGGTGAAGATGCAATTTCTTATTTGGATTATGATGATGAAGTTATTGATTTTGAATTAACAGCAAATCGTGCTGATCTTTTAAGCCTTCTTGGCATGGCTTATGAAGTAGGTGCTATTTATGGTCGTGAAGTAACCCTTCCAGATATTACTATTCACGAAATAAAACAAAATATAGCTGATGAAATGACTCTTCAAGTAGAAACAGACGCTTGTAGTATTTATCTTGCTAAAAAAGTAATAGATGTCACTATCAAAGAGAGTCCAAAGTTTATACAAGAACGATTAATGGCAAGTGGAATCCGTCCTATTAATAACGTAGTTGATATTTCTAACTATGTAATGTTAGAGTACGGGCAACCTCTTCATTTCTTTGATGCTGATCGCTTAGGTCATCATATTCTTGTGCGACTTGCTAAAGATCATGAAGAAATAAAGACATTAGATGGAAAAATGCGGACATTAAGAAAAGAAGATATTGTTATTACTAACGGAAAAGAACCTGTTGCTCTTGCTGGAGTCATGGGTGGGTTTGACACAGAAATTTTAGAAAATACGAAAAATATTGTCATTGAATCTGCTATTTTTGATTCTGTTAAAATACGAAAGACTTCTAAGACAATTCTACGAAGTGAAGCAAGTAATCGTTATGAGAAAGGAATTGATCCTGCAAGAACTGAAAAAGCCATGTATCGAGCTTGTCATCTTCTTGAAAAATATGCAGATGCCAAAGTTTTAAGTGGTATGCTTGTCCATGATCATACTCATAAACAAGAAAAAGAAATTGTGATTTCTTTAGAAAAAATCAATGCTGTTTTAGGGATGAAACTTCAAAAAGAAGATGTCATAGATGCACTTACTCGTTTACAATTTAAAGTAACTGAAAAGGATCATAGTTTTACTATTCTTGTACCTACAAGAAGATTAGATGTGAATATCAAAGAAGATATTATTGAAGAAATTGGTCGTATTCATGGATTTAATCAAATAAAAGGAACGCTTCCTATCCTTGAAATGCGAAAAGGAAAAAGATCACCTCTTCGTGAATTTACAAAGAAAACACGAGATTTTATGCAAGCTTGTGGTTTACAAGAAGTGATTACCTATACACTTTTAGATGAAGAAAAATCGATGCAATTTGTGGACGAAGAGCAAGGACAAATTACACTTTTAAATCCAATGAGTGAAGATCGAAAATATTTAAGGAGAAGTTTATTATCATCTTTGCTTGAAGTATACGATTACCATTTGCATCGTCAACAGAAAGATGTTTCCATTTTTGAAATTTCAAATGTTTACAATAAGAAAGAAACATATCAAGAAAAAGTATTATTAAGTGTCCTAATGAGTGGAAAATTAACTCATTCTACTTGGGAAAAAGAAGAAATTAAGGCGGATTTCTATGCACTAAAAGGACTTGTAGAAGCTTATTTTGAAAGATTAGGAATTACAAAAGGAAGATATCATTTTCAAAAAGAAGAAATCAAAGATCTTCATCCTGGAAGATGTGCTGCGATTTATATAGAACGAACAAAAGTAGGTGTTTTAGGTCAAGTTCATCCAAAACTTTCTAAACAAGAAGTTTATGTTTTTGAATTAGATTTAACATTCTTATCTCAATTAGTCATTCGCGGTATCAAAGCAAAAGAAATTAGTAAATTTCCAACGATTACGAAAGATATGGCCTTTATCGTAGATAAGAATGTACCTTGTGAAGAGATAATGAAAGTCATGCAAAAAACAGGGGGACGACTTTTAAAGGATATTGAAGTGTTTGATCTTTATCAAGGAGACAATATAGGTTTAAACGAAAAAAGCATTGCCTTTTCATTGCTATTTGAAGATACGTCAAAAACGTTACGAGATGAAGAAGTAATGAAAATATTTGATCAAATCATTCAAACAGTTACCAAAGAATGTCATGCAGTTTTACGTGATAAATAGAGGAATATC
>CANQDI010000044.1 GCA_947591575.1 uncultured Bacilli bacterium | reverse complement strand
TATTTAAAAATCTCTCAAATCCTTATAAACAAAGGGTTTGGGAGATTTTGGCTTTATAAAACTGATAAATTCAGGATCATAAATGAAATTTTATAAAAAGTCAATTCCTGCCTTCACTTTTTACGCTTTTTTTAGTAAATAAATCACATTAAGTTTTTCAATTTCTAAATGGTTTTGTTAAAACTCTTTTTATTACTTTATATAATATTACTATACTAGACACAGATGCTTTCACAAGACGGATCAAACAGAAAACAAGTTCTTTTACCACTTTTTTAAAAGATCGAAGAAATTCGATAACATCTTTTCCTTCATTGGTAGCATTCAATACTTCTAGCTTTTCTCGCATATGTCGGTAAAAAGTTTGATACTTGCTTGTTGTGGATGTTAAATACACTCCTAAATTTCTTTCATAATAATCATTTGTATAATTAGAATAGGATGTATGAAAAGATTCACATGCTAATTCATAAATAGTTGTATCGATTACAGGCATTTTCCTATTTTTTTCTTTAGAAATGGCATCATCAAATATTTTTTCCATATTCAAAATCATTTGATTAAGCGTAAAATGATTGACTATCTTTTTTCGACAATTCTTTTTTATTTTATCTAAATGGCTGAGTACTCTGATAGATTTTTCAACATACTCATCTATTTCTTTTTCAAAAATTTCTTTAGTAGCATCTGGATGATAATGAACAATATCTCCAACAGATTCGTCAATTAATTCAGTTTGTCCACCAACATCTGTTGAAATAACAGGAACTCCCATAGAAAGGGATTCATAAGAGGTAAGAGCTAATCCTTCTAAGGAAGAACAATTAATGGTAAGATCACTGATGGCATAAATTTCTTCTGGATGATCAATCATTCCTAATAATTGAAAATGTTTGTCAATTTTCATTTTGACCTTTGGCATTAATGGTCCAGATCCAGCAATCATAAAATAGGTATCTGGACAAATGGAATGAATTCTTTTAGCAATCTCTATAAACATAGTAGGTCTTTTTTCATCAGATAGTCTAGCAATAAATGAGATAATCTTTTTATTTTTAGGAATATTATACTTTTCTAGTAGTTCTTCTTTATCATAATTGTTTATATTAAATCTTTCTGGATCAGTTCCAATATATACAGTTTCAACTTTTTCTTTATTAAAATTTTTTTGTAATTGTTTTTTTGTAAAATGATTACAACAATAAGTACCATATAAGTAAGGATCAATATCTTTAGTACATCTTCCAAAGCTACCACGTGTATCTCGTAAATCGACAGAATGAACATAGTCTATAAATGGAATCGTTGGATATTTGCTTTTTAAGTATGGCGTTACATAGTATCCATATTCTGTATTAGATAAAAAAACTAAATCAACCTTTCTAGATGAAATTATATAGTCAATAAAAGTTTGGTAATCAATTCTATCTAAAAAAGATGAAAGATCATATACTTCTCCATAATCCTCAAATTCTTGCCGTAGAGGATTCCTATTAGGTGTTGTTGTCAAAATAATAGCACGATATTTATCTTTAGGAAGTCTTTTTATGAGTTCTAAATTAAAGAACTCAGCCCCACCTACAACCATCCATGGAAAAATATATAATATCGTTTTCCGCTTATCTTTTTTATAGTCTGGTAAGACTAAATCGTATGTTTTACAGGTTGCATAGTCATCTCCATATCTTGGAAATTGAATCACTTCAACTTGATCATTTTCAATATCCTTTGCAGTTTCTTTTACATACTTCATTGCATTTTCATGATTGGTTTGAGCCCTTGTAAATTCACCAGACTGATTTTCTCTATACCAAAATAAAGGTGCACTTACACGAAGCGGTTTTTTTCGAGCTTTTATTAATTTTAACCATAAATTCCAATCTTCATACATTGACTTTTCTTTGATACCAAAGCATCCAACTTCTAATAAATCTTCCTTTTTAACCATGGTTGCTATATTGATAAGATTTTCTTCTTTTTCGTGTTCAATAGTTAAGTACTTTTCCCACAAAAAATTTCTTTGACCAAAATTGACTAAAGATGTATAAGCAAAGGATGCATCAGGATGCGTTTCTAATGTCCAGTAAAGGCACTCTAGCATCGTAGGATTTAGAATATCATCGCTATCTAAAAAGAAAATATATTTTGTTGTAGGAGATGCTAGTGATATTCCATAATCACGTGCGACAGAAGGACCTTTATTTTCCTGTTTAACATACCTAATTCTTTGATCTGTTTTTACCAATTCCTCAATTACTTTTGTTTCTTCTTCTTTTGATCCATCATTGATAATAATCCACTCAAAAAATGGATAAGTTTGATTCAATACAGAATAATATGTTTGTTTGATTGTAGCTCCACTATTATAAAATGGAGTAATAATACTAATAACAGGCTTTTCCTTATTTAAAACTTCATTTTGCTTCATCAATTTTGTTCCAGGTATTTTTTGAAAATTCATATTATGATATCTCACTTTCATAAAAGTATTATAACATAATAAGAAAGGACCGCAAAATGAAAGTATCAAGTTTTACGCACCTCAATAAATAAGAAGAAAAAACAATGTATACTTTTACCATATACATCGTTTTTATTTTCAATTACAACTAAAACTCTAACCATTTTGAATAGAGGCAATTAAATCTTGCTTTAGAGGATCATCTTGATTTTCTTTATTTTGTAAGTAAACATTGGAATCTTTTTTTGCTTGCAATAAAATTTTATAATCTTGTTTTAAATTAGCAATTTTAAAAGTCATATCTCCACTTTGCTTAGTACCAAATAAGTCTCCATGCCCTCTTAACTTAAAATCTTCTTCACTGATGATAAATCCATCATTACAAGATTCCATAATAGAGAGTCTTTTGGTGTCACTATCACTGATTAAGATACAAGTAGATACCAAATCACTTCGTCCTACTCTTCCTCTTAATTGATGCAATGTTGAAAGTCCAAAACGATTAGCATCAAAAATGACCATCATGGTAGCATTTGGAACATCTATTCCCACTTCTATCACAGTTGTACTAATTAAAATTTGTATTTTCTTTTGAAGAAACTCTTGCATAATTAACTCTTTGGCTTCACTTCTCATTTTTCCATGAATAATATCAATCTGGAAATGAGCTCCAAAAGCAAGACGCATTTGATCTCTTAAATGACAGACCGTTGTTAAATCACTATTTTCACTTTCTTCAATTAAAGGCGCAATGACATAGATTTGATGACCCTTTTTTAGTTCTTCCAACATCATTGAAAGGACATCTTTGATTTCATTATTTTTCTTTAAAATGGTTTGAATTTCTTTTCTTCCATTTGGCCTTGTTTTAATTGTAGAAACATCCATATCTCCATAAATTGTTAATGCATACGTTCTTGGAATTGGTGTTGCACTCATATACAATGTATCCGGTTTCTTTCCTTTATTTTCTAAATTGGCACGTTGATTGACACCAAAACGATGCTGTTCATCAGTAATAACCAATCCTAAATTTGCATAGGTTACTTCCTCTTGTATTAATGCATGAGTTCCAATAACAATATCTATACTTCCTTCTTTTAATTCTTGATAAATTTCTTGTTTTTCTTTTTTGGGAGTAGATCCTGTCAATAGTTCAATATGAAGTGGAATATCTTTAAAAAAAGTTTTCATATTGTTATAATGTTGTGTTGCTAAAATCTCTGTTGGAGCCATTAAAGCACTTTGATATCCACTCAAAGTGTTAGCATACATCGCAAGGAAAGAAAGAATGGTTTTTCCACTACCTACATCCCCTTGTAATAATCGATTCATTCTTCCTTCACTTTCTAAATCTGATAAGATCTCTTGCATTGCTATATTTTGATCTTCTGTTAACTTAAATGGAAGAGATTCTATAAAAGAGGCCAATTTCTCTCTTGGAATTGTTCTTATAAGACCACTATTTTTTTTCTTATTCTCTTGCCTTAAATAATTAATCTTGAACATAAAGGCAAATAATTCTTCATATTTTAAACGAATTGTTGCCTCTTTTAATTTTTCCTCACTTGGAGGATTATGTACAATATTCAAGGCTGTTTTTTTATTAACAAAATGGTATTTTTCCATAAAAGAAGTAGGAATATAATCTGGAACTTCTTTTCCATGTGTTAAAAGTGCCATATTGATAAAAGTTGCCATTTGTCTTTGTGAAAGACCATTGGTCAAATGATAAACTGGTTCGATTTTTGCTTTAGTAGAAAGTGTCTCCATTTTAATTTCAGATGCAGTAATTACATTTTTCTTTTTATCATATTTACCAATGACAGTAACACCAGTTCCTACTAATAATTGATTTTTTAAAAAAGCACGATTAAAAATAGAAACACCTACTACTCCACTTGTAGTTACTAAGCGAAAATTCATTTTATTAAGTCCTGCTTTAAAGCGCATTAAGACAGGAGTACTTTCGACTTTTCCATCAATAATTATATGACCTTCATCTTCTGTTTCTTGTAGGTTACCACGGACAAGTACATCATAACGAAAAGGATAATGGGTTACTAAATCTTCTAGTGTATGAATTCCCATTTTAGAAAGCAAGGCAAGCGCTCGAGGTCCAATCCCTTTTACATCTTTGAGAGCCATTTTCCCACCTCTTTCCTAGTTCTGTATTATAGCATACATTTTGTCTCTTTTCAAAGAAAAAAATAGGTAAAACTGTTCATTACAATCTACATCAAAGACTTGGTTATTAGAAAGAAAATAGCTTTCTATCTTTTCTTATATTAACCACACCATAAAAATAGATTACTATATATCATCACATTTATTTCTAAAAGGAATATCTTCTTTAAAAAGCATTCGTTCATAAAATGTCTCTTGTAGGTGATAAGAGGAAGCATGAGAGCTATGGGCAATCCAAGCATTCCATGAAGGAATTACCTCCTTTATGTTAAGTACTCCTGCTTGGTAGAGTTGATTCCATTTTCTAATTTTCTTACTCATTTTTTTACGACTTCTCTGGCGTAATTTTCGATAATCTTCATAAATGTGAAATCCACAAAATTCTACTCCTAATTGATTTGAAAAATAAACACTTTTTTCATTCAATTCAATAAGAAGTTTTTCTTCCACATAGTTTCTAATTTTTTCAAGGAGCATAGATGCTTCTTCCTCTGTTTCTACGAGACTAATAAAATCATCCATATATCGCACATAATATTTAATTTGTAATTTTTCTTTTAAATAATGATCTAAACCATTTAAATAAATATTTGCAAAATATTGAGATGTATAGTTTCCAATAGGAAGTCCTTTCTGATCACTAGTCGCTTCATAAATAAAAACTTTTGTTAATGCCAAGATTTTAGGATCCCTAATCATTCTTTTTAACATACAATAAAGCGTATCTTTGTCAATATTATAAAAAAATCCTTTAATATCACATTTTACAATATAATAATTTCCATACTTTTTCCTCATTTTTCTCATATATTTTTGAAGAGTATCAATCGCAAGATGAGTACCTCTTCCTTCAATACAAGCATAGGTATCTTTAATAAATTTAGGTACAATATATGGCTTAATAAATTCATAAATATACCACTGATGTACAATGCGATCAATATAAGGAAGAGAGCGAATAATTCTCGTTTTAGGTTCTTTGATTACAAATTCTCGATATTTTCCCATTTTATATGTTCCATGTTTTAAATTTCGGTAAAGATTTGCCAAATTACTTTCTAAATCAATTTCAAAGTTTAATACTTCTTTTGAATTTCTTTTTGTTTTACTTGCTCTTCTATGTGCTGCAAGTAAAGCATCAAATGTAAGATGATCGTCAAATTTTTCTTTTAGACTACGAGGCATGAACGTATCCATCCTGCCATTAAATTAGAAAGATTGGCAATTTTTTTACTCCATGCTAGATAATTCTGAGAAGTAATATATTTCTTTTTATGAGAAACTCGAATGAGTACTTTTAATATTTTTAAATTTGCATCCAATTGATTTAAATAAGAAATTCGTATTTTTTTATTATATTCCTTCTGTGCATAAATAATATTTTTAAGTCCTTCATATGTCGTTTTTTTAATATCTTGTACCAAAGAAAAATTTTCTTTTTCTGGAAATTTTAAAATAATATTGGTCATATAATAAATCATTTCAACATATTGTTTGTAAATAACTAACTTTTCTAAATCTTCCATACTATCCCTTCTTCTTTTTAAGATATCAAAAAAAATAGCCTTTCTTTTTTATGGCTATAAACGGTTGTTTTTTTCCTTTTTTTGGAAATTATGGCAAAGAAAAAGACACAAAGTGTCTAAAAGAAGAAATTTCCTTTTTCCTACTATCCCTTCTTTTATTCTAATTAGAATAGACTCTACAAAAACACATTTTTCTTTTGTAGTCTGATAGAACCACGCGGAACGAGCCGTTACTGTTTGCGTTACCGTTGTTGTTGTTGAAATAGAAAGCACCCGCTATTGCACCATTGTTCCAGTGACCACTACGAACAGACCATGGGTTATTTGTGTTCACCATGTTGGTAGCATCATCTTTTTTCGTCTATTCTTATTTTACCCTACCATATTTTCTTCTCATTATAAATACCTAATTTTTTTAAGATTTTTCCACAACGGGAAATACTAAAAACGCATTCGTTCCTTTTTTCCATTTTGATTCGTAAAATAAATCCCCTCCATGTAGTTGCATAATTTCTTTAGAAAGACTAACCCCTAATCCACTTCCTTTTGGTTTTGTTGTATAAAACATTTCATCAATCTTTTTCATCGTTTCTTCCTCCATTCCTTCTCCATTATCTTTAATTTGAATTTCAAAAATATCTTTTGTTACTCTTGTTTTAATTTCAATCTCCATAAACTCTTTATCTTTTGCTTCCATGGCATTTTTTAATACATTTACCAATACTTGTTTTATTCTATTATAATCAACTTCTAAATAAAATTCGTCATCTGGTAGATTTGTTTTAATATGAATTTGATTTTGTTTAAATAAAGGTGTTAATGCTTGAATAACCTCTTCTATTAACAAGTACATATCCACTTCTTCTTTTTCTATTTTGAGTTTACTATATGATAGAAAATCGTCCATGATCGTTAAAGTTCTATTGATTTCTTCTTTGACAATAGGAATATATTTTCTCATTTTCTTTTCATTTTTTATATCCATCATATCCAAATACCCTTTACATACTGCAATTGGATTTTTAATTTCATGAGTAATTTTAAAAATTGAACTTCGTAATTTCTTTTCTCTTTCTAATTGATACATAACATTATTTAAATCAATGATTTCTTCTCCTTTCTTTAAAGTATAAAGAACAAGATACGAAATACCATAAAGAAGCATTGAAATGATAAATAAATAGAAAATAGTCTGAAAAAAATCACCTGTTGGTTGTATAACTGTAAACGTTTCAATAGAAAGGATAAATGTTTTTACAAGAATAAAAACAGATAAAATAGATTCTGGAGTAGGTTTTTTCTTTAATAAGTAAGAATAAATTACAAAATATAAAAGATACTCAAAACAGATCAGAAAAAAGGGATATCCTAAAATAAAAGTTAAGTACCATACTAAAATACAACTCATCAAAAGTGCAGAAAGTGTATTTTTCTTAAAATAACTAACTAAAAGGGGAACATTTGATAAAACTAAGAGTGTGTAATCATCATAGAAATATCCTCTTCTTAAGATAAGATAAAGACTTGAAAACATAGCTAACTCAAGGCAAATACTATGTTCTTCACGATGAATATTTCTTTTATGAATAATATATAACAAATAGATAGTAAGTGGAAATAAGAGATAAATTAAATTATCTAATAATACTTCTAAATAATCCATATTCTTCCTTCTTTCTGTTACCAGTATATGAAACCTTTTTGTCGGTATTTGTCGAAAAAGGAAAGAATTGTCGAAAAAAATAATAAAGTGACGAAATGATATTATTTTTTCTTTTATCTTAAGTATATTTAGGGGCTAGAAC
>CANQDI010000043.1 GCA_947591575.1 uncultured Bacilli bacterium | reverse complement strand
TTTGCCTCAATAGCTCAGTTGGTTAGAGCACTTGACTGTTAATCAAGGGGTCCTAGGTTCAAGTCCTAGTTGAGGCGCCATTTTTTTTGGCCAGTTGGTGAAGTGGCTTAACACACTGCCCTTTCACGGCAGCATTCACGGATTCGAATTCCGTACTGGTCACCATTTTGAAGTAAACTTCTCGAGTGGAGGAGTTTTTTAGTGAACCAAATGAAACTTGACAATGATAAAAGTTTCTTGTATCATTATAACTGCGAATGCCAATTTGGAGACATACTCAAGAGGCTGAAGAGGCGCCCCTGCTAAGGGTGTAGAGCGGGCAACTGCTGCGAGGGTTCAAATCCCTCTGTCTCCGCCATCATAAAAATGAAAAACTCACATCATTTTGTGAGTTTTTATTTGACACTTTTGTGGAAATGGAAGTGATTCTTTTGTTCTAATAACATGGTTAATAATTGGCTAAATAATTGATAAAGTTGATGAGAAATAAACATTAACACAAAGGTAATGGCAATCATTGGCAAATCAAAACGTGTAATAGAGAAAACAGAAGTCATATTGAAAATACCATACAAAAAGCTATAAAACATCAATAAGAACAATACAAAACGCATTCGATTAAATGGTTGACAAATATTATATAGTAAAATAAATGAAGTATATCCAGTCAAGGTTAATGAAAGTGTAGAAGTTTTTTCATATTCAAGTCCCAATATAGTACTAATAAATGTAATCAATAGGATGTTAATAACAATGACAAGTGCTGGAGGAACAGCTTTCTTTAAAACATTCGTTAAAAAACGTCCCCTTACAAGATCATGATTTGGCTCTAATGCTAAAACAAAAGATGGAATTCCAATGGTTACTATGGAAGCAAGTGTTAATTGAATTGGAATAAACGGATAAGGAGATTCTATAAATAAGAATAATACTGCTAGAATAGTTGCATAAACCGTTTTGACAAGAAATAATGAAGCACTTCGTTCAATATTATTAATTGTTCTTCGACCTTCTGCAACAACATGAGGCATTGATGCAAAATTCGAATCTAAAAGAACTAATTGCGATACACTTCTTGCAGCATCACTTCCAGATGCCATAGCAATAGAACAATCCGCTTCTTTTAGGGCAAGACAATCATTGACACCATCTCCTGTCATGGCAACGGTGTGTCCTTCCATTTTTAATGCCTTTATCAACGTATGCTTTTGTTCCGGTTTAACGCGACCAAAAACATCATATTCTAAAGCAGCTTTTTTTATCTCACTTTCCGTTTTTAAAGTAGATAAATCAATGGCTTTTAAATTTTCACCTACTCCTGCTCTTTTAGCAATATTGAAAACAGTATCCTTACTATCTCCTGAAATGATTTTGACAGTAACACCTTGTTCTTTAAAAAAAGCCAGTGTATCTTTTGCCTCTTTTCGTATTTTATCTCTCAAAAGGATAAAACAAAGAGCTTCTTTCGCATGGAATGTATCTTTTGCTTTGATCTTTTTTTTATCTGTTTTAACAAGAACAACCACACGATATTGTTCTTCGTATTTTGCAAGTTCCTTTTCATATTTTTTTCCATGATTTTCGAGCAAAAATTCGGGAGCACCTAATAAATAAGTCGTACCATCTTTCATAATCATTCCAGAATATTTTTTTTCACTAGAAAAAGGAATCATTTCATCAATCATGTCAACATGGTTATCAAAAAAAGCATTTCGAATTGCAATGGAAGTTGGATTGTTATCTTCGCTTGCGGCCATCATTTTTCCAAGAAGTTCACTCACTTCCGCTTTTTCATTTCCGTGAGTTGGAATCAAATCAGCAACTTCCATAATTCCTTCTGTAATCGTACCCGTTTTATCAAGACAGATGGTATCAACTCTTGCTAAAGTTTCTATACAATAAAGATCTTGTACTAAAACTTTATGTTTAGATAGACGAATGACTGAAACCGCTAACACAGTAGATGTTAAAAGAACAAGGCCTTCTGGAATCATCCCTATTAATGCAGCAACTGTATTGACAACAGCATTTTGAATATGATTATTTTCTAAAAAGAGTTGTCTTGAAAAAAACAAAATACCAATGGGAACAA
Organism: uncultured Bacilli bacterium; assembly: GCA_947591575.1. Lineage (GTDB taxonomy): Bacteria > Bacillota_I > Bacilli_A > RF39 > UBA660 > CANQVB01. The sequence continues at coordinate 5,918 of CANQDI010000043.1, read as the reverse complement.
TTGCAAAGGAAATCGTCTTTACAATTTTATTTAGAGAACGCATAATTTCAGAGGAAATAGGCTTAATATATTTTGTATCACTTGCAATCTTTGCTGTGTAATTATCATACCCTACATGAAAAACGGTAGCATAACAATCTCCACTTACAATAAAACTACCTGATAAGAGTATATCTCCTTTCTTTTTAGATAATGGTTCACTTTCCCCTGTAATAAAGGACTCATCAACTTCGACGATTCCTTCTTGAATTTTCGCATCAGTAACAATTTGATTTCCAAGACGTAAATGGATTACATCATCCAGTACAATGTCATTTATTCCAATTTCTTCTTCTTTACCATCTCTTATCACATGAACTTTTGTACTAGAAATGACAGATAATTTATCAATTGTCTTCTTAGAACGAAGCTCTTGAAAAGTGCTAATAAAAGTATTGACAACAATAATACCAATAAATGTAACATTTTTATAAGAACCAACTAGTAAAACTGCAAGAGCTAAAACAATATTGATCATATTAAAAAGGGTTACTACATTTTCTCGAATAATTTGTTTGGTAGATTTTGTTTTTAAAGCTGTATCAAAATTTACGAGGCCTTTTTTCTTTCTTTCTTCAACCTGTTTTGATGTAAGACCTATTCTTTTTTCCACTTTATGCACCTTCTTTATTGTTACTATAACATATTCCTTTTTTCTTTGTCCAACTTTCTACTGTCTAAAAATGCAAAGAAAAAAAAGTTACCATTTTTAAATAGGAAGCTTTTTTAACAAAATACATTCATAAGAGACAATACTTTTTATATTTTTCCTTCTTTTTTTAATTTTTGCCAGCGATCATGAATATAAGAGTTGCCACCCAATAATTGATACCGATCATATAATTCAAAGGCATTTTGTTTTTGAATTTGTGATTTATCAATTCCTTGTTCAATATCATTAATAAAATTGACTAAAATCATTTTAATTAATTCAAGTTCTATATTATTTCTACCTTTTGATGAGATATCTTGCAAATCATCAATTTTTTGATTAATAGGTTTTAAAATTTTCGAAATAAAGGACTTTGAAAAAGCAATTAATCCTGTTATTCCACCTATAAAAGCACTTACAAACGTAATCATCGCAGCAATTTGTCCTAAAGATATATTTTCCATCTAATCCCTTCTTTCTAATCAATTGATTCTATTTTAATTTATGTAAAAAAAGCAAAAGAACATAGTACATTTATAAGGAGCCTACCATATTTTTTGATTTCTATAAATGTACTTGAATAACGAAAGAAAAGATGTTATAATACAAAAGAACTGATAAATATATCAGTTATGGGCTGTTAGCTCAGTTGGTAGAGCAACTGACTCTTAATCAGTGGGTCTAGGGTTCGAATCCCTAACAGCCCACCAGATAGATACTAAACTCGGACTTTTCAAATGATTTGATTGGTTCGAGTTTTAATATACTAAAATGATTTTAGTAATTAAAGGTAAAAATATGAAAACAGCTTAATTAAAACAGAAATAAATGTTAATGACAATAAAATAGATATTTTAAGAATTGGTAATACCGATTATATATCATTAACTGATTTATCAAAATATTCTAATCTTGAAAATCCTGCTAATATAGAATTATGAGAACAATTAAATAATGAAGTTGGATATTCATCATTTACTTTAAGCTCCAAAAGGAGGATTGACAGGACAAACGCCATAAGAATATATTCTAAAGGTGGGAAATATAGCATAGTAACATTTGCCATCATGATATATCATTTCAATTTGCTAGTTGATTAAATCCTACTTTTAAATTATATCTGATTAAAGAATTTGAAAGGTTAAGAAAATAATAACTAATAGGAGGAAATGATTATATGAATAAACCAGTTGTTGGCATTGTAGCTAAACATTATGTGAAAGATATGAAAAGATTAGATACTATTATTCATGATGAGGTTGAACAAGCTATATTTGATAATGGTGGTATTGTTATTGGTATTATTCCACCAAATGAAGGAAAGGTTTATGCTAAAAATAGATGGTTTGATAATCTTACAACTACGGAAAAGCATAATCTTTATGATCAAATTTCTTTATGTGATGGTATTATATTGCAAGGTGGGGCTTATATAGATGAGTATGAGTGTTTTATAGCAAAATATTGTTATGAAATTGATATGCCAATTTTAGGTATATGTGCTGGAAAGCATGCTTTAATAAGAGCTGTAGGAGGTACTGTTGGTAAAATGGAAAGTCAAGCACATCAAAGTGAAGATGAGTATGTTCATCCCATTATGATTAAGAAAGAATCAAAATTATATCAAATTATTGGTAAAGATAAAATTATGGTAAATTCGCGTCATATTCAACAAACACTATCTTCACCATTGCAAGTTTCGGCAACTTCTTTAGATAATATTATTGAGGCTGAAGAAGATAATACTAAAAGATTTTATTTAGGAGTACAATTTCATCCTGAAAATTTATACAAAAAAGACGATAATATGAGAAAAATCTTTATTGGTTTTTTAGATGCTTGCAATGAATATAAGAAGATGAAATAAAAAATAATTTACATTTTATATTAAAACTGATAATATAGAATATGCAACAAGAGATATTAGAAATAATCATCAAGAATTCATTAATATAAATAATTATAAGCAACAACTATTAAATATAAATATAAGTTACTGATTTAAAATGCCTTAATTTATGCTATCAGTATCATATTTTGAATTGAAATTTGTCAATTTAGAAAACACACTTGTATATTGGTAAGCTAATATATATATGTGTAAAAAATAGTTTTGTTAAAAATATAATGAGTATTTAAAAAAATACTAATATTATATGCTATTTTTGAAAAAAGGAAGGGTTTTATGATAACAATATGTACTGGAGATTCCATTGATTTAGCAGATGTTGAAAGTCTAAGAAAATGGATTGAATATATGCCTGAATGCTTTACCTCTCATTTAAATAATGCGATGCATAAGGATAGGTTGATTGAAGATAGATTTATTTTATATAATATAAATAATTTGTACTCATTTATTGAAGAAACAATTGGAAATAAACCTGATGTTAAAAATAGACATTTTAGTATTGGGCAAACTACTTTGGAACAACATGAAAAATTCAATAAAATCAAAAATAACATTCCTAACTTTGATATACAAAAATATGCAAAATTAAAATTAACGCCAGAAGAACAAGCAATTTGTTATACTTTTGTTAAAAGATGTACTTTAGAAAACTCAGATGAAATTATGAACGAAATTGAAGGTATCCATAATTTTTACTTAAGATCTTATGCAAGATACCTTTTAATTCATTTGCCTGAATCAAATTATAGATTTTCAACTAACAATATAGGAAAGCAAGTCAGTAATGCAAATAAAAGATTAATAAAAAAATTTAAAATAATTAAAAGAAAAGAATCTGAAGCTTGGACACGTACAAGAGATAGAATATATTCCTAACTATTTCTTTTGCCCAAAAGTTGTTGTACTCCTTCTTTAGGGCACCGTTGACGAATCTGTTTAAACTTTTTCGAATATTGATATAAAAAGATAACCTCCATAGTCTATTTTGACAGATTTCTCAAAATATCTAGGGAGGTTCATTATTTTGTCATAAACAAAATATTATGATATAATTGGCATTAGGGAGGTTATTTTTTTTATGAAAGAATCTATATTAAGAGAAGTAAAAGTCGAATATAATAGAATAAAAAAAGAAAAGGAAACATTAATATCTTATAAAAATGAATTACTGGAATTAGCGAATGATGAAAAAGTAAAAAGATTTTTTGAACTTTTAGGATTAGTTGATAATGATTATGTAGGTCCATCTGAAGAAACAATGATTATGAGGGCTTATCAAGGAATTTCTGGATTTGGAGAACAAAGTAATCATATCATGATTTTTATGGGCAGTTATATTAAAAATGATTCTGGGAAGCAAAATGATGATTACATGACCTATGAAAGAGATCCTGCTACTAGTTATAAAACATATATGGATCTAGAAACAATGGAATGGTATAACATTAATAAAGATGAATGTTTAGAATTTGAAACTGAATATTTAACGTTATATCTTCCTATTTCCGAATATACAGCAGAGGAATATTATAAAAAATATATTGAATTGCAAAAATGGTTTAGAAACCAATTATTACATCGTTCACAACATGACGTTATTAAAGGATTACAAAAAAAATATGAAAAAAAATATAAAAATATATACCCTTATTTTCAAAGAATTGATGCAATAAATAATTTACCTATTGAAGATTATGTAAAAACCCATCCTGCAGATGAATTTATCGAAAATGATTGTTTATCTCAGGAAGAATCTATGAGAGTCAAATTATATAGGAAACAAAAAAGTAAAAAAAGTTGTAAATAACTTCTTCACTCACACCAGATTGATAGGAAACTCGGAAAATTTCTGAGTATAGCAAAAAGCGACTTACAAAAGAGTCGTTTTTTTATAATGTAAGCAAACATATTACTATTACTAAACTAAAAATATATTGTTTGAAAATAGTTACCTTCATTATGTATCATTTTTTTCTTTTCATACAATATTTTGAAAGAAGATGAGAATGTGAAGCGTCAAAACTTTCAAGATATAAATAAAAGTACTTGTTCTTATTGTCAAAACTATCAATATTGTTTTGTGCAAGGACCTACTGGGCCTACTGGACCAGCGGGTCCACAAGGAGCGGGAGTCTCTATTTTAGGTTCATATGATGATGTTAATCAATTAGAAACACTTCATCCGACAGGAAATCAAGGGGATTCCTATTTAGTGAAAGATTCACTATATGTATGGTCTCCTGAACAAAAGCAATGGATCAATATTGGTGTCATTCGTGGACCCCAAGGACTTCCCGGCGAACAGGGGCTTACTGGACCAGAGGGGCCAGAAGGAAGACAGGGTCCTAAAGGTGAAAAAGGAGATCAAGGTCCTCAAGGTATTCCAGGAACCCAAGGAGAACGTGGACTAGATGGACCAGTAGGTCCTACAGGTCCAACAGGTGCTACAGGACCGGCAGGTCCAGAAGAAATTGGAGTCGCCTATCTAGTCACTTTTCATAATAATAGTAACAATGGATATCTTGTAGAAAGTAATCAAAGAATTCCCTTTACAAGAATTGAAGTAGATAATACAAATCTTTGTACATTATATCCCGACTATACAATTGAATTTCATAAAGCTGGCAATTATCGAGTTGATTTTATTGTCAATGCATATGTAGATTCAAATGATATTTTTGATCCAAATAAAAATGTTATTGCGATTGGTTTTAAAAAAGTAAATGAAGAGATTGTATATGCAGGAGGTAGTACTTGGTATATGAAAGAACCTTCTGTTAGAATATCTGGTCAAGGTATGATTGTTATTGCTAATCCTAAAACAGAAAGAATGGAACTTCTTAATTTATCCGCAAATCGTTTAACTTTGAATACTCCTAATTTATCTACTACTACTTCTGATTCTTATTTTGTCAATCCAGTTGTTACTATGTTAGTGCAATATCTCGGTTAAAATTTTTGACATATCTAAAATAAAATGAGATATAGTTGGCTTCACTAATCTCCATTTTGTTTGCATCATATGATATAAATGAAGGGAGATGAAATGATGAATCCACAACATTTTAATTGTTTTGGAAATGATTGTCCATCAAAATCCACTTGTAGATACTGTTTTGTCGCAGGACCAACAGGTGCTACTGGTGCCACCGGACCTACTGGGCCTACTGGACCAGCTACTACTTTAGTAACCGTTGGAACAACTACAACAGGAGCTCCTGGAACAGATGCTTCTGTTACCAATGTAGGAACGGGTACCAATGCAGTACTTGATTTTGTGATTCCAAGTGGTATAACAGGACCTACCGGACCAAC
>CANQDI010000042.1 GCA_947591575.1 uncultured Bacilli bacterium | reverse complement strand
AGTAAAAGAATGAAACAAAAAATTTCATTCTTTTATTCTTCTAAATAAGTAGCTCCTTTATGAGGTTCTTCTTGTAATAATCCTCTAAAGTTCTGTTGACGCAATGCTTCATAAATCACAATAGCACAACTATTCGATACGTTTAGTGCTCGTACTTTATCAGTCATGGGAATACGCATACAGTGTTTTAAATCTTTCTGTAGAATTTCTTTAGGAATACCTGTTGATTCTTTCCCAAAAATAAAGTAAAGATCTTCATCATGAGGATTGCTATAATCAAAACTGGTATGTGGTTTTCTTCCATATCTTGTAAAATAATAATATTGACCTGGATTTTCTTGTTGAAAGGAAGAAAAATTCTCATAAACTTGATAATCTAACTGATCGATATAGTTGACACCACTTCTTTTTAATTTAGAATCATCTAAGGAAAAACCTAAGGGCTTAATTAAATGTAATTTTGTTCCTGTGGCGACACAAGTGCGCATAATATTTCCTGTATTTTGAGGAATCTCTGGTTCATATAATACAATATGATTCATGCAATACCTCTTTGATTCAAAAACTTTTCTCCCAAAGATACTGTAAGATTAGCTTGATAATCTTTGATCTTTCCATCTTCAAATTGAACCAAGATGGGATAAGAATCTCCCTCTACATAAGTACCATATTTTTCTAAAAAGGACTGTAAGTAAGCTTGACTATTTTCTTCCTGTGACAAATTGACATAAACCATAGTAGAAGCGAATCCTTTCTTTTTAATATCATAGCGAAATTGGCTTTCAAACGTTCTACATTTTTCCTCTTCTGCAGTGCATAAGTAAAGGAGAGCATTGGGTTCTTCTTGAAGATAATGATCTATTTCATCTGTTCCTAATTCTTGTAATACACCTCGAATAACAGGAATTTCATTTTGATAACTTTGATAAGCCTGATACCATCTTACAAAATAGAAAACCAAAAGGATAACAATACAATAGATGAGTCCCAAAATGACATAATTTTTCATTGGCTTCTTTTTATTCATAGTAAGTCACCTCTTATCATTAGTTTATCATAATTTCTTATAAGTTACAACGAAGGGAAATGAAGAAAAGAAAAATTTTACATCCTATACAAATACCCTACATGGTCGTATGAAAAAAACATACACTACCATAAAAGGAGTGTTTTTATGAATCCAAGATATCAATATCAAAATACATCAAGAAGACCTTATCCTCAATACAATCATAACAATCGAAATGTAGGAGGACTCTTAGTGGGTGGTGCTTTAGGATATGGACTCGGCTATCTTACCCCAAGACCTACTTATTATCAACCTTATCCACCATTTTACTATGGACCAGGTCCATACTATCCACCATACTATCCACCATTTCGTCCATTCTAAAAATCAAAAAAAGTGGCATCCACTTTTTCTTTTTTTTATTCATATAACTGATATGGATTCTGTTTACTACCATCACCACTACGAAGCATTGTCGAAGCATCTAAGTAGACAACTGGACGAGTGATGACAGAAGTAGATACATCTTTTGAAACAAGAGAACCTGTTGTGGAAATAGAATAGACTTGATCTATTGTGTTCGAAACAGGACTTAAAAGTGCTTCTTCCCCTTCTAAATTCATCCAACTTGTGTTTGTACAAGAAAATGGATTTTGAAAACAAGCATTTTGATAACCACTTGCAAAAGTATATGCATAGTCACTTGCATAAAGTAAGTGAATAACACTACGAAGTGGACCATTTCCTGTCACTTTATTTTGACTTCGTTCCAAGGTATAAAGTGTCGAAGCAGAAGCACCAGGTGAAACTGTTCCTAAATAGGCTGGTACTTCAGCAACCATTTTTCGACTTCCTTCTTGTAATTGATTAAAGTATGCAACCGAATTTAAAAAAGTAGGAGTCACATTACTAGAACCATAACCAGAAAGAGTTCCTGCCTCTCTTACCATTTTCACTTTGGGATGATACCCTTGTGTTTCTGTCTCAAAAACACCTACTATTCTCCATAGCTCACCGTTAAATAAAACATAATTATAAGGCTGATTACCAATATAACGATATTCAATTAGACGAGAAAGATAGGAAGTAGCATTTTGATGATAAGTATACATCTCTTTCATATTTCCATCAAAATAAGAAACTCCTTCTTGATTGGCCTTCGCAATTAAGTAATCTGCAAAAGTATTGGTTGTCTGTATAGAATCAATTCCTATTTTACTACGATAAGATTTACCCATCTCACTATTAGGTGCATTGTCTGTCAACCAAATACGTAAAGTATAGCGAACCTTACTTCCCTTAGATAGACGTTTTGCGCGAATTAAATCGAGACTACTTCCCAAATCACTCAATACACCACGAATTGAAGTTCCATCTGTTCCATTGAGAGAATACCCCAAATAATCTTTTGAAACTTGAGCATCTGTATCTACCGTTCCTTCATCTAAAAAATAAACTCGATAATAGGCATCAATATCCCCTTCGTTTTCAACAGTAAACTCATAAGGTGTTGTCGTCGTTGCTTCATTGAGTGACATCGTAGAAATATTCGATAAAGTAATATTTTGTCCTTCATGAAAAGTCACTTGAAAATTTCCACCTAATAAGGACAGATGTTTACTCCCCATTATATTCCTAGAAAAAATAGCATAACTACTTCCTAATAAAGCAATCATTCCAAGAAAAAGAAGGATTAGAACAAGTCCCAATTTCCTTTTTGTTTTTTTTGAATTCTTTGAAAAATCTGTGATTTCCTTTTGTTCAATATGATTATATCTTTCCATACTCAATCACCACCTATGATAATTTGAGTATAGCAAAAATATGCCATATTTACAAGTTTTTAAGAATTAATTGTCATGACTATACAACCCATGTAGTTTTAATATAACATCATCTTCTGGATCATCTAAAACCCAACGTTTTTTATCTTCATCTTTATGAACAGTAAAATTCAAGGTATACTGAACTTTATCAACAACACTTTCCATTTGTTCAATCTGATAGTCTTTTTCTTTAGAAGTATCTCTTTTACCATCTGTTTCAAATTGATCTTGATTCTTTTCGATATAATCTTCTGCTTTTTGAACGGCATTTTGGTAATCAAAAACACTAATTTCAACAACAACTTCTGCTGTATCTCCATCAATGGTTTCATCTTTGATTTTGTAAGATAAATTTTGATATTGTTTTTCCATTAGAGCTTTATATTTTGTTTTTTGATCATCACTAAATACATCATCTTTTTCGATAATATGATCAAGTTGTTCCGTTACTTCATGATCCATAATTTGATATTTACCTAAGAATTCTTCTACTCGCTTTGTAGGTGTATTCATCATATCTGCACAACCTACTAAAAAAAGAAGGAGGAATCCCATTAATAATACAAATTTTTTCATTTTTTTCACCTCACTAATAGAATGTCATCTTTTACCAAAGTTATTCGAAAAAATTTTTTTTAAATACAAAAAAAAAGCATTTAAAAGTGCTTCTTTTTTATAAAACTTTATAATAAGGAGGTAGTTTTTTCTTCATTTTCTTTTTCATTTTTACTCCATTATAAGCATTTTTTTCTGGATCCTGAAAAATAGGTAAATATTGGTCAAAGTATGGAATATCACTTGCAAAGAAGATTTCATCCATAACTTCTTTCAAAGCTTTGTCTATTTCAAAATAGGAATTTAAAAGTGGCGTATTTTCTTGTAAGTGATGCAAAGCATTCTCAAAGTCAGCATTTAATAAAAGACAACTTTCACAAAGAGCTTGTTTTCTACGATCTTCTATTTGAGAAGATGCATTCTTCTTCCACACACCATCTTCCATATGATAAAAATAGGTAAAGACCAAACTTACCTGCTCTTGTCCTTTTTTTAGACTATCTTCAAAGTCAATGATATGACCACCTTGCCCATCAATTAAATGATTAGCAAGACGAACATCATTCCAAATGTAACCATAGTCATGAAACCTTTTTAGCTGTTCTGTTGTATCTTTCACAGCTTTTATTTTATCCATAAAAGAAAATCTTGGAACATTCGTATTTATTGCATAGCTATATGTATAAGACATTGGAAAATAAGAACACAAGTATCCAATCATTTCTCCTTCCACTTCAACTTGATCAATAGGATATCCACTTCCATCAATAGGTCTTTTTTCTAATAAAGAATGTAGTTCTTCTACTGCCTTTTGATTATTTTTTCCTTGGCGGAATTCCTTAATTAAATATGACTGATTTGGTTGAATAAGCTGTTTAAAGGAAGATCTTTTCCCAGCTTCGAAGTAAATATCTGAAATAGCATGATATTGCTCTTTACTATAAGAAATAGACATTGTACTCTCCCCCTATTCGCCTTATTATAACATATATTTTTATTTTGTCTATTTCCTTAATTGATAACAATTTTTGAGGAGCATATAAAGTTTTTTATGGAAACCATTTAAATGATCTAAACTAGCCATGATTTCACGACTAGCTTTTTGATAATTGGAATATTTTTTTTCGAAACATTCCTCATAAAAATACTTAATTTTTTCTTTATTTTGTTCTTGAATAGCAGTTTCAAACTCATGTTTTAAAAAGTTTTTCATTTGTTTCTCAAAACGAGTTTGATAGGAAAAAGATGTTTTCTTATCACAAATATAGTGAAGAGGAATTTCCCTCAAATCATAAGAAAACTCTAGTACTTCCTCTTCTTCATCTAAAAGAAGTCTACTCTTAGAAACACTTTCACCCTGTTCATTCAATTCTACTGCAAGGGCTATTGTTCCATCCGAAAAAATAGCAGCATAAGGAATTTTTTCAACTGTACCATTTTGATACACCTCTGTTTTATTGTAAATATCTTCAAGAAAAATAGAATCAACTCGAATTTTTCCATAAAGAAAATCTTCTAACGTCAACCGGCTTACTTTATAAAGAGGAATTTTTTTAATATGTTCAATTTTATCTTCCTCACGCCACTCAAAAAATTCAAAAGGGACATCATCATTAAAATTCAATAATATATCATAAATATAAATCATACTTTTTCACTCCTTTTCCAAAATGAAAGTATTAAAAAAAGAATACCTAAGAAAAAATAAATAAAAACAGAATTTGTAGTAAGAGCATTTCCATATTCTTGAAAAGTATAGCCAAATGAAAATAAATTCAAAAAAAGAAGCATAAGTAAAAATGCATAAGATAAAAGAAAAATACCTAATAAGAATAGAAAGAAGCGCAAAGTAAATCACCTATAATAACTTATTACAATTCTAACTTTAGTATAACAATTGACTTCTATTTTATACAAAAAAAAGAAACATTAATTATCTTAAATCAATGTTCTTTCTACATCACGATTTATTTCATCTCTATATGATTTTTTTCTTCTAAAGCATTTAACTGTTCCATATTAACTTCATGAATACTTTCAAATTTCTTTTGAATTTTATCTGTTGTAATAGAAATATTCTCAGCATCACGACTAACAGCCTGAATACTTCTCGATAATTTATCCCATCGTTCTTTATATCGAGCAAATTCTAATCCCAATTTATTTAATTCTTGATGAATAATAGAAGTATATTGATCTCTTTCAATATTTTTAATAATCATCTGAATGATAGAAAGCGTACTCATCAGTGTGGTTGGAGATGTAATCCATACTTTTTTCTTATAAGAATACTCTAAAATATCTTGATGATAAGCATTGATTTCCGCAAAAATCGCTTCTGCTGGTAAAAATAAAATAGCCTGATCCGTAGTGATTCCCTCGATAATATACTTATCATGAATGGCATCAATATGACGCTTCATATCTTGTTTGAATGCTTTTTCTGCTAAATCTCTTTCTTCCTTTGAAAGCTTTTTATTTACCATTTGTTCATAATGCTCAAGGGGAAATTTAGAATCGATTGCCACCGTACCAAGAGGTTCTGGTGCAAATAAAATCGAATCGACAATTGTTCCATTAGGAAGAGGATATTGTAACTGATAAACTGCATCATTTTTTTCTCCAAAAACACTAGATAAAACATGTTTTAAAGTAACTTCACCAAAAATACCACGACTTTTTTTATCAGTTAAAATACTTTGCAAAGAAACAATATCATTGGAAAGTCCATCAATCTTTTTTTGAGCTTCATCAATTTTGGATAAACGTTCAACGATTGAAATAAAAGTTTTATTTGTTTTTTCAAAATTTTGATCCAACCTCTCGCTTACCTTTTCATTAATCAATAAAAGTCTTTTTTCAACTTGCTCATTCAATTCTGTAAAATCTTTCTTTAAATTCTGGTTTAAATCTTCTTTAAAAAGCCCCAATTCCTTAATCATTTCTATTTCTAATTTAGAAAGACGCTCTGTAATATTTCCCTCATTAATATTTTTAAAAAGAGATAGTATTGTTAAAAATATTAAAACAATTAAAAGTGCAATGATAATGTATTCCATAGTTAGCCTCCTATTATTTATTATATCACAAACCAAAAAGAACCTAAAAAAAATCAATCGATTTTCATCTTTCGACTGACAATTTTTGATAATATATAGGTACCAATTAATAAAAGAGCAATAATGATAATTGTCTTCATATCTGTAACACTTTCAATTAAACTTGTCCCAACAAATCCCCAGAAAAAAACAATAGAAAGTTTTCCCAATAAAATAGCTATGATAAATTTTTTCGTCGACATTTTGGAAAGACCACATGCAATATTAATTAAAAAGGCAGGAGTAAAAGGAAGAGCGACCAATAAAACAAGATGAGAAAAAGGAATTTTATAAATTCTTTTTTCAAGTTTTTTTAATTTCTTTTGATGTTTTTTTAACACATGTTGAAGAAGTCGATCAACCCACTTTGAAAAAACAAAGTACGATAAAATACATCCCAAACAGGTAGCACTCCACGATAAAATAAAACCAAAAATTTTGCCGAATGCTTCCATATTTAAAGTGATAAAAACACCTAATGGCAAAGCTGGAAAAATAGATTCTAATAAAATAACTAAAATACCAACAATAGGACCACCTATTATTAGATATTCTGTAATAGATGTTACGATTTCTTGAAACCAAGCCATTTTTATCACCTGTATTTATTATACAATAAAGTACAGGAAAAAAAAGTTAAAGTGCTTCATAACCACCGTCAATTTGTACAATATTGTAATGTTTATCTTTTAATTCATCTATGATCTTACTAGTATAATACCCTTCTTCACAAAAAATATAATATGTTTTTCCAGGTTCTAAATATTTTTCTGGAAATTTTCTTAAAATAGTATATGGAATATTTTTAGCACCTTGTATACTCCCCTTGATAAAAACAGCATGAGGTCTAATATCAATTAATATTACATTCTCTTGACGATATTTTTTCATAAAATCTTCCATTGAAATATGCATAAGTATCACCTATTCTATTTTATGTAAAAAAAAAGACACCTTTTATAAAAAATGTCTATTTTTGATCTACTTTATACGAAACACTTTCTCGTCCTACATCTCCGTTACTATCAACAATGGTAATATAGATGGTATACTCTTTTCCATCTTGTGAATCTGAAAGTTTCCAATTAATAATATCTTCCTGATAAAAATAACGAATTTCATCTATACCAAATCCAACATTTGATATATAAACATATTGTATATCTTCATCATCTAAAGCTGTAACCTTGATATCAACTATATTAGTATGATATTTTGGATCTTGACTTTCTACCACAATTCGATCAATTTCATGTTTTACTTCGAAATCAACCTCATCTTTTTCAATAGATGGAGTAGAACCTTCCGTTGATTGATGAAAAACATGATATCGAAAAACATAAACAAACACAAAAATGGCAATGAGAATAAAGAAAACACCAATGATGAGTAACTTTTTTCGTGAAGTAGTATTCTTTTTTTTAACTGATTTTTTTGTACTTTGTGTACCCATTTTTTCACCCCATTTACTATTCTCCATTATTGTACTATAAAATTTTAGAAAGAATCAAGTCATTTATAATAGAAATATTCTATGGACACGATAATAGGAGTATTCGAGGTATTCCAGACGAAATTCGCCTGGGATACCTCGAAAGTTCTTTCATAGTATGAACGAAGACAAAATGTAGAAGCTTTATCAAAACGCCCATCTGCAAAAAGAGGCAGATGGGCTTTCACTTACTAACTAAATTTTTCAAAAACATCTCATTTG
>CANQDI010000041.1 GCA_947591575.1 uncultured Bacilli bacterium | reverse complement strand
CCCATGTGGGAGTTGCCAGTAACAGCCCTTATAGGGCTTAGTCAAAAACCACTAGTTAAACTAGTGGATTTTTATTTATGATATAGTAGAAAAAGAATAGACGAAAAACAGTGATGCTTCCAACATGGTGAACACTTTGAACCCATGGTCTGTCCGTGGTGGTAACTGGAACAATGGTGCGAGAGCAGGTGCTTTCTCCTTTAGTAACACCAACGGTAACGCAAACGGTAACAACTCGTTCCGCGTGGTTCTATCAGACTACAAAAGAAAAATGTTTTTTGTAGAGTCTATTTTTATATTTTAAAAAAAAGGGATCAGTAAGAAATGAACATCCTTTTTTTGACATTTTATATGAAAAAATTTTCTTTATGATATAGTGAAAAAAGAATAGACAATAAACGGTGATTATTCCAACATGGTCGACGCATGGAACCCATGGTCTCTGCGTAGTGGTAACTGGGGCAATGGTGCAGGCGCAGGTGCTTTCTACTTTCATCGCGACAACGGTAACGCAAACGGTAACAACTCGTTCCGCGTGGTTCTATCAGACTACAAAAGAAAAATGTTTTTTGTAGAGTCTATTTTTATATTTTAAAAAAAAGGGATCAGTAAGAAATGAACATCCTTTTTTTGACATTTTATATGAAAAAATTTTCTTTATGATATAGTGAAAAAAGAATAGACAATAAACGGTGATTATTCCAACATGGTCGACGCATGGAACCCATGGTCTCTGCGTAGTGGTAACTGGGGCAATGGTGCAGGCGCAGGTGCTTTCTACTTCAACAACACCAACGGTAACGCAAACAGTAACAACTCGTTCCGCGTGGTTCTATCAGACTACAAAAGAAAAATGAATTTTTGTAGAGTCTATTCTTATATTTTCTAAAAAAAGGGATCAGTAAGAAATGAACATCCTTTTTTGACATTTTATACGAAAAAATTGTATTTATGATATAGTAGAAAAAGAATAGACGAAAAACGGTGATGCTTCCAACATGGTGAACACATGGAACCCTTGGGTTCTCCGTGGTGGTGGCTGGAACAATGGTGCAGTAGCAGGTGCTTTCTACTTTAGTAACAACAACGGTCATGCAAACAGTAACAACTCGTTCCGCGTGGTTCTATTAGACTACAAAAGAAAAATGAATTTTTGTAGAGTCTATTTTGAAATTGTTTGCTATCAAAAACCAGTAATGTAAATGAACTTTTTTGAGCAAAAAAAGAATGAAAACCTATAGAAAAAATTGTGGTTGGTTTCCATTCTTTTCTTCTTGTCTTTTTTCCTCATATCGAGTATCTTCTGCTTCCTGAATAACAGGCACATCTTCTAGTGCTGTTGCAATTTTAAACATGGTTTTGGCATTGCTTAATATAGGCCTTACCTGATAGACAATAGGAATAGCTTGATTGATGATGCCTAATGTTTTCTGTGTATTGTTTAGAAAATGGCTCCAATTAAATTTTGGTTTAGAAACACCTGATGTAATACCTCTACTAAAAGGAAAACTTCTTGTATTTTGAAAATTCATATTGGAAAAGGGAACTTGATACTGATTTTCAAACATAGGATATTGATTATACATTTTATATCACCTTTACTATACTATATGTTTTAAAACTCAATCTTGTGTAAATAACTATTTTTTGTTATACTTTAAATAAAAGAGTAGGAAGGGAAGACTTTGAATGGAATTCATCTTTAAACCGTTTATTTTTGTTTATCATCTTGTCCGAAAAGTTTTTTTCGTTCCTCGTAAAATCTTGGAGTATGCCTATTCTGGATTTTTAGTTATTTTAGACCGTTTTAGTTTAAGAAAAGAAAAAGAAAAAGAAGAAGTTCCAAATATTTTAGATGAAGTACCAAGTAATGTAAAAGGACTTCGTCCAACCAAGAAAAAAATGGAAAAAGATCCTACTTTAATATCCTATCGTTATACGATTCTACTTGCTAATGGAAAGAAAACAAATGGTACTTTTGAAGCTCATTCTGTCAATGAAGTAAAAGAATTTTTAACCAATGAAGGTTATAAAGTTGTTAAAGTGGAAGAACGGAAAAAATATGATATTGATATTGCAACAGGAGGAAAATTTAAAGCAAAAGATTTAGCTTTTTCTTTGACACAATTGTCCACATATATTAAAGCAGGAATTCCTCTTGTTGATTCAGTAAGAATTCTAGAAAAACAAACAACTAAGGCTGCTCAAAGAAAAATTTATCAAAAATTGGTATATGAACTTTTAAAAGGCGAAAATTTATCCGTTGCAATGGAAAAACAAAGTGATAAATTTCCTAAACTACTCATCAATATGATTCAAACTGCTGAACTTACAGGAGATTTGACCACTGTTTTAGATGATATGGCAGATTTTTATACTTCTCAAGAAGAAACAAGAAAACAAATGATTAGTGCCATGACATATCCTGCAGTGGTCTTAGTGATTTCATTCTTTGTTTTAATTTTTGTTATGATTGAGATTGTTCCATCTTTCGTTGAAATGTATAAAGAACAAGATGCTGATTTACCAGGTATTACGCTTGCTGTTATGGGAATTAGTGATTTCATGACTCACAATTTCATTTTAGTCGTCATCGTAATAGGACTAGCGATTGCAACGTATATTCTTCTTTATAGAAATGTAAAATCTTTTCGAAAAATGATGCAAATCTTTTATATGAGAATACCTGTTTTAAGTAAGATTATCATTTATAATGAAGTATATAATTTTACTAAAACATTTGCTTCTTTATTAAATCATGGTGTTTTTATTACTGATAGTATTGAAATTTTAGGACACTTAACGGATAATG
This sequence comes from uncultured Bacilli bacterium, assembly GCA_947591575.1. GTDB lineage: Bacteria > Bacillota_I > Bacilli_A > RF39 > UBA660 > CANQVB01. The sequence goes on along the minus strand of CANQDI010000041.1, from coordinate 5,906 downwards.
AAATTTATCGTGGGATTATTAATAAGACCCTTGTGAATTTAAGTAAAGGGGCCTCTATTTCAGAGTCATTTAAAGGAGAGTGGGCTTTTCCAATTGATGCCTATGAAATGATTGTAACAGGAGAAAACACAGGACAATTGGGTCTTATGATGGAAAAAGTAGCCAATCATTATCAGGTACAACATAAAGCTATTATTACGCAATTGAAAAGTTTAATGGAGCCGATCATGATTCTCCTTTTGGCAGGTATTGTTGGAATTATTTTACTTTCAATTGTTGTTCCAATGTTTGATATATATAATCAAATTCAATAAAGTTGGGTGGTTTGTAGTGGAAACATTTTATCTTATTTTTTTCTTTTTGATAGGTATTCTTTTCGGATCTTTCTTTACTGTAGTAGGATTGCGTCTTTCAAAAGGGGAAAGTTTTTTGAAGGGAAGAAGTCATTGTGATGTTTGTCATCATGTATTAGCACCAATAGATTTAATACCTCTTTTTTCCTTTCTTTCTTTAAAAGGAAGATGTAGGTACTGCAAAGCAAAAATTTCACCCCTTTCTTCCTTTATTGAACTTTTTACAGGTCTTCTTTTTATGATTGCTTATTATAGTTTTGGATTGACTTGGGATTTTGTCATCATGTTACTCGTGATTTCAATGGGCATGATTTTAATCGTCAGTGATCTTAGTACTTTTATACTACCTGATGAAGTTCTTCTTTTTTTTGGAATTTGTCTTTTCATAGTACAATTCATCAAAGAAGGAATTTGGGGATCTCTTATTCATCTTGGTACAGGATTGTTTCTTTTCCTTGTCATGTATGCACTTCAACTTTTTGGTCAATTTCTTTTTAAAAAAGAGTCTTTGGGAGGAGGAGATGTAAAACTATTATTTCTCTTTGGCTTGGTTTTAGATCCTTTTCAAGGAATTCTTTCTATTTTCTTAGGAAGTTTTCTTGCTTTCCCAGTTTCTTTGTTTTTACTTTATAAAAATAAAGATCATATGATTCCATTTGGTCCCTTTTTACTCATAGCGCTTTTTATTTTATTATTTTTAAAAATGGATACCACAGACTTTCTTTCTTTTTTCCAATTTTCATCTTGAAAAAATGATTCACATTTACTATAATGATACTACTTAAGGAGAAATGAAAAAAATGAAAATCATATTAGAGGGATTGCAAGATGAGGTTTATATCCAGAAAAGAGATGTCCTTTATTTGGAACAGACAGGAAGATGTGATTTTCCACTGACATCTGCCCAAGCATTAGATGGAAAAAAAATAGAGGAATTAACCCCTTCTGATTTTGTTTTATATACAGGAAAACAAGCATTATCCTATTTTTTATCGCAGCAAGATATTCTTGACTATTTAGATTATTTAGAAATGAAAGATGCCATGCTGAAGCCGTATTTGGAGATGCCTTCAAACAGTTATCTTTTTCAAGCAATGATGGAAATTTATATGGAAAGATCAGGATTAAAAGCATTACCCTATCCAAATTTAAAAGAGAAAAGTAAATGTTTGAAAACTTATCATGACCATGATACTACCTTTTCTTTTTATATAAGTAGTGTGATTCCTCAATTTTTCTTCTTTGAAAAAAATGATCACTTAAAAATTACAGAGGAAAGCATTCCAAGATCTTTTTATGAAGATTGTCTTCATCTTGCTAGCGTCTATACTTTTAAAGAACAATTTACTTTTGTTCCAACAGAAAATGAGGAAAGGGTTCTTATGATTCCATGTCCAGTGAAGGAAAAAACAAAAGTTCCTCATCATAAAAAATATATAAAAAATTTCTTTGGCATAAAGAACCAAAAAACAGGTAAATAATCCTGTTTTTTTAAAGGAGGATATCATGAAAACAGTTGGATTTTGTACATTGGGTTGTAAAGTAAATACATATGAGAGCGCATACTTAGAAGAAATGTTTGAAAAAGCAGGATACACTATTCAAGATTATCATCTTCCATGTGATGTCTATGTGATCAATACTTGTACTGTTACCAATGAAAGTGATAAAAAAAGTAGAAAGATGATTCGTTTTTGCAGAAAACAAAATCCAGACGCCATTCTTGTTGCGATGGGGTGTTTTATTGAAGCACATCCATCATCAATTGAAGGTGTGGACATTCAAATAGGAAATCAATCCAAAAAAGATGTATTAAAATTTATAGAAACTTATCAAAGAACACATCAAAAACAACAACTTTCCACGGTCAGAGAAAAGACTGTTTTTGAAGATATGTTTTTAACTTCTTTTCATGGAAGAACTCGGGCTTTTGTCAAAATTCAAGATGGTTGTGAGAACTTTTGTACTTATTGTATTATTCCTTATGTTCGTGGAAAATGTAGAAGTAAAAAATTTGAAACAGTTTTACAAGAAGTAAAAGAACTTGTTCAAAAAGGATATCAAGAAGTGGTTCTTACAGGAATTCATACGGGTCATTATGGAGTGGATATAGATCATACTTTTAGTGAATTATTAGAAGCAATTTGTCAAATAAAAGGGCTTGTTCGACTTCGCATTTCTTCCATTGAGATTACAGAATTACAAGATGATTTTTTACGTGTTTTAAAGGAAAACCCTATCATTGTTGATCATTTACATATTCCACTTCAAGCAGGATGTGATAAAATTTTAAAAAGAATGGGAAGAAAGTATGATTTGGACTATTTTGAAAAAATGCTCCAAAAAATTCGAAAAATACGTCCTCAAATGGCCATTACAACGGATGTAATTGTAGGGTTTCCAGGAGAGACAGAAGAAGATTTTTTAGAAACCTTGGATACTGTAAAACGTTTTCAATTTATGAAAGTTCATGTTTTTCCCTTTTCTCTACGGGAAGGAACGGCTGCAGAAAAATTGGATGGACATATTGATGCGCATATTAAAAAGCAACGAGTTAGAAGACTATTAGCCGTTTCTGAACAACTCGAAGAAGATTTCTTAAAACGTTTTATTGGAACCGATCAAGCGGTTTTATTTGAAACGCTAAAAGAAAATGTTTTTATCGGACATACTTCTAATTATATGAAAGTGGAGACGAAAGATAAAGTAGCGCTTCATCAGATTGTGATGATTCATATTACAGGAATCTCTAAACAGCATACATTAGAAGGAAATGTCATTTTAGAAAAATGTGAGGTGTAAAATGGAAGAGTATGTAAAAGGAAATTATAAAAGAACCATTTTTCAAAGTGATCAAGGTTTTACAATAGGTTTATTAAAAGTACAAGAAGCAAGTGATGCTTGTAAAAATTATATTGGAAAAACGCTTCCTTTTACAGGGTATTTTCTAGATCTCAATGAAGTTGATACTTATAAAATGAAGGGAAAATTGGTCGTTCATAAAAAATATGGAGAACAGTTTGAAGTAGAAACATATGAAAAAGTTTTACCAGAAGAAAAGGATGCGATTATTACTTTCTTATCAAGTGGTATTTTTAAAGGAATTGGTAAAAAGAAAGCAGAAAGTATTGTAAAAATTTTAGGGAAAAACACTTTAAAAATCATCCTAGAAGCTCCAAGTGATTTAATTTTAATTGAAGGTGTCAATGAAAAATTAGCAAGACAGCTACATAATACGCTTTTAAAGTATGAGGAAAGTTATGAAATCATGCTATCTCTTACAGAAAAAGGATTTTCAATGAAGGATGCGACGACGATTTATTCAAAGTATAAAGAAAAGACTCTTTCTATTTTAGAAGAAGATATGTATACCTTTTTTTATCAAATCAAAGATATGACTTTTCAAAAAATAGATTTGATTGCAAGGAAAGAAGGATATGAAAAAACAGATAAGAGACGTGTTAAAGCTTCTATTATCTATATTTTAAGGGAACTTTCCTTCACTTCAGGGAATACGTATAGTTATCGGGAAGAAATAGTATCTTATTTACCAAAAGTTTTAGGTGAAATACCCCAACAGGAAATAGTAGATGATGCCATAAGAGAACTCATAACGTCTTTTGAATTAATGGTTGTAAAAGATAAATATTATTTACAAAGTCTTTATGATGATGAGTGCTACATTGCATCTCGCTTTCGATTGCTTGCTCACCAAGAAAAAGATCATTATGCATTAGAAAATTGGTTAGAAGCCTTACAGAAAGAAGAAAATCTTTCTTATAATGATGAACAAAAAAAGGCTATTTTAGAAGCAATCAATCAAAATGTGCTTGTCATTACAGGAGGACCAGGTACAGGCAAAACTACTATCATTGAAACGATTGTAAAACTATATCAATCTTTTTTTCAGTATTCCTCAAAAGAATTAGAAGAAAAATTGGTTCTTTTAGCGCCAACAGGACGAGCTGCCAAAAGAATGAGTGAAAAAACAGGTATGAAAGCTTCTACTATTCATCGTTTTTTAAAATGGAATAAAGAAACGGATACTTTTTCAATTAATGAGTATTTTAAAAGTGAAGCTAGATTTGTTATTGTGGATGAAGCAAGTATGATCGATGTTTCCTTAATGGCATCTCTTCTTCGAGGATTAAGTGTACAATGTAAAATAGTATTAGTGGGAGATCAAGATCAACTACCTAGTGTAGGTCCTGGAAATTTATTAAAAGACATCATCTCTTCTTCTGTGATTGAGACGATTTCTTTAAAAAAGCTTTATCGTCAAGGTGAAGACTCCAATATTATTGCTTTTGCCCACGGTATTAAAAGTGGTGAATTTGACTCTCAATATTTGAATGTTGGAGAAGATTTAATCTTTGATGAAGTATTGATGCAACAAATTAGCGATGAAGTATCAGACTTTGCAAAAGATTTTACGAAATATGATTCTTTTCAAGTACTAGTACCTACTTATAAAACGATTTGTGGAATTGATGCTCTCAATGTAAAATTACAAGAAATTTTTAATCCACCTGAACATACTAAAAAAGAAATATTGATCGGAGATACACTATATCGAGAAGGCGATAAAGTGATACAATTGATCAATATGCCAGATGAAAATGTATATAATGGAGATCTTGGCTTTATTCGGCAAATTCATGCTGGAAAAAAGAAAGAAATTACTATTGATTTTGATGGAAACCTCGTTAAATATACACCATCTTCTTTTCATAAATTTAAAAGTGCTTGGGCTATTTCTGTTCATAAAGCTCAAGGAAGTGAATTTGACGTTGTTGTTTTACCTATTACTTCTTTGTATCGTAATATGCTATATCGAAAATTATTTTATACAGCCGTTACACGATCCAAAAAAATGTTGGTGTTAATTGGAGAAAAAATAGCGATTCAAAAAGCAATTCAAAATACACAACAGATTGAAAGAAAAACAATGTTAGAAGAATTTTTAAAAAATGGAATAAATTCATAACTTTGGTTCACACTAGAAATGGAAGTAACTAAACGGAGGTGGATGCATGAAAGCAAAAACAGCAATGATTGGAATCGCAGCTGCGACTGCGGTAGCAATGACAATGTATTTCAAAAAAAATCCAGAAGCTTTTCAAAAAGTAAAAAACACAGCTGCAAACATGATGAAAAAGAATATGAATATGGATTTAGATGCACTTTATCATGAAATGTAAAAAGGCCGTAAAGCCTTTTTTATTTATATGCTAATTTAGAATAAATATAATTTTTAAATATGATATTTGTTACGATAAATAAAGAAGATAGGAGTGTTTCGTATGAAGTTATTAAAAAAAGATGTCGAAAAAAGTTACCTTTTAATTATAGGACTCGTAAGTATTGTATTATTAATAGGGTATTATAGTTATGCACTTTTTACGATTGCAACAGAAGAACATAAAACGATTAGTATTATTACAGGAACTCTTACTCCTCAACTTCAAATTGATGGAAACGTTGGGAATACTATTTCCATCAATGCTTCTGAAACACAAGAGCATACGGTTACAGTTACGAATATCCATCATC
>CANQDI010000040.1 GCA_947591575.1 uncultured Bacilli bacterium | reverse complement strand
CAAAACCCTAAACTACATTAAATTTTCTTGCTTCTTTTCTATATTTATGTTATAATATAGTCCGTTTGAGGAAACTCATCATAAGGGGGAAAATGATTAAGTGAAATTACTACCAATTCAAATGGAAAATATTCAAAAGCAACTTCAGTTGCTTTCTCAAAAAGAAGAACAACTTTTAGAATATAAAAAACAATTTTATGGCGCAACGCGTTTATGTTATTCTGATAATAGTAATTGGGGAGATAGTATCGAATTTAGTAGGTATCAATCAGAATTTGAAAATATTCAAAAAGAAAAAAGACATTACGAAAAGGTGCTTGCTTCTTCTGAACTTGTTACTGATTTTGATTGTGAGAAAGTTGATATAGGAACGACATTTGAAATTCAATTTGAAAATCAAGAAAAATATCATTATACTTTAGTAGAATCTAATGTAGGAATTTCTAGTATAGATGGTTATATAACAATTGCAAGTCCATTAGGTCGTGCTCTTCTTGGAAAAAGAATTGGTGAACACTTCCAGTTTAAAATCGGAAATATTCATCAAAAAGGAACGGTTCTTCAACTTGAGGTAAAAGAAAATGTTACATCATCACTACACCAAGAAAAAGAACCAAGTATAGTACAAGAAGATCAGAAATCATTTACAGAATCTTTACATGATTCTTTTGAAGATACTACTATTCGAAAATATCAAAATCCTTTGGAGGCTATTACATTTCCTTCCTTGAGAGGTGTTTCTAATCCACGCTCATATTTTAAAACGGAATTAAAAACGAAAAGATTTGCTAGCTACTTCAATAAAGTAAAATCATCTTCTTCCTTTGGCTTTGGAAAAGATGAATGGTATCGTTTACATTGTTTATCAGCATCTCAAAAAGAATATTTATATCTATATTTGAAAGAATTGGTAAAACGTTATGAACAGCCATTTTCTTGTATCAATGAAAAGGTTGCTTATCGCCAAAAAATTGCCATTCTTCAAAGAGTACTTACCAAAGATGTCATGGTTCCTAGAAATAGTCATCGAGCAGAAATGGGGCAAAATATTCTTTGCGAAATGAAACTTCAAAAGGAAACAAAATTTGTAGAAGGAGAGCTGATATCAGGGATTTATGCAGATGAGTATCTTCATGGATTTTTATCAATTCGCCAAACCCTTGGCTTTTACGCTTATCGAATGAGATTAGATGAAACTGCAGAGATTGGACGTGATCATATCAACCTTCGTCTTGTCCAATTTGGTATTCAACGAAATCAACTTCTTTATCCTTTAAGTGCGAATCTTCATTGGACTCATTATACAGAAGAAGAAAAAAAAGCAAATTTGTATCATGAAAGATTACAGAGACAAGGTTTTCATAAAATGACGGCTTCTCAAAAAGAATTATTTCAACGTGAATTACAAAAAACGAGTCATATTAAGGTAGCTGGTGCTTATGTTAGACATCTTTATAAAGTACAAGATGAAATGAAAAAGGGAAAGATTCTTTCGATAACAGATGAAGAGATCGAGATGAATCAAGATAAAATTGGACTAGGAAGCAGAGTTTCTTATGTTCTCTTACAAGATAAGAATGTTGAAGTAAAGGAAGCTGAATTTATTGAATGTGCCTATACAGTAGAAGATAAAAATCATTTCATTGAAATGCATTCTCCACTCGGAAAAGCTCTTCTTGGAAAGCAACAAAATGATTCTTTTACCATCAAATACCCAGATAAAGAGGTTACTGGATATATTCAGTCTGTTAACAATCTTACTTCTAAATCATTAGAAGAGAAAAAGTTTGTTCGCAAATAAGATAAGCAGCGATGCTTGTCTTTTTCGTATGTTTTCGGTATAATTTTAAAAGCAATGAGGTGGATTATGGGAATTCAATACAAATTATTACAAAAAGAGAAGAATACAAATGCTAGATTAGGGGAAATTCACACAAATTATGGAACGTATGAAACACCTATGTTTATGCCTGTAGGAACGCAAGCAACTGTAAAAAGTTTGACCCCTGAAGAAATAAAAAGTATGAATTGTGGCATCATTTTAGCTAATACTTATCATTTATGGTTACGTCCAGGTCCCACTGTTATAGAAAAAGCAGGAGGATTGCATGCTTTTATGCACTATGATGGACCTATCTTAACAGATAGTGGTGGTTTTCAAGTTTTTTCTCTTGCTAAAAAGAAAGAAAAAGATATTGTCGAAGAGGGAGTTCATTTTAAAAGTCATATTGATGGAAGAGATTTATTTTTAACACCAGAAAAATCTATTCAAATTCAAAATCAATTGGATAGTGATATTGCAATGAGTTTTGATGAATGCCCTCCAGCATCAGCTAGTTATGAATACTTGAAACAGAGTGTAGAGAGAACACTTCGGTGGGCTGCGAGAGGAAAAAAGGCCCATCAAAATCCAAGGCAAGCTCTTTTTGGAATTGTTCAAGGAGGAGCTTATGAAGACTTGAGAAAGTATTCTGCTATAGAAACAGTGAAAATGAATTTTGATGGATATAGTATTGGTGGAGTTGCCAATGATGGAGAAAGTAAGGAAGATATGTATAAGGCCATTGCTTATTCTATTCCATACTTACCAGAAGATAAAGTTCGCTATTTAATGGGAATTGGAGATCCTCTTGATATCATTGAAGGAGTCATCCTAGGGGTTGATATCTTTGATTGTGTTCTTCCAACACGAATCGCAAGACATGGTCAAGCTTTTACAAGAGATGGAAAAATCAACTTTCATAATGCCAAATATAAAGAAGATTTTACCCCTCTCGAAGAAGATTGTGATTGTTATACTTGTCAAAATTACACAAAAGCTTACTTGCGGCATTTAGTAATGACAGGGGAAATGTTAGGAAGTAGATTACTATCCATTCATAATATTCGCTTTCTTGTAAAATTAACCGAAGAGTTACGAGAAGCCATTCGTAAAAATCAATTACTTGCTTATAAAGAACAATTTCTTGCTCGATATCAGATGCCTAAAAAATAAGTTATTCACAGATTATGTGGATAACTTTTTTCCTTGATAAGTATTTCTTTTTACCATTTCTTTATCAATATCATTTAAAACACAAAACTTTTTCAATAACCAATTAGGTGCAATTAAATCTTCTTTAACAGGATCTCCTGTAATCCGATGAATAACAATTTCCTTTCGTAACACTTCTAATTGACAAATAACAATATCGATATATTCTTCTTTCGTTAAAACATGAAATTTTTCTTTTTCGTAAAGTGTTGCAAGAGGAGTGTCTTTTAAAATGTGTAACATATGAATTTTGATTCCTTGAATATCTAAAAGATTTAAATATTGAACGGTCTCTATCATCATTTCTTTTGTCTCATAAGGAAGCCCATTAATGATATGAACAACTACATTTATATTTTTTTCTCGAAGACGTTTTACGGTTCTTTTAAATTCTTCTAATGTAGAGCAACGATTAATTCTCTTTGCTGTTTCATTATGAATGGTTTGTAGTCCTAATTCTACTGTTAAAAAAGTTTTATGACTTAACTCTTCCAAATAATTCAAACACGCATCATCGATTGCATCTGGCCTTGTTGCAATGGATATTCCAATCACTTCTTTTTGCTTTAGAAATGGTTCAAACTTTTCTTTTAAAATATGTACTGGTGCATAAGTATTACTTCTTGCTTGAAAATAGGCAATCCATTTGGCATCTTTCCATTTCTTTTGCATATTCTTTTTTACTTTTAGAAACTGTAAAAGAAGCGGTTCGTCTTTCTTTCCTGCAAAATCACCACTTCCACTTTTAGAGCAATAAATGCATCCTCCAAATCCTTTTGTACCATCTAAATTAGGACAGGTAAATCCTGCATTTAAACTTACTTTGGCAATTTTACACCCAAATCTTTTTTTATATTCATAAGTAAGTGTATGATATCGTTTGTTATCAAGACTATAAGGAAATGGATTATACATGATGAATCACCACATAAAGATAAAGAGCTCTTAAAACATCTTGTTGAAATAAGGTTGTAAAAGATTGGATTTTATTCCAATTTCCTTGTTCTATATTTTGGTAAAGATATAAAATAAACCATTTATTATGAACTATTTTGTGCTCATTTTTCTCTTTAAAAAGATGGATTTCCTCTTTTTCTTTTATTTTTGATAGACATATTTTTAAATTTTTTCGATAAGAGGAAAAGCGATAGATTTTTGTTTCATCCATATTAAGTATTTTGCCTACTTCCTCTGTTAATTGATTAAATAATGCTTGAAATTTCTTAGGATCTCTTATTTGCTTGAAAGTATTTTTTCTTTTTCGAAAACATTTTTCTATCATCTCTTCTAAAGAATCTTTATATATTTGAAAACCTTTTTTTAAGGCGTTTTTTCGGAAAGTAAAAACATCTCCTTCTAACTTTTGAAAAGCTTTTAAAGTGTCGTTATAACCAAATTTCATATTTCTTTTTGCTTCTTCTTCATCAAAATTTAAGAAAAAGGAAATTGCATTATGAGGAGTAATATAAGTAATAGGTACTTTTTCTTTTATCTTTTTTTTCTTACCAGGTGCTTTTAAATCAACTACAATTAATTCTGTTGCACCCATTGAAAGGGCCAAGTTCATAGGAATATTATCACTGAATCCACCATCAATATATTTTTTATCTTCAATGGTCTTCATTTGAAAAGCAGGATAACAAGTTGCACTTGCCATTAAATAGTCAGTTAATTTTTCTTCTGGAATCTCTGCTTTTTCGAGTTGTTCTGCCTTTCGATTTGTCAAATTGTAAGTCACTAATCCATAATTGATTTTAGAGTGATAGAATTTTTTAGGATGAATGGTATTTTGAATGATTTCTTCAATTTTTGTTGTATCCATACCACCATTTTTAAAAAAGTTCTCTTGATATAGCTTGAAGACTTCTAAATTATTTTTCTTTTTTGGTGTTTGATGAAATAAATATTCTAGATTCAATGTTTTCCATAATTTTTTGGCAATTCGGTAATCTTTTTGAACCATTAAAGCACCATTGAGGGCTCCCACAGAAGTTCCTGTTACAATGCTATATGAAAGATGGAGTCTCTTTAATGCTTTCCAAACACCGACTTGATAACTCCCTTTAGCACCACCACCTGATAAAACAATTGCTCGCATAACCCACCTCATTTTTTGCTTTAGTATACCACAAGTTCGTGTTATAATGAAGTAAATATAATTAGGGTGTGATCATTTTGAAAAAAAAATTAAAATTAAAACCAAGTATTTTAAAAAAGATAAAAATAGTGGGAATTGTCGTAGTGATATTTCTTGCCTTTTTCATTTTTTTACAAAATCAAAAGAATACGCTTAGAAAATTAGGGTATAGTGAGCAAGCTATTTCAAATATTTTATTAAAATGGAAAACAGCTACTGTAAAAGAAATTGGAAAAAATCAAACTGTCAATGCTGCTTTTGAAAGCAAAGATTATCAAGATGATTATTTAAAAATTTATCAAAAAGTAGAATATCAAGATCAAAAAAATCTTATTCGTAATATAAATAAACTTATACAAAAAGGGTATAAAGCAAGTGATATATCGATGATCCTTGCTCATGGAAATAATGAGGATGTAACAAACTTTGCCAAAAGAAAAAAGGTAAAGTATTTGGAACAATTTTTTTCTGTTTCTTATGCAAAATTAAGAAATTATGATCGTTATGTCTCTTATTATGATAAAGAAAGAGAAGATGCTGAAACGACGGTTCTTCGTGTTAATATGGATTTTGATAAAGAAGAATATACCGATCCTCTTGAAATTAAAAATTTTAGTGAAAAGGTGCTTGTCAATAAGCATCGACAATTAGTCGAAGAATATGTTCCTAAAAATTTAAAAGAAGTTCCATCTTCTCTTCTTAAGGATGATAGTGAAAAGATTATGGTTGTTTCTAGTGTTTTAAAGGCTTTTCAAAAAATGCAGGAGGCAGCTTCCAAAGAAGATTATCATTTACTGATTAATTCAGGATACCGTAGTTATCAAGATCAGGAAGAAACCCAACAAGTTTATTTAGAAGCATACGGACAAAAGTATGTTGATAGTTATGTAGCTAAGCCAGGATTTTCAGAACACCAAACAGGAATGTCTATTGATGTAGCAAGCGCAGATACATCCGTTTTTGTGGAAAGTAACGAATATGATTGGATGATGGAAAATGCATATCTTTATGGATTTATTCTTCGTTATCCAAAATCGAAAGAAGAAATTACGGGATATAAGTGTGAAGCTTGGCATTATCGTTATGTAGGAGAGAAAATTGCAAAGTATATTCATGATCATAATATTACGTATGATGAATATTACATTCAATTTTTGGATCAAGAATAGAAGAATAAAACTCTTTTCTTCTTGTTCTTTTTGTGCTATTCTAATAACAGAATAGAATAGGAAGGGTGAAGAGGGATGTATCCACTTGGAAAACAGTTCGAAGTTGATATTTCCAAAGGAGTTGCTGATGAAAAATGCATCTTCAAAGGAAAAAAATATAGAATTACAGTACTAACAGAACGCCTTGTTCGCCTGGAATACAATGAAGCAGGACAGTTTGTAGATGTCCCAACACAGCTCGTTCAAAATCGTTATTTAGGATTTCCTTCTTTTGAAGTGAAACAAGATTCTAAATTCTTAGAAATTACCACGAAGTACTTTCATTTAACCTATGTTAAAGAGGCCCCTTTCACGGGAAGCAAAGTTGATCCCATGAAAAATCTAAAAATATCTCTCATTACAGGTGCCAAAGAAAATGATCGTGATTGGTATTATGGTCATCCTGAAGCTAAAAACTATGGTGGTAACATGATATCTAAAGACATTCAAGTTAGTAGAAGAAATGCAAGAGGACTTTATTCTTTAGATGGATTTGCATCTATTGATGATAGTCATTCTTTATTAGTTGCTTCAGATGGAACTTATTCAAATCGTGCCAGTGAAGGAATTGATATATATGTATTTATGTATTATAAGGATTTTTCACTTGCTCTCCAAGATTATTTTCACTTAACAGGAATGCCCCAGTTTATACCTCGCTATGCGTTAGGAAACTGGTGGTGTAAAAATCAAACTTATGATGAAAAAAGTATCATAGAACTTGCTAATCGCTTTGAAAGAAGAAAAATACCTCTTTCTGTTATTTTATTAGATAAAGATTGGCATTATCGTAATATTGGAGAAATGAAAGAATTACGAACAGGATTTACTTTTAATCAAAGTTTATTTCCTAATCCAGGACAGACCATTTATAAACTACATGAAAAAAACATTCGCGTTGGATTAAGAATTGATCCATCTGGTGGATTTTATCCCCATGAAAGTTTTTATGCAAAAGCTTGTGAGTATTTAGGAATAGAAAAAAATAAAATTATTTTATTTGATCCTTTTAATCCTAAATTAATGGATATTTACTTTAAATTGTTTCTGCATCCACTAGAATCTCTTGGAGTTGACTTCTTTTGGAGTGATTATCAAGCAGATGCCAATCCATATAAATTATTGGCATATAATAGAATGATGTATTTGGATTCTGGAAGAAATCCAGCCAAAAGGAATCTTCATTTATCTCGAAATGGATTATTCGCAGGACATCTATATCCATTACTTTATGCAGGAAGTAGTGAAATTTCTTGGGAAAATTTAAAAGAAGTTGTTTTTTCTACTTTAAATGCAGCTAATATTGGAGTTTCTTGGTGGAGTCATGATATTGGTGGAAACCATGGTGGTATTGAGGAAAGTGAACTTTATATTCGTTCAGTAGAACTTGGCTGTTTTAGTCCAATCTTTAGAATACATAGTGCTCGTGGAATGTATTATAAGAAAGAACCATGGATTTGGGATATTAAAACAGAAACAATTGTTAGTGATTATATGAGACTTCGTCATCGATTAATTCCTTATTTATATACAGAAGCTTATCAGTATTATAAGGAAGGGAGAATTGTCATTGAACCATTCTATTATCGATATCCTTGGGTTTATGATGATGTGGATTATAAAAACCAATATTTTTTAGGAAGATCTCTTTTAGTTTGTCCGATATTGACCAAAAAAGATGTAACAATGAACCGAACGATTCAAAGGTTTTTTATTCCAGAAGGAACTTGGTATGAATTTAAAACAGGGAAAAAGTTTTTAGGAAATAAAAAGTATATTTCTTTTTATACTGAAGAAGACTATCCACTCTTTGCCAAAAGCGGTGCAATTATTCCTCTTTCTAATCGAAGTGATCGAAATAATATTGGACTTCCAACTGACTTGGAAATTCATATTTTCCCAGGTACTTCAAATATTTATACCCTTTATGAAGACGATGGAATGACATCTTTATATAAAGAAGGATTTTATTTAAAAACGGATTTCGATTATAACTATTTGCAAAATAATTATACATTTATTATTCGCTCGAAAGAAGGAAAAAGTGGTATTGCTCCTGAAAAAAGAAATTACCGAATACGTTTTCGTAATACAAAACAAGCAGATAATGTAGAAGCATTTTTTCAGGATATGAAATTAGAGCTTACATCCTATATAGAAGATAATGACTTTATTGTAGAACTAACAGAAGTTCCAACGATTGGGCAAGTAACGATTAACTGTAAAGGAAAAGATATTGAGATTGATGCTGTCCGTGTAATGAATGAAGATATTAATAGTATCTTAATGGATCTACAAATCAATACTTTCTTAAAAGAAAAAATTGCTGAAGTGATGTTTAGTGATAATACGATTAGTAAAAAAAGAATTGCTATTCGAAAATTGAAAAGGCAAGGACTTGCTAAAGAATATATGAAATTATTCTTAAAACTATTAGAGTATATTGGAGAAATTTAAGAGGAAAAGTCCTCTTTTTTGATGAAAAGATATGAATAAAAGGACTAGAAGAAGAGAAAAAAGTTTGATATAATGATAAAAGAGAAAGA
>CANQDI010000039.1 GCA_947591575.1 uncultured Bacilli bacterium | reverse complement strand
TATTCATCCAACTCTTTGTCTCATTCCTCCTGATAGACTTTTAGGATATTTATCTTTAAATTCTTCAAGGCCATACGTTTTGAGAAGACGTAATACTTCTATTTTGTCTTGTTCTTTAACTTTTCCTTCAACTTCTAATCCAATCAGACAATTTTCTAAAACTGTTTTCCAAGGAAATAGGGAGTCCTTTTGCAACATATAACCAATTTTACAATTTTCTTTATGAAATTGAATTTTTCCACTTGATTTGTTATCTAATCCAGAAAGGATAGATAGTAATGTGCTTTTTCCACAACCGGAAGGACCTACAATAGAGACGAATTCCTGATCGTTTACTTCTAAACTAATATCTTTTAAGGCAGGTATTTCATCTTTTAAATCATGATAATTTTTAGATAAATGTGAAATACTCAAAAGTTTCATTTTACTTGATAGGTTAATTGATCAAATGGAACATTTTCTTCTAGTTCACCATATGCTTTCATAATCTTTTGTAAGTGATTAAATGATTCTTCTTTAAAAGTGGTTTCTTTTGGCCAAGCATCAATAGAACGGTATCGTTTAACTACTTTGGTAATGTCTTCTAAAGAAGTATCTGGAAATTGATTGATGATTGCTTTTGCTACTTCTTCATCACTATGATTATGCACATAATTAATTCCTTTTTGGATCGCTTTTACAAATTTTTTAATGATATTAGGATTTTCATTTATATAACTATCTCTTGCAAAATAAGAAGTATAGGGAACATTTCCTCCTAGTTCTCCCAAAGATGCTACAACGTAACCAGCTCCTTGTTTTTCAAGTGCCAAAGCATTTGGTTCAAATAATGCGACAAAATCTCCAGTTCCTGCTAAGAAAGCACCACTCATAGCTGCAAAGGCAACAGAAGTATCAATAGTTACATCTGTTTTTGGATTAATGCCATTTTCTCGTAATGCCCATTCAAGTGTCATAACAGGCATACCACCTTGGCGGCCTCCAATAATGGTTTTTCCTTTTAAATCGTTCAGTGTAAAGTTCTTTATTTTTTCACGCGCAACAATGAATGAACCATCTTTTTGGGTTAGTTGTGCAAAAGTTTTTAAATAGTCTTTTTCTCCTCCATTATAAACGTAAATAGTAGCTTCACTTCCAGCAAAACCAATGTTGACATCTCCTGATAAGACTGCAGCACTTACTTTATCGGCACCAGATGCTAAAATTAATTCCAAATCAATTCCTTCTTCTTCAAAGTACCCTTTTTCAATTGCAACGTATTGTGGCGCATAAAAAATAGAATGTGTTACTTCTGCTAATTTTATTTTTGTCATTTTTGTATCTTCTTTTTCTTTATTAAAATTTAGAAAAACAGCAAGTACTAATACTAAAATAATAAGTGCAGCGAGAAGACTCATAACGATTTTTTTCAAAACTAGTTCCTCCTTTCTAGTCATTCGTATTATATGTAGAACGCTTGGTTCGTGCTCATTATTTTAGATTAGAAAAACACTTTTGACAGTATCTCGTGATAAAGAAAATTCTTTTTATTTGAATTGCTGCATCGCATTTTCTGATTAAAAATGATAATCAATCTAAAAAATGGCTTAAAAATACATAAGATTGCATACTTTTTAGGGAAAGAACTTGCGAAAAAAAAGAATTTATGTTATAATAAAGCCACTTGTTCGTATAAGGGGGTAAAAAAATGAAACATACGAGTTTTTTAAAAAAATGTGTGACATTTCTTATGATGATTACATTATTTTTAGGAAGTAATATCTTAGAAGTTTTTGCTTCTGGAGCACCATCTACGATTGTTACAGGTAATTCATACTACTTGAATGGTTATGTAGCAGGTGTTGGATTTGATGTAAAAACGATTCAAGGCGGAGGATATGCTTATTGTATCAATTACTATAAAAACACACCTAAAAATGTGAAGATGTATCTAGCTGGTGAAAAAGATGCTGGATTTGCTTATATCATGAAAAATGGATATCCAAATGTATCTATTACAGGGAATAAAAACTATGATTATTATATTACACAAACTGCTGTATGGTGGTATCTAGATGAAACCACTAATTCAAATAATCTACCAAATAGTTTTAAAACAAATGGATCTGATCCATATGGATTAAGGACCTATATTAAAAAATTAGTAAATGGTGCGATTGCTGCTAAAAAGCAGGGATATGTGACACCTAAATTAGGGCTTAGTAATAGTCAGCCATCTTTAACCATTACTAGTGATAAAAAATATTTTGAATCAGGAAATATTCAAGTGACAGGTGTTGCAGTTTCTTCTAATGTAAATATCACGATATCAGGAGCACCTTCTAATACGGTACTTGTTCACAGTACAACAGGAAAATCACAGAATACTTATAAAATAGGGGAATCATTTAAAGTGAGAGTTCCAGTATCGAGTGTTAAAAACTTATCTAATACAATTACAATTCAAGCAACTGCTACAGGTAGTGTTGATAAGGCATATGAATATAGAGCTAATAATAGTAGTCTTCAAGAAGTTATTCCATTTACATTATATACTGTTACAACTTCTTTGAGTGCTTCTACAAAAGTTACTTTGAATACTTCTAAAGTATCTATTATTAAAATTGATCAAAATACGCAAAAACCACTTGCAGGAACAACCCTTGTATTAAAGGACTCTGAAGGAAAAGTAATTACTTCATGGACGAGTACAACGAATGCTCATACGATTCAAAACTTACAGGATGGAACGTATACAATAGAAGAAACAAAAGCAGCTAAGGGATATCAAAAAATGACAAAAAGTGTGAAATTTACCATTTCGCAAAGTAATAGAAATGTGACTGTTTATGTGTCAAATCAAAAAATATTTAAATCTGTTGAAATAGAAAAGATAGATGCAGCTACTAAGAAACCACTTGCAGGAGCAAAGCTTCGTATTACTGATCAATCAGGAAAAGTGATTAAAGAATTTGTAACGACTACTCAAAAGTATGTTTTACAAAATATTGCAGATGGTACTTATTATGTAGAAGAAATAGAAGCACCTGTTGGATATATTAAATCAACAAAGAAATATTCATTTACGATTTCTGATAGCAACCCAACTGCAACACTTACTATTTCTAATACGCAAAAGAAAAAAGTGACAAAAAGTGTTCAAATTCAAAAGATTGATGAAGTAACAAAACAAGCTTTAGCAGGAGCAAAGCTTCGTATTACGGACAAATCTGGAAAAGTAATTGCTGAATTTATCACAACTGAAGAAGCCTATCTTATGGAAGATTTAGAGGATGGTACTTATTATGTAGAAGAAATAGAAGCACCTAGTGGATATACTAAATCAAATGAAAAATATGAATTTACAATTTCTGATAAGACTCCTACTGCTGTCATTATTTTTACCAATAAAGAAGTTGAAATTATTCAAGAGGTACCTGATACTGGTAGTCATTCTCATATGGAATTGATGATAATAGGTTCACTTTTGATGATAGGTTCTATTGGATTAGTTCTATATCAAGGAAAGAAACGTTATGAATAAAATAAGAAGAATTTCTCCTAGTACCATTGCTCTTTTGGCAGCGATTGTGTTTCTATGCGGAGGATTTCTTCTTTTCTATCATTACATCCAAGAAAAAAAGATTTATGCTTTTTCTTATATGAATACACTTATGTCTAAAAAAGAAGAAGTTCAAAATGTAGAAAATACAATTGCAATGAAGGAAGAAAATGAAGTAGAACAGAAAGAAGAGCCCATTCCTACTTATTATCTTGGAACGCTAACGATTCCTAAGATAGGGTTTCAAAGAGGCTTTTTAGATAAAAAAGCTCCTGGAAATAATGTAGAAGAAAACATTACAGTTTTAAAAGAAAGTAATTATCCAGATGTAGAAAAAGGAAATTTCATTATTGCAGCGCACTCTGGCCCAACTGCAAATTCCTTTTTTAATGATCTTTATCAATTGACAATAGGAGATACTGCTCAAGTGATTTATCAAGGAAATAACTATACCTATCAATTGATCACTACTTATCAAGTTCCAAAAACAGGAACTGTTCAAATAAAAAGAAATCGAGAAAAAAAGACATTAACCTTAATTACATGTACGAATTATGATAGTACGACACAGTCAATTTATATTTTTGAATTGATTTAAAAAGATAAAAGGGGGTGAGGGAGATGTCACAGATTTCATTTGGAGAAAAAGTATCAACTCTTTGGAAGATGATATCTTCTTCTTATCTTTATCTTTTTGTACTTGCTTTTTTTATCATTCTTATTTATCTATTTGTTACAACCAATCGTAGTAATCAAAAACAAAGTAAAATGTTCTATTTATTTCTATATTTTATTGTTTTTGTGATTATTTTAATGCAATATGGTACAAGTATTTATTCCTTTTTTGATTATTTAATGAACAACTTAGCTATTTTATTTTATTTTCCAAATCTTTCTACTTATTTTATTATGATTGTGATTACTAATATTGTTCTTTGGGTTTCTATCTTTCATCATCAAACTGATAAAAATATTAAAATTATGAATAGTATTTCGTTTTGTGTCCTTCATTATTTATTATTTTTGATTTTAGAAATTGTCAAGAAACAAAAGTTAGATGTATTTACGTTAGAATCTCTTTATAGTAGTAAAGAAGCAATGAGTCTCATTGAACTTTCTAATTTTCTTTTTCTTCTTTGGATTTCTTTGTTATTAGTGTATAAAATAATTAAAATCTATCAAACAAAAAAAGGAATTATTAAAATTCAATCTTTTGGGGGATATGAGTTAAAACAACAATTTGATTTAAAAAAAGCATATTTACAGGAAAATAGGATGGTCAACTTCCATGAAGGTTATCAGTCTAGCAAACAAATAGAAGCTCCAAAATTAGAAACACCTAAGCAGGAAGTGATAGAAGAACCTTTCACGTTAGAAGATTATAGAATTTTATTAGAACTTTTACAAGATTATAAGAATAAGGAAGAGAAAAAACAAAAAAAACAAGAAGAACCACCTGTTGCAGAACTTGCCGCACTTTACCGTAGTTTGGATCAATAAATTTCTTAAGAAAACTTGCAAGAATACTTGCATCATCAAAAGCTTTTTGTTATAATTGAAAGCGTCAAAAAGTGATCCGCCATTTTATTTAATATGATCACTGGTTAATAGGAAAAAGGAGGAACGAAAATGAACGTCATTGACAAAATCAATGCTCGTCAAATGAGAACGGATATTCCTGAGTTTCGTGTAGGTGATACTGTTCGTGTAGACGTAAAAATCATTGAAGGAAAACGTGAACGTATTCAAGCTTACGAAGGTATTGTTGTAGCTCGTCATGGTGGAAGTGTTTCAGAAACTTTTACTGTACGTAAAATGTCTAGTGGCATTGGTGTAGAAAGAACTTTTCCAATCAATAGCCCTAAGATTGCAGCAATTACAGTTGTAAGACGTGGTAAAGTAAGACGTGCCAAATTAACATTCCTAAGAGGAATGGTTGGACAATATCGTATTAAAGAAAGAAATGCGAATACTGTTCAAAAAGAGGAAAAGTAATTTGGTCAAGAAAAATGAAAAATAAGGCCGAGGTGCCTTATTTTTTTATAGGAGTGTGAAAAGATGAAAATATTAAAAGAAATCATTCCATATATCGTAATTATTGTAGTTGTAATTCTTATAAAAACTTTTTTTGTTACCCCTATTCGAGTAAATGGAGAAAGTATGTACCCAACTTTACATGAGAAAGATATCATGATTTTAAATAAGATTCATTATCGATTTAATGAAATTGAACGTTTTGATATTGTTGTGATTAAAACAGATCAAAATTATTTAATAAAACGAGTAATTGGTCTTCCAGGGGAGCATATTGAATATAAAAATAATATTTTATATGTAAATGGAAAAAAACAAAAAGAACCTGTAGAATTACCTAAAACAAATGATTTTGATAGTGATACTTTTGGAAAGGGAAATATTCCAAAAGATTCCTATTTAGTATTAGGAGATAATCGTGAAAATTCATTGGATAGTAGAGCTATCGGATTCATTAAGAAAAAATATATTATTGGTAAAACACAATTCACAATTTTTCCATTTAATCGGTTTGGAAATAAAATATAAATAGGAATATCAAGACTTTTGTAAATTGTTAGATATAAGAAATGACTTAAATTGTCAATATATAGATGAAAATAAAAGAAAGAGATTTAAATGAAAAATCGACAAACATCAACTGGTATATACCGACTTATGGAAAACTTTTAGTAGAACGAAGGTGAATGCTTTGGAAATAAAAGATTTAAAAAAAGAATATGATAAAATGCAGGTCAAATATGGAGCTAAGGATCTAGATTCTATATATAACGGTGGATGCGAAGATAATCCTGATATTTGTTTTGTTTTCATGAATCCTACTGGTAAAAATATTGCGAGTGATAAATCATGGAAAGGTAGAAAATCTCCATGGCTTGGAACTAAAAATATATGGAAGTTGTTTTATAAGGTTAATTTATTAAGCGATGATGTATTTAACAAAATTCAAGAAAAAAAACCAAAAGAATGGGATTATGAATTTTGTGATTACGTTTATAAAGAAATCGCAAATAATAAAATATTTATTACTAATCTAGGAAAATGCACTCAAATAGATGCAAGACCTTTACCAGATGTTGTATTAAAAAAATACCTTCATTTGTTATTCAGGAAAATAGAAATAATTAAGCCAAAAGTGATTATTACTTTTGGAAATCAAGTTAGTTCTATTATTTTAAATAAAAAGATTTCAGTATCTGAAAATAGGAAAATATGTCACAAAATAAAAATTAATGAAAATATATATAAAGTTTATCCTGTTTATTATCCAGTTGGTAATGGTATATTTAATATGGATAAATCAATAGAAGATATAAGTTGGATAATAGAAAATGAAATAAAAAATGAGGTATTTATATGAAAAAGATATTATTTGCTACTGAAAATGAAAGTAAAGTAGGAAGATTTAAAAGGGGGCTTTTAGAAAATAACATAGAAATAATTTCCATAAAAGATATAGATAAAAAAATAGATGTTGTCGAAGATGGAAAGAATGCAATAGAAAATGCTATTATAAAAGCAAGAGCATATTCAAATATTTGTGATTTACCTGTTCTTGCTATGGATGATAATTTGTATATTGATAATATACCAGAAGACAAACAACCAGGAATGTTTGTTAGAAGGGTTAATGGAAAAAGACTTTCAGATGAAGAGATGTTAGAGTACTATTCTAATTTGGCGCATACCTATGGTGATGATGGTAAATTAACTTGTAGATGGGTTTATGGTATAGCAGTAATTTATAATGGCGAAGAGAAAACTTATACCTGGAGCAAAGAAAATTTTTATATTGTAGATAAACCTTCAAATAGGATAGATCCTGGTTATCCACTAAATAGTATATCTATTAATAAAAATTTAAATAAATATTTTACAGATATTACTGAAGATGATAAAAAGTATATAAAAGAAGATGAGCATGATGTTATTGATTTTATAGTAAACAGTATAAAACAATAACTTAATTAAGAAGCAGTTAATAATTCAAAAATTTAAGTATAGTAATTAATATATTTCAAAATGTTAAAATTGTAGAAAGGATTTTTTATGAAGAACAAAAGCAATGAAAAAATTTTTTACATTTTTGGATGTTATGAAGAAAAATTAAAAATGTAATTTATTCTATTAGAAGAAAATAAAAAGTTAGAATTATAAAAGATGAAGGAGTAATGATTTTAGATGAGTATAATTACAAGTGCAAGTGGTTCGTCATGTTGGAGAGGATTAGATTATTATAAAAGTAAAAAAATTAAAAATATAAAAAAATTAAATAATAACGAATATACAAGTATCGTTTCAGGGAATAAAGATTATAATGTTTATCTTAATTTAGAACATCCTAGAAAGTCAACATGCAATTGTCCTCTAGCTAATGGAAAACGTATTATTTGTAAACATATTGTTGCAACTTATTTTAGTGCTGTTCCAAATAGTGCTAAAAATTTTGAAGAAGAACAAGAAAAATTACAGCAAGAATATGAAGAATATGAAGAAAGACAATACAAAAATGTTATAAAGTATTTACATAAAATGACTAAAAAAGAATTAATTGAAGAACTTGTGTATATTTTTGATTATGCTCCAGAATGGATTTATACTGATTTTGTTAGAAGAAATGATATAGAAGGATAAATTTGCAAATTTTGTTATAAAAAAATTCTGAAAGGAAGTGACTTGTATGGTAAATAAATCAGAAAATAAAGAACAAGAAAAACTTAAAGGAGTTAAATGATTTACGGAAGTGATAAAATGACTGAAAATAAAACAAATATTAACTGGTTGATTACGATTTATTTAACCTATCAGGAAAATTCTTATAAATAAAGGCTTTGCATGAAAAATGATCTTACACATTTTTATTAAAAAAGGCTAAAATTACTGAAAATTGATAAAACTGCTTTAATTTTCGTTACATTTATGTGAGACATTGAAAAGGTAATTACGAAAGTTAAGAACATAACAAAAGAGGTGACGATAATGAAAAATAATTTACAAGTTACAACACATGACTTTTTAATATATAGAGATGATGATAATAATGTTAAAGTAAATGTTTTATTAATTAATAAAGATATTTGGTTAACACAAGATTTGATTGCAGAATTATTTGGAGTTGCTAGAAGTACTATAACAGATCATATTAATAATATTTTAAATTCTGGTGAATTAAAAGAAGAAACTTCTGTCGGAATTTCCGACGAAAGTACAGGTGGAAGAAAACCTAAATTATATAACCTCGATATGATTATTGCTGTTGGATATAGAGTTAATTCAAAGAAAGCAACAAATTTTAGAATTTGGGCAACTAAAGTTTTAAAAGAATATCTAATTACTGGTATTGTAATGGATGATGAAAGATTAAAAAATCCAGAATATATATTTGGTGAAGACTATTTTGAAAGAACATTAG
>CANQDI010000038.1 GCA_947591575.1 uncultured Bacilli bacterium | reverse complement strand
CCTACCTTTCTTCTTATAATATTTCTATAAGCCCATCATTTCTCTTACTACACGATCACTTGCTTTTACTGTTCCTACTAATACAAGCATATTGAAAATAAGTTCTCCAATATATTTCCATACCATAGTTACTGGTGCTGCACCTGTATCAACAACAGGTGGACTTGATGCAAATAGTGAAAATATAATACAAGCTAATATTATAATTGCTCCCTCTAAACATACTGCTGCATAACTTTTTATAAAACTTTTTCCTACATTTTGTGATGGCTCTCCTGCAAATGTAGAAAGAGGTATCGGTGCAATCGCTGTATATAAATAAATTTTAAAGAATCTTCCATATACTGATAAAATCATTACGAAAGACAAGACTGTAACAAATAAACCACCTATAAGGGTTACTGCCCATAATGGTATACTTTCAAAAAAACCACATGATTCTACTGCTGATATAAGTTCGTTCGGTAGAGCTGTTGTTGTAGCTCCTCCAAATCCAGCCGTATTCATAATTGTTGTTACTAATCCCTGGACTATTTTAAATAAAGCCATTAGTAACTCTAGTCCATAAGTTACCAGACCTTTCGCCAGAGCAAATCGTATAAATAATTTCAGTGCGTGTTCTGGCTTTTTAACTTCTGCGAAACTTCCACAAGTTTTCATCACTCCAACAACAAAGAAAAGCACAAGTAATGCAAGTGCAATAGCTTGTACTCCTCCATGTATATTGACTATAACATCCCATATTTGTCCACCTTTAAAATCCGTTGGAGATTGTGTAACAAGTGTCCAGATTTCGCCTAATTTGCCATTCCAAGTGTCTATTGCATTTTGCAAATTTCCAACTACCCAGTTTGCCAATTATTCCACCTCCTAATTGTGTTTTGAATATTTAATGTATTCTTTTTGTTTTTCATTTCTCTTTTTTACTGTTTCTTCATCTCTTAATTCTGGATTTCTTTCTTGTAATTTTCTTCTGCATCTAGTTATACTTTCAAAACTTATTCCTTTATTCTTTGCATTAAACATTACTGTTTCAAATCTTTTGCCTATTTCATACGGATATATTTTACTGATAACTTGTAATATTAAATAACAGTCATCTTCTCTTGCTAACTGGTCATTTCTTAATATTTCTTCAACTATTTCCTCTAGTCTTTTTAAAGATTTCATTTGTCATCATCTCCATATTTTAATAAATCAATATCACACTCTACTTCATCTCCCCATGTATCCCATCCATCTACTTTTTGTCTTGCAAAAAGCTCTATTCGTGGAATATCTCCTACTAATTCAATAATTCTTTTTCTAGTTTCATCTGGTTTTTTACTATGTTCTTCTACTGGAGATATTATGACTTGATGAACTCTCGCTGATATTCTTTTTGGATTTCCTTTTGTTGCTAATATGCAAATTTCTGCATTGGCTCTTGTCCAAAAGCCCATACCCCAAAATAAAGATGGAGTTTTCTTATTTTGTTTAATCCATACAAAAGCAACTGTTTTATATTTAAACCCCCATTTTTCAATTACTTGTAATCCCTCTTTTAATGTTGGAAATGTCATCCACATAAAAAGCACACTATCTTTATCTGCAATTTTATCTATTGGTAGTTTGCAAATATCGTCAATACTCATTGTTTTATAATGACTTTCTGCTGAACGACCTTCTCCTTTTTTTGAATAAACTTTGTATTGCCATGGGGGATCTGCATAGATAATGTTATACTTTTTCACTTTTTCCATCTCCTAAATTAAAATAAGGCGAATATCTGTTGTAAATAAGATACTCGCCTTATAGTTCTATTTTTATCCTCCTGTTATTAAATTCAAAATTTCTTTTGCAAATGTTATTACAACTCCTCCAGCAAGAGTCATAAATCCATTTGCTCTTTGTGATGGATCGTGTGATTTTAATGACATACCAACTTGTACTACTCCAAAACCTAGTATAATCATTCCTACAGCTCTAATTAATCCAAAAATAAAATTTGAAAGATTATTTATTACTGTTAAGGGATCATCTGCTGCAAATACATTTGCTTGTCCATTTATAATTAATGCTATTACACATAATCCAATAATAAATACCTTTTTTAATAATTTATATGTTCTTTCTGATTTTAAAATTTTGTTGTTCATATTTTTTATAATCCTCCTTCAACGATTCTTTTCTCTATTTCTTCTTCTGTAAGCAATTCATAATCTTCTATCATTTCTTCAATACCCTCTATATCTTGAATATCGTTAAATTTAATTTCATACATATCTTCATTAATCATAATTGATGCCTTTGCTCTATCTGTTCTACCATGAATATAAGGTTTTGCCTTTCCATCTGTGGTATATTGCACATTAGGATGTTTTAAAATATCATACTTCAAATCCATTATTGGTCTTTCTCCTCTAATAAAAAGAAGTGCATACTTATTATCAAGTAATCGCACCTCATCTGGAGTCATAAGTTCTCTACCTCCAATTTGATAATTTGTTGAATAGTTACCACTTCTACCAGAACTTTTACCATAAGTGTTCATATCAATAGTTTCTTTTCCTAATAATTCTGATACATATTTATGGGTACTTTGTTCATTTCCTCCTAAATATAAAAATTCATCACAATTTCCTACAATGCTTTCCCATTGTTTTTCAAAAAGAGCCTTTAATTGTGCAAGATTTTGCAATATAATACTAACAGATACTGACCTAGACCTCATTACACTTAATATTTTGTCAAAGTCATTTGGCAAACTCACATTTGCGAACTCGTCCATTACAAAATGCACATGAACTGGCAAACTTCCATTATATTTATGATCTGCAATAAAAAATAACTGTTGAAATAATTGCGTATATAAAATACTAACTAGAAAATTAAAAGATGTATCATTGTCTGGAATTAACGCAAATAATGCTACCTTTTTTTCTCCTAAACTTGGCAAATCTAATTCATCTCTTATAACTAGACTAGATAAACTTTGTAAATTAAATTTTTCTAATCTTGCTGATAATGTTATTTGTATAGATTTTAAAGTTTTAGCAGAGCCAGACCTATAATCTTTATAATATTTTATTGCTATATGGTGTGGGTTTCTAAATTCTAATCTATTAAATAAAATATCTAACGGACTTAAATAACTATCGTCATCTTCTCTTACCTCTCCAGCTCGTAACATTTCCATTACCATTGGAAAGTTTTGTTCATCTTCTGGAGCTTCATATTTCAAATAAAATATTAAAGCCAAAAGTAGCATACTCGCTGCCGTATCCCAAAAAGGATCTTGTGATTGTGAGCCTTTTGGAGTAGTTGCTTTAAATAAATTTGTAACTAGCTTTTGAACATCATTATCACTTTTTAGATAAACAAAAGGATTATAGCAATGACTTTTTTCCATATTTATTAAGTCTAAAACTTTTACTTCATAGCCTTTTTTTTCTAATAGATACCCTGTATCACGCAATATCTCTCCGTTTTGGATCTAAAATTACATACGAACTATTGTCGCTACATTGCATTACATTAGGCTTTCCGATAAAATCTTGTCTTACCTGCTCCGACTTCCGACCACATACAAGTACATTTAGATTTCTTCTATGTTTTTTTGCATTTAAACCTATTGCAACATTTTGAGTTAATATTTTATTTTCACTTACTGGATATTGTTTATATAACTTATTTATATATTTTGCATTTCCCCATTTCGCTGATCCATGTTCTTCTTTTCTTCTATAATTTCTCTTTGTAGATTCATAAATTGAAATTCCCATACCATAAATGAGCATAAAAAAAAGGCTAACCTTTATGCTATTTGCACAAAAAGTTAGCCTTAATGGATTTTCCATTGCTTTTGGAAGTTCCGTTATAATTTCTGGTAGCCCACCATTTATATATGGTGCAATTAAAAGAGCAATCCAAATTACAGGAATTATTCCAACAACATAAAACAAAATGTTATTGTTTTTATTATCTCTCACACACTCTTTCTCTCTTAAATATAGTTTTCTTTCTTAAAGGTGCATCAATTAGTTTTAATAACACTTCATTTACAATAGCTGTTGATTTTCCCTCTCTTAATAGTTTATTACGATATTCATTAAGAGCATTTAACAAAAGATTATATTCATAATTATTTACTGTTAGCACTCTTTTTTCTTCCAAATTTTATACCTCCATTATCTTACATTTTCTTTTTTCTTACTTTCTCTTGTCAGTTTTTGAATATATGCACTCATACGAGCATTTATATTTTCCATAGCATTTCTCATAGGCTCTAGTTCTTCTCTAATTTCTTTTGCCTCCATATTTTGTAATTCTGGTGGTATTTCATTAAAATTATAATTTGAAACATCTACATTATATTTCTTGCATAACATATAAGAAACACAATATGCTTTAAAACTATCTATACTTGAACTTTCTCCGATTTCTTGCTTTGCAAGTTCTTCTGATAATTCATGAAATATTTTAGGTGATTCAGCTCCTCTTGCGACATATAGTATATCTTCATTAAAATCGTACATAGCACCTTTATCTACATCAGGTATTTCATCAACTATTTGTAACTTTGCTCTATTACTATTTAAAAATATTTTAGATAGTATCTTATCATCAAATCTCATATTTCTTGCTCTTTGTCTTGTATTAACTTGTGATATATCATAAACCTTTTTCACATTATAATTTGTTCCAATAGAGCCATCTTCTCTCATATATTCATCTCCAGGCTCTAATATTTTTACAGGTTTAGCAAATTTTTTCTTATATATATTTGAACTTGCCCAACTGCCTAAATCTCTTAATTGAGTTGCTTTTGGCATTTGTGCTGTAACTAATAAAGCATTTCCAACAGAATAACTTTCAAATTTGCTTTGTGTATCTAAATATTTTTTAAATTCATCTCCATTTGTTACAATTTTTTCTGCTGTTTTATCAATTAATTCATATACTTGTGCTTTTTCATTTTTCTTATATTCGGCATATTCTTCTTTACTATATTGCCTATTACTTGAATCATAATTATCATATACTTCGTCTAATTCACTCATTTTTTATTATCTCTCCTTTTTTCCTACTTTTCTCTTTATGGGAGTTTTTGAGGTATATTTTACTGGCTGTGGACTTTCCATACTTTTTATCTTGTCCTTTTCAATATTTTTTGATTCCTCTTTAATTTTTTGACTTTCAGCTATTTCTCTTAACTCTTTTCTTACAGATTTTTTCTCTGGATTTTTAATAGTTCCCTCTAATTTGTCTTTGTTCGTAGAGGAAAGCTCTGACGGACTGTTTTTTTCCGTTTGACTTTCCAGGGGGAGTTCTTTTTCTTCTTTTTTCACTGGTTTACTAAAAATGTCATCTATCATTTGATCATCAACATCTTTAGTTTCTACTCCTAAATCTTTTGAACTATCTGATAAATCATTTTCTTGTTCAATATTACCTGTTTCTTCAGCTTTTTCTTTTTCAATTTCACTTTTAATAACAGCTTTATCAACAGTATCTAGTTTAAATCTTTCTATAATACGATTTACTTTTGGTGCATCTTCTGCTCTAACCATAATATCTATCATATTGTCGATATTTTGATTCTTTTTATTTACCAAAGCACAATATAATACACCATAGCTTTTAGCCTCTCTTGCAAATATCTTCATATCATCTTTTTTTACAGAAAATATTTTTAATTCTTTCTCTGTTTTTAGCATTTTTGAAAGTCTTGCTTTACCTTTACTTTTACTTGTATCTTTAGATATAACATATAATGCTGCAATAATATTTTTTATTGCACTACCTGTTATTTTTAAGGCAAATTCTGTTTCATCAATATATAATCTTATTAATTGCTCTGCTGAATCGCTTGAAACACTCATATTATTTATTCTTCTCCTTTTCTTCAATATTTTTATTCTTTGATTTATCTTTTTCTTGTTCTTCTTTAATGTTTTCTTTTATCATAGGTATTCTAGTTTCAATATCCTCAATAAGTTCAATTTCTTCATTTAAGGTTTTTATATCTTCTGATATTTTTTGTATCTCATATTGGATTTGTTGTTTTTCATCTTCGGTTTTTGCTCTTTTCATTTTTTTCCATAAGTTTTCCTTTTTGCTTTTTAGCTCTTTTCTTTTTATAATAGATGATGATTTATATGAAAAAAGTTCTTGATCAGTCTGTATTCCAGTTCTGTTCAAAAACCTCACTTCATTTGATATTTTATCCATTTTCTTAATATCTTCTCTTAATGCTTTTGATATTCTATGTTTCTTCTTTGGATACACCTTTAACAAATAGCAATAATGAAAATATAAGGCTCTAATTCCTTTTACTTTTGTCTTACTTTTAAATCTCAATTTACTTTTTGAATTATACTTATATATCCCTGTTATTGATCTAACTTCTGGAAATGGTAGTCTTACACTTTCTGTTTCAAAAATTCTTTCATTTATTCTTTCAATTTCATATTCATCTCCAAATACTCTTGCTATTCTAGTATTTCTTTTTCTGTTTGATTTTCTTACACTTAATTTTCCAGCACGATTTTCAATTTCATAATCCATTTTTTTCATTATATCTAAAAAATCATTATATGAGTACGCTTGCTCTATTGCGTAGTCAATATCTTCTTTGAGTTCCATATTATAATTTGATTTTTTATTCTTGGCTTTCAAAAAATTAGTATAATCTATATTACTTTTGCATTTCTTTTCTTTAATGGTACTTAAATTATATTCTTCACAAAGTCTATCAGAAGTATATCTTATTAAAGCATAATTCTCATGATTATCATAATATTTCTTCCCATCTTTAAATGAAACAGAATTTAAACAGAAATGATTATGAATGTGATTTGTATTTAAGTGTGTAGTAACTACAACTTCAAATCTATCTCCCCATAATTCTTCTGCTAACTTCACACCAATTTCATGAGCTTGTTCTGGAGTAACCTCTCCCTCTGCAAATGACTGTATTGCATGAAATCCGAAGTATTCCATCTAATTTACTATATCTTCTTTTCGTTCTCATCATATCTTGATATGGATTTTCTTTAGAACAATTTATTGAAGTAACATATAATTGTTCTTCCGTTTTATAACTTGCCTTTATATATTCAACTACATTATGCAATTCTTGATATGATTCTTTACTTGTTTTAGATGGATTAGTAGTATAATCTATAACATGATCTAATCTCTTTTTTATTGCTTTTATTTTTGTAGTTGCCATATCAACTCATATCCATAAATTCCTTTTCAAATTTTGATACAAAGTCATCTAACTTTTTACAAGTTCTTTGATAATATGGTACATCAATAAAGTCAAGTGCATTTGCTTTTCTTGCTATTTGATTTAGGTTAATTGCTATTCCTCTTAACTGCTTTAACATTTCAAATATTTCTTCTGTTGGTTGCTCTTTTGGTTTATAGCCATTGATTAAATTTCTTATATAAGTGTTTTCACATAGACCTACTTTTTTAGCATTATCTTTTAATTTTTTTCTATCCTCATAACTCAGCCATATCTTTTTTTGTATATCGTTTTTTCTCATAGAAATTTCATCTCTTTTCCTACAATAATTCTTTACGAACGGGGATTGGGGTGTCCCCATAGATTTGAATTTGGCGGGTACCCAAATTCAGTGCTTGCTAGGACATCATTTATATATATGCTATCGCCTAAAACAGTAAATTTTTAATATATTTTTGTTCTATTTTTAGCGATTTTTTTATTCAAATTCTTCATTTTCTTCGTCTAATAAATCAAAAGTATTTTCAAATTCTTCATTTATATCTTCCAATAAATCTACTGCTTTTTCTGCAAAATTTTCAACATATTTCATCTTATTATCAATATTTTTTTCTACCCTTTCCATTCTATTTAAAATTCTTTCTATTTTTAATAATCTTAAATCTATTGCATCAAGGTCTTCTCTGTTTTCAATATCATTTTCATCTTCATAATCATCTGATTTTTGTTCAATTATTTCTCCATTTTCTTCAATAATTCTTGCATCAATTTCATATAAATTTTCATCTTTAAATTCTTTTAAATTAGGTTTCATATACTTTTTTTGTATAATATCTAATGCTTTATTAGGTGTTTCTGCCTCCACTATAATTTCCTTTTTTGAAACTTCTGTTACATCAATTTTATATTCATTCATTTTATTTTTTCCTCCTAAATTTTATTATTTTATCGTACTAAAACTTTATTATTTTGTATTTGTTTTTCTTTAGTTTTTTGAATAAAATTTTTAAATCCCAATACATAACAAAGATAATCATTACAGTCTTTTCCAGCAGGTGCTGGGCTATCTATAATTTTATATTTTTCTGATAAAATTGTTTGTATATTTCTAGTTGCCTCCCTTCCAATTTCATCATTATCTAAATGTAAATGAATCTCATTTATGTTGGGATTTTCCTCTAAATATTTCTTTAATGCTTCTGGCAATTTTATATTTTTTTTATTTTTGGGTGATTTATGAACACCTGCTAAAGAAAGTAAGTTTTCTTTATGAAAATCAAGATTTTTAATTTTCATTAATGTTGCATAAGACAATAAATCAATACTACTTTCAAACAGATGTAATCTGTTACTATTTGTTACAGAATTTAATCGAAAAGTGTAATTTTTATCACTTCCGTCTGCCTCCATCATAAATCTTGTATCATTTGTTGCTCTGCAAAAAGCATACTTTGCATTTTTGTTATTATCGTATCCTACAAATACAACATTATGGTATTTTTCTTCTTCATAAATTAAATTATTTTTTATACATTCTTCAATTATTTCTTTTGAAATTCCTCTACTCATTAAATAAGATATTGCTCGATTGAAATTATCTGCTTTTAGTGGCAAATCTAACTTATTTTCTTTTTTATTTTTCTTATTATTTTCATAGATTATTGGTCTTTGTATTTTAGTTTTATTCATAATTATTTCTATGGCTTGTTTAAATGTATATCCCTCAACTTTTATCAAATAATCTACTGCATTTTTTCCACCAATACCTCTTGAAAACCAATGCCATAAGCCATTACTTATTCTCATACTATCATGTGTTTTTGTTGTATATGTTTCATTTCCTACACTCACTAATTC
>CANQDI010000037.1 GCA_947591575.1 uncultured Bacilli bacterium | reverse complement strand
ACCTTTTCCTCTTGCTTCATTATATGCCAAAAGATGCATTGTGATATCTCTGTTTTTGAATGAAGGTGTCTCTTTTATGCTATAATATAATAGAAAGGATGTTTATGTGAAAAAGAAAATTTTAATAATAATAGGATTGATTGTTCTATTTCTTATTTTTCTAACGAGTGGAATTTATTTGTATCAACAATATAGAATAGCTCATGCTATTATCAAAGTGAATCTAATAGATTCATTAGAAGTAGAAGTTTATAGTAAAATACGATTAAAAGATTTCATTCAAAATATTAATGGGAAGATTGATAAAAATTTTACAATTGATACAAGTACATTAGGAACAAAAAAGATTTCTTTTTATTATACAAATGAAGAAAATATAAAAGTCCCTTACGAATTTAAAATAAAGGTTGTTGATAAAACACCTCCAATTATTAGTATGTATGATACATATTATATGACACTTGGTTATGAAGGGAACTTAGAAAAAGAGCTTTTTTGTGGAGATAACTACGATGATCATCCAACATGTAAAATAGAAGGAGAAATTAACCCAAATATTGTAGGAAGTTATCCAGTCACTTATCATGCCATAGATAGTAGTCATAATGAAATATTTCATCATTTTACTGTTCATGTAACGGAAAAAACATCTGGGGATAATAGTAGAGAAGAAGTAAATACGACTCCTTTACAACATGTCATCAATACTTATAAAAATGCTCATACTAAAATAGGTATTGATATTTCTCATTGGCAAGGAGATATTGATTTTCAAACAGTGAAAGAGTCAGGAGTTGAATTTGCATTTATTCGAGTAGGTAGCCAAAAAGGAATTGGTGGAGAGTATGTGCTTGATGAAATGTTTAAAAAGAACATGGAAGGTTTTATAAAAGTTGGAATTCCAGTTGGCGTTTACTTTTATACTTATGCTGATAGTAAAGAGGAATCCATAAAACAAGCAAAATGGGTTTTAAAACAAATTCGAAAATATAAGGTTTCACTTCCAATTGTTTATGATTGGGAAAATTGGGATTTTTATCAAGAATTTGGTTTAAGCTTTTATCATTTAACTGAAATGGCTAATGCTTTTTTAGATACAGTTAAGAAGAATGGGTATGAGGGAATGCTTTATAGTAGTAAAAATTATTTAGAAAATATGTGGATGAAAACCAATTATAAAATCTGGTTAGCACATTATACTGCCCAAACAAATTATCAAGGAGATTATCAAGTTTGGCAATTATGTAATAATGGAGTTGTCGATGGAATCAATGATCATTTTGTTGATATTGATGTGATGTATTAATACTTGAAATTTAAAATGGATTTGTTTATAATACAATTAAATACGTTGAAGTTGAGGAGTAAAAGTGTTTCTTTTCAAAGAGAGCAGAGATGAGGTGAGACTCTGTAAAAGAAAGACTTTGAAGGTTGCAATGGAGTAGGGAAATCCGGAAGAAATTCCGTTATCAAAGAAAGCGACTAAATACTAGAAATTAGTAAATAAGGTGGTACCACGGATAAACATATTCGTCCTTAAAAAGGTCGCTTTTTTTATGAAGGAGGATTTTAAAATGTTAGATAAAAAATATAATGCTCAAGAAAAAGAAGCTAAATGGTTAGAATATTGGAAGGAAAACAAAATTTATGAGTTTCGACCAGACAAGCGAGAAGTATTTTCTATTGATACTCCGCCTCCAACAGTAAATGGTAAAATTCATATTGGTCATATATTTTCTTATTCGCAAACAGAAATGATTGCTAGATATAAAAGATTAAGAGGATATAATATATTCTATCCGTTTGGATTTGATGATAATGGATTACCAAGTGAAAGATTAGTTGAAAAGGAGCAGGGTAAAAAAGCTCATGAAATTGGTCGAGAAGAATTTTCCAAACTTTGTTATGAAACAACTGACAAATATGAAGAGGAATTTCAAACGTTATTTAGTAAGATGGGTGTAAGTACAGATTGGAGCATACATTATAAAACGGTAAGCCCATCAACCATAAAAATAAGTCAAATGTCATTTTTAGATTTAATTGAAAAAGGGCATTGTTATCATAAGGAAAGTCCGGCTTTATGGTGTAATGAGTGTTTGACTTCTATTGCACAAGCAGAACTTGAAACCAAAACAATAAAAACGACATTTAATTACATTCATTTTAAAACAGTAGAAACAAACGAAGAATTTACAATAGCGACAACAAGACCAGAATTACTTCCTGCAATAGTATGTGTTTTTGTCAATCCAAATGATGAAATACATAAACATTTAATCGGTAAAACTGCTTATATTCCAGTCATTAATGTAGAAGTGCCTATCATGGCAGATGAAAAAGTTGCCATTGATAAAGGTACAGGGGTTGTTATGTGTTGTACTTTTGGAGATCAGACCGATATTGAATGGTGGAAGAAATATCATTTACCTTTAAAATACATTTTCACTGATGATGGAAGAATTATTCCGGAAGTTCCAAATTATGGTGGAATGAAAATCAAGGAAGCTAGAAAACAAATAATGGAAGATTTACAAAAGGGTGGATATGTAGTAAAGGTTGAAGAGTTAGAACATGAAGTACAAACACATGAAAGATGTGGTAAAGAAGTAGAATATTCTGTAATGAAACAATGGTTTATAGATATTATGAATCATAAAGAAGATTTTTTGAAAATTGGAAACGAAATTCAATGGCATCCAGAACATATGCATACAAGATATGAGGAATGGGTAAATAATATTGCTTGGGATTGGTGTATATCAAGGCAAAGATATTTTGGTGTACCATTTCCTGTCTGGTACTGTAAGCAATGTGGTGAACCCGTATTTGCTAAAAAAGAAGATTTACCTGTAAATCCATTAGTTGATCATCCTAGCGTAGATGAGTGCCCTAAATGTAAATATAAAGAGTTTGTACCAGAAACGGATGTTATGGATACATGGGCAACTTCTTCAGTAACTCCTCTTATCAATATGAGATATGGTGAAAAGGAAAATTATGAAGATTTTTTAAAACCAATGAGTATTAGAACCAATGCTTCAGAAATTATAAGAACGTGGGATTTTTATACAATTGTAAAAAGCTTTTATCATTTTAACCAAAGGCCATGGGATAATGTAATGATTTCCGGATTTGTGATGGCAAATAAAGGCGAAAAAATTAGTAAATCAAAGGGAAACAGTAAAATAGAACCGATTGATTTAATAGATCAATATTCCGCTGATGTAATTAGATATTGGGCAGCATCTGGAAGACTTGGAACAGATATAGTATTTAGTGAAGAAACACTTTTAAGAGGAAAAAAATTAATCAATAAAATATGGAATGTATCTAAATTTATTGAGATGCACTTAAATGATTATGAAGATAAAGAGTTTGATTGTTATGAGTACATAGATAAATGGATTTTAGGAACATTTCAAGAAATGGAAAAAGGCTTTCTAAAGTATTTAGATGAATATGAAGTTGGATTAGCTTTGAACACTCTTGAGAAATTTTTCTGGAATTTTTGTGATAATTATATAGAAATAGTAAAACATAGATTATATAGGCCTGAAGAATTTGGTACAATACCAAGATATTCAGGGCAAAAGACAGTTTATACAATTCTTTATAAGTTATTACAAGATTTTAGTATTTTCTTCCCATTTATTACAGAAGAAATATATCAGGAACTATATCATCATGAAAAATCAATTCATTTAACAGAAATAAAACCACTTTCATTTGAATTCACTAAGGAAGTAATCAATGGAAATGATATAATTGATATCATCAGTCGAGCAAGAGGAGAAAAGTCAAATCAAAATGTTTCCTTAAAAACACCTATTAAGCATTTGGATTTGGGACTAAATAAAGAGTTAAAAAATGCAATAGAATTATCTATCAAAGATTTTAAAGCAACATTATTTATTGAAGATTTTAATATAAGAGATATTCAAGATGGTTATTCTATTGATAACATTGAACTTGATTTATAAAAAAAGCATATAAAAAGAGAAAAGTTTCATTTTTTCTCTTTTTTACTTTTGAATTCATTTTCCATTATAGACATGATGATAATGTTTATTGCATTTTACAAGTAGCCCCTACATCTTCATATACTTTTTTAATATCTTCAAGTTTTACTTTTCCATTTTTGATGAGTTGATCTGTGGAATCATCTACAGCTAAAATTTTATCTGTATCCACTTTTTCATAATCAATCGATACAGTACTCGTTAAAGTGTTACCTTCTATTTCAAAATGATATTTATAATGATCAATTCCATCAAAATCTTTATAAATATCTTCAAGCTGTGTCTTATACGCTTCAAGTGTTTTTGTATCTGTAGAAGTCATGACCTCTTTTGTATTGACAGTCTTTACATATTCACCATGATAGGTTACTTCATAGTGAAGTGTCATATCCACATTTCCTTGTGTTGCTGTTGCACTGCAAATCATTGTTTTTACATCTTTATTTTGATTACATCCAGAAAGTAACAAAATACAAGGTACTAAAATGAAAAAAAACAATTTTTTCTTTTTCACAGTTTCACCTCCTCTATGAATATAAGGCTATCATTCTTTCTTTTTAAAAGCAATGAAAAATCTCAAGAATTTTTATAAAAATACATTGCTTCGACAAATTTTTTAAAAGATTTTTAGTAGTCTTTATTTAGGGTGAGATAGTATGAAAAAATCATTTTTTATTTCCATTATATTGACAATCTTTTTAGGAGCATTTTTTGGAAAAGTCCTATATAATCATTATGAAGAAGAAACGGTTATGTCAGAAGGTACTTCCTTTTACTTATTGCAATATGGAGTTTATAGTAATCAAGAAGAAGCTCTTCGAGAAAAAGAAAAAATCGATGCTTCTTTGATTGTAAAAGAAGATAATAAGTTTTATTTATATCTTGGTATGTCATTGCAAAAGAAATTCATGGAAAAAGTAAAAAATTACTATGATCAAGAAAATATTGTCACATATATTAAGGAAATGCCACTATCCAATACTACGTTTACAAATCATCTTTCACAATGGGATATATTGCTTTCAAATGCGAATAGTAAAGAAGAAACTATTTCTATTTGTAAGGTAGTTTTGGCAGATTATGAAGAAACTGTTTTAACACAGTAAATATTTTTCTTATTTTGGTTATAATACAAATAGGTGAATGACATGAAATTGAAAGAACTACCCAAAGAAGAACGTCCTAGAGAAAGACTTAAAAAATTAGGAGCCGAAAATCTTTCCAATGTAGAACTTTTAGAAATCTTGTTACGAAGTGGTACCAAACAAAAAGATGTGAAAACATTATCAGAGGAAATTTTGGTTTTATTCAGTCAGCGGGAGTTTCCCTCTTTTCATGAATTACTTCAAATAAATGGACTAGGGGAAGCGAAAGCTCTAGCACTACTTGCTACATTTGAATTAGGAAAGAGACTTGTATTTTTTAAAAGAGCAAAAGAACAACAATTGACATCTCCAAGAAGTGCTTACCATTATATAAAACCCATTTTTTTTGAAAAACAACAGGAGTGCTTTTATTGTTTATATCTCAATAACCAAAAGAAAATTATTGGAGAAAAATTATTGTTTCAAGGAACGATTAATAAAAGCACCGTTCATCCAAGAGAAGTATTTAAAGAAGCATATCGAATGGGTGCAACAGGCATTATCTGTTTTCATAATCATCCTTCTGGATATGTAGAACCTTCCTTAGCAGATCGAAACTTTACTAAACAATTGGTCATGATAGGGAAATTACAGGGCCTTCCTATTTTAGATCATATTATTGTGGGAAAAGAAGGGTACTATAGTTTTCAAGAACATGCTGAAATAGAATTATAAAAATAGAAGTAGATAGGAAAAAGAGGTGATAACATGTTTTCTAAAAAAAAGAAAAGGTGGAAAAAGAGACTATATGTAGGTATATTATGTTTTTTTGTTTTTTCTTTTCTTGTTTACTCTTTCTTTTCACCTGATTTTTCTAAAATGGAATCTTTTTTGAAGGATGTAAGTATAGTTGTTCAAAAGATAGTACTTTTTCCATTTACAGTCTTAAATACAGAAAAAGATCAAACTATGACAGAATCATATATCATTCAAAAAAATATCAATACACATTTAGAAGAAGAAATCCAAGATTTAAAAAAATTGTTAGAGCTTAATCATACTTTAACAGAGTATACTCCTATTAACGCAATGGTTTTATCAAGGAATCGTTCTTATTGGTTACAAACATGTACAATTGATCAAGGAAAAAAAGCAGGCCTTCAAAAAGATATGCTAGTGATTACAAATGAAGGTTTGATTGGAAAGATTAGTAAGGTTAGTTATTTATCGAGTGAAGTCACGTTAATTACTACGAATGATATAAACCAAAAAATAAGTGTTTCAATTGCAGGACCCCTAGGAGAGAGTTATGCTATTTTAAATGGGTATGATTCTAAAAAAGGTCTTTTAAAAATTGTAGGTGTCGATAAAGATGCTTCTTTAGAAGAAGGTAGTACGCTAACAACAAGTGGACTTGGTGGAATGTATCCAAGAGGAATTTATATCGGAAAAGTAAAAGAAGTACAAGAAGATAAATATAATCTATCTAAAACACTGTATGTAGAATCAAAACAGGATTTTAATAAAATTCATTATGTGACTGTACTGAAGGAGAAGACATCATGATGTATATATTTATCATTTTTTCCTTTCTTTTTGATGGAATTCTTACTAATTTTTTTCCCTTTTTTCAAGGAACACTTAGTCTTTTTACTCCTTATCTATCCATCGTTTGTATTTTCTTATTGCCACCTTTTTTTCGAAAAGAAAAAGAAAAAAGGTACATTTGGTTTGTTGCCATTTATGGGATTCTTTATGATATTTTTTATACCAATATCTGGATGAGCCATGTGATTTTATTCTTAGAAATTGCATATTTTTCCAAACTGATTTGGAAAAATGTAGAATTAAATTATATTACGATTCCCATTTTTACAGCCATTTTAATAGGAGTATATCATTTTTCATATTTTTCTTTGTTTGTATTTTTTCATAGAATTTCTTTTTCTATAGAGTCTTTGTTATATCTTTGGGGACATAGTCTTCTCTTTAATATTATTGATGCCGAATTATTTTATTTTCTTTTTCACAAACGGTTTCCAAAATATCAATGAAGATATATGCATTCTTTTTTCTTTTTCATCATATGGTAGAATAGGTGATCCCTGTGAACGAATCAAAGTTTATAAAAAAGAAGTGTTCTCCTCATCGTAATTATATTCAAAAATTTCTTTTTCTTTTCTTTAGTAGGACTTTATGCACAATTGTAATCGTCCTTCTTTTATTAATTGGATTTAAAATGAATAAAAATTTTAAAAAGGCTTTTAATGAGCAGGTATATCATCAAAATTTTCCTTTTAGTGAAGTGAAAAAATTATATCAACAATATTTTGGAGATAATTTTTCCTTAAATGGATTCGGAAAAGAAGACACTGAAGTATTTAACGAACAAATGAGTTATAAGAATAAAAATATTTATCAAGATGGTGTGGCATTGGAAGTTTCTTCTAATTATATGGTACCAGCACTGGAAAGTGGTATTGTTGTATATATAGGAGAAAAAGAAAATTATGGAAAGACAGTCATTATTCAACAAGTCAATGGAGTTGATGCTTGGTATGGTAATATTGAATTAAACGGAATCAAACTTTATGATTATGTAGAAAAAGGAAAATTATTAGGAGAAGCCATCAATAAAACGCTCTATCTTGCTTTCCAAAAGGATGGAAAATTTGAAGATTATCAAAAATATCTTACATAAGATAAAAATTCATCCGTTAACAATTTTTTATGGAACTTTTTTTCTATTGATGGGAGATTTTTTGTCTTTCTTCTTTCTGGGAGTTCTTCTTCTTATACATGAAATAGGCCATTTTCTCACTGCAGGTATTTTGGGTTGCCCTTTAGATAAAATTTATTTTTATCCTTTTGGAGGAATCTCTAAATTTCAAATGGATATGAATCAGTCTATGAAAGAGGAATTTCTTATTATCGTAATGGGACCCATTTTTCAAATATTGTGCTATTTTATGTTGTTGCAAATTCCTTTTACAAAACTCCATCTAGATATATTAACGAATATTCATTATCGTCTTTTGTTTTTTAATTTATTACCAATCTATCCATTAGATGGTGGTAGACTATTATTGCTTTTTATTCAAAATTATTTTTCTTTTTATCATAGTTTTCAAATTATTTTCTTCTTATCATCTTGCTTTATTACTTTTTTTTGGTTTTTCTTTTTGTCTACAAAATCCTTACAATATCTATTTATATTTCTTCTTCTTTTGGTGACTCTTTTTAGAGAAATCCAAAAATTTCCATACTATTATGAGAAATTTCTTTTAGAAAGATTCCTTAAAAAATACCATTTTAAAAAGGGGAAAATTGTTTGTTCTTTAAAACAATTTCATCGGAATAAAGTACATTTTGTTTATCAAAATGGGAAGTATTACGAAGAAAGCGAGTTCCTTCAAAAAAAATTTAAAAAATGTTGACACTGTGAATTTTGATATGTTATAATTCATATTGTCAGCAAAAAAAACTGGGGAATTAGCTCAGCTGGGAGAGCGCCACGTTTGCACCGTGGAGGTCAGGAGTTCGATCCTCCTATTCTCCACCATTGTAGTATTAAACAAACTTTTCGTTTGTTTTTCTATATTTAGGAAGAGGTCCATACTCTTCTTTTTTGATACATTTTTATTTTATTTTTGCATATAATAATATTAGATACTTGACGTACGTAAAAAAGTACGTTATAATGTAAATGAGGTGAATAGTAATGAGTACAATCAATATAACCAATGCTAGAGCAAATTTATACCAATTGGTATCAGATGTTAATGTTGGTTTTAATCCTATTACAATTGTAAATAATAAGGGGAAAAATGCTGTATTAATATCTGAAGATGAATGGAAAAATATTGAAGAAACATTATTTTTATCAAGTATTCCAGGATACGTGGATAATATTAATAATATAAGAAAAAATGAAAATTGGGAATCAGCAAAAAAATATGAAAAGGATGAAGAATGGTAAATCTATATACAATTAAGTTTTCTAAGCAAGCAGAAAAAGA
>CANQDI010000036.1 GCA_947591575.1 uncultured Bacilli bacterium | reverse complement strand
ATTAAAGAGAGGTGCAGAGAATAGAGTAGAATATGAATTAAGGATCTGGTTAAAAGAAGAAGCAGGAAATGAAGCCATGGGAGGAGTATTTTATGGAAAGATAGAAGTAGAAGGAATACAAATGATAAGGACAAAGAGAGCGAATGAGCCAGTATTAGGAGATAATATGATCCCAGTAGTATATAATGAAGAAAGTGAAGTATGGGAGAAAGCAGATACTAAAACAGAGTGGTATGATTATGAGAAACAGAAGTGGGCGAATGCAGTCGTAGTAAGTGAAGGAAAAAGGAAAACATATCAAGAAGGAAAAGCAGGGACTCCAATTGATATGGGAGATATATTACAGATGTATGTATGGATCCCAAGATATAGTTATACAATCAAGAGTGAAGATGGGACAAATTACTATGGAAAAGGAGGGGAAAGTGCAACATTACCAGGAGAGATTGATGTCAAATTTATAGGAACGAATGAGAAAGATGAAGGAAGTGCGAAGTATACAGGAGAAAAACCAAGTGGATGGTATACACCACCCGGATTTACCTTTGGAAGTGAAGCATTACCCGGGATATGGGTAGGAAAGTTTGAGACAGGAGCAATTGATAATAGTAATCCAGGAGATGTAGAAAATAGTAATCTAGTAGCCATTAAACCTAATATTACTTCATGGAGGAATATTAGAGTATCCACATTAGATTTAGTAGCAAGGGGGATGGTGTCAGAAGGAAACATATATGGATTTGATAATACTTATGATAGTCATGCGATGAAGAACAGTGAATGGGCATTAATATCGTATTTAACTCAAAGTAAATATGGGAAATATGGAAATAATGATTATCAAGGAGCAAATAAAGAAGTTTATATGAACAATTATACTGCTTATAAGACAGGATGTTCTAGTGGATTACCTAGCGCTCCCGAAAGTTCTACTTGTGCCTATCAATATAACGATGGATTAGAAGGAAGAGGAGCATCGAGTACAGGAACCATCTATGGGATTTATGACATCAATGGAGGAGCCTGGGAGTACATGATGGGAAACTATAATGGATACTCAGGCTATTCGTTGGACGATAATTCAGGAT
The DNA here is from genome assembly GCA_947591575.1 of uncultured Bacilli bacterium. Lineage (GTDB taxonomy): Bacteria > Bacillota_I > Bacilli_A > RF39 > UBA660 > CANQVB01. Next base: position 8,132 of record CANQDI010000036.1, on the reverse strand, counting down.
ATACAGGGAAGACAGGATTTGACAATGAGACATTTACAGGAAGGAGTTGGCCTGATAGTAAGTACTATGATTTATATACAACCAACGATAAAAATACTGCATGTAATGGAGAGCCATGCAAAGGTCATGCATTAAATGAAGTAGCTAAGTGGTACGGTGATTTTTCTGGTATGGCAAGCACAAATTACCCATGGCCTATCCGTGGTGGTCGAAGGGGCGATGGTACGATGGCAGGTGCTTTCTCCCTTACCGGGGACGTCGGTCATGCAGTCATTAGTGCCTCGTTCCGTGTGGCTTTAGCCCCTTAATAAGACGAAAGAAAGATACTATCTTTTGTGATGATAGTGTCTTTTTTTGTCAACCTCTTGCAAGAAAATCATGATACAATTTATAATAAAAATAGGAGTGTGAAATGATGGAAAAAATCAATCCATATATTTTTAGAGGTTATGATATTAGAGGTATATACCCTACAGAAATAAATGAAGAAGTAGCCATTCTTTTGGGAAAAGCTTTTGGAAGTAAAGTACGAGAAAATCAGGAGACAAAATGTATAATTGGCCATGATAATAGACTTTCTAGTGAGAGTTTGGAAAAAGCTTTAATTAGTGGAATTGTTTCTACAGGCGTTGATGTTATTTCGTTAGGTTTATGTACAACACCCATGTATTATTTTGCATGCTTACATGAAAATATTCCAGCGGGAATTATGATTACTGCAAGCCATAATCCAAAAAATGAGAATGGATTTAAGGTGGCTCTAAAATTAGGAGAAAATTTAAAAGGACAGGAAATACAAGATTTATATCAATTTCTTTTAAAAGAAGAATTTGTCGAGGGAACAGGAACAGTTTCAAAGTTGAATATAAAAGATGATTACTTTAATGCGATTATGAAAGGGCTCTCTTTTGGCAATAGAAGGGTAAAAGTAGTTATTGATTGTGGAAATGGAACTACTTCTCCTTTTGCAAAAGAACTTTATCAAAAGTTCCCTATAGAAGTGATTCCGCTTTATGATGTCTCTGATGGCACCTTTCCTCATCATCATCCAGATCCTTCAGTTGAAGATAATTTAGAAGATTTAAAGAAAAAAGTGATAGAAGAACAGGCGGACGTAGGTCTTGCTTTTGATGGAGATGGAGATCGTGTTGGTATTATATCTAATAAAGGACGGTTTATTCCCATGGATCAGTATATGATTATTATGATTCAAAACATCATTGGGACAGTTCGAAAAAAAGCTTTTCTTTACGATGTAAAATGTAGTAATGCATTAAGAGATGAAATTATAAAATTAGGTGCTAAACCAATTGAATATCGAACTGGGAACTCTTATACTAAAAAAGGGGTTCATGACCTTGATTTGGATTTTGGAGGAGAATTTTCAGGGCATATTTATTTTCGAGATCGTTTTCTAGGATTTGATAGTGGACTCTATGCAGGACTCAGATTAGTGGAAGTTTTATCCAAAAGAAAAGAAAGTATTGAAGAATTATTAGAAGGCATCTCTACTTATGTTGAAACTCCAGAAATTAAAATTCCAATGGAAGATCATAAAAAGTTTATAGTCATCCAAAAACTGGAAGAATTTTGTAGAAAACAAGGGTATTCTTTTCATACGATTGATGGAATTAAAGTTTTATTAGATGATGGTTTTGCTCTTATTCGGGTTTCAAATACAGGACCTAACATCACTGCAAGATTTGAAGCAAAGGATGAGGAAACATTAACAAAAAGGAAAGGCTATTTTTTGGATCTTTTAAAACAAATTGAGAAAAAATGCTAAAAGAGGAAATTATTCCTCTTTTAAAAATGCTAAAATAATTTTTACCGTTAAATAGGGATTTTCTAAATAAGAAAAATGACCACTTCGCTCAAATACAATTAATTCACTATTGGGAATTTTCTTTTTCATAATATATGCATCTCGTATTGGAGTATCCTTATCCTCTTTTCCCCAAAGGAGTAAAACTTCACTGGTAATATTGTTTAAATATTTTCGTAAATCTTCTCGAATAATTTGTTGAAAGGTAAGACGCATAGAAGAAGGAAGATTGTAATAATCAAAAGATGCATATTTAGAAAATAAAAAGTTTAAATATTGTTTTCTTTTTCTTTTAGGTAGAAAATACTGAATTTTTTTTAAGAATCGGTAACTATACTTTCGAAAAATAGAACGTATGGTTTTTTTGGGAGGAATTCCAGCACTATCAATTAATAAAACTTTAGGAAGAAAAAGTTTGATATAACCATTTAATACAATTGCCAATCTTCCTCCAAAAGAGTGGCCAATAAGAAGTATAGGAGTTATTTGTTTTTCCTCCAAAAAACTTTTTACACAATATGCATAATCATAGATTGTCCATAATGTATTTAATGGGGGACTTTTTCCAAATCCAGGATAGTCAAAAATATAAACTGTGTATTCTTTTTCTAAAATAGAAATGATTTCTTGAAAAGTACAAGCAGTATCTCCCCAACCAGGTAAAATAACAATGGCTTCTTTTCCATTTCCAAAAATTTGATAGTGTATATTTGTATTTTGAAATTGATAAAACATGTTCATCACCTATAATAATTTATTCAAGATTTAGTAAATTGGCTCTTTAAAATGTCGAAGAGTCCTATTTTGATAAAATGCTTGTATTTATTCATTTATGTATGGTATACTAATATTGTCTAAAGAATGCGCTAAGGACAAACTATAAAACCGACTAAAGAAACGATAAGGGAGCCTCGAAATCATGTAAAGTCTGTGTTGAATACCTGCTTTTAAGTAGGGATCCTTTGATTTTACTAGAAGCACCCACCTGTACGAATGCGCAGGTTTTATCGTTATCGTCTAAACGCTTCTTTGGACTTTTTTTATTTGTAAAAAGGAACTTTATTTGACTTTTTCCTTCTATAAGGCATATAATGAACAAGGTGCTTATCATTTTATGATGATTAGCTCTTTTTAAGTAAAATAAATGGAAGGAGAAAATAAAATGCTTAAATTATTTCTTTATTTAAAAAGAAATGTCGGAACGATTGTCATTTTAATTTGTTTATTAATTGTTCAAGCAATGTGTGATTTATCTTTGCCTACTTATACTTCTCGTATTATTAATGTAGGGGTTCAACAGCAAGGAATTGCTACACCTATTCCTGATGTGATGAGAAAAACGACTTTTGAAGAGCTTGCATTATTGATGGATGAAAAAGAAGTAAAAGAAGTTTTAAGTCACTATCAATTGATTGAAAAAAGAAATCAAGATTATGTTAAAAAGTATCCACAAAATAAAAAAGAAGAGCTTTATGTATTAAAAGAGGATTTTGAAAGTAAATCTTTAGAAGAAGCATTACTTGTTCATTATATGTTGTCAAGTGATACAGAAGAAAATCAAAAGATTCAAGAAGAAATGAAAAAAAATCTACCAGCTGCTTTTCAAAATCTGTCATTTTTTGAAATTTTAAAACAATTGCCAGATGAACAAAAAGCAGTCATTCAACAACAAATCAATCAACGATTTAGTGAAATGCCTGATATGATTGTCGAGTCAAGTGCCATTACTGCGATTGCAGATGAATACAAACAAGTAGGAATCGATTTAGATCAGTTACAAACACGTTATATTTTATCTTCTGGTCTTCAAATGTTAGGCCTTGCACTTTTCTCTTGTATCGCTACTGTCATTGTTTCTCTTTTAGGTTCTAGGGTAGCAGCAAGTCTTGCAAAACGTCTTCGAGAAGCAGAATTTAAAAAAGTTCTTTCTTTTTCCAAAGCGGAATATAAAAAATTTGGAATTTCTTCATTGATTACAAGAAGTACAAACGATATACAGCAAGTCCAAATGATGATGGTCATGATGCTTCGAATGGTCTTTTATGCACCTATTATTGCATTAGGTGGCCTTTTAAGGGTCTTAAATACAGCTCCTAGTATGACCTATATTATAGGACTTGGTATTATCGCTGTTATGAGTATTGTCATTACGATGTTTACTCTTATCATGCCAAAGTTTCAACGGTTACAGAAATTAATTGATAAAATGAATCAGGTTACTCGTGAGATTATAACTGGAATTCCTGTTATTCGTGCTTTTAGTAATCAGGAACATGAGAAAAAACGTTTTACTGAAGCAAATCAAAATTTAAAAAAGACCAATCTTTTTGTTGGAAGAGCAATGAGTTTAATGATGCCAACAATGATGTTTGTTATGAATAGTATTTGTATTTTTATTGTATGGCGTGGCGCTCATGCTATTGATGATGGAATGATTCAAGTAGGAGATATGCTTGCTTTTATTCAATATACTATGCAAATTATCATGTCTTTCTTAATGATTTCAATGTTTTCTATTATTTTCCCAAGAGCCAATGTAAGTGCTAAACGTATCATGGAGGTATTAGAAGAAGAGGTATCGGTATTAGATCCTTTAAAACCAAAAGAATTTGGAAGAAGGATTAAAGGTCTTGTAGAATTTAAAAATGTATCTTTCAGGTACCCAGATAGTGATGAAGATGTTTTAACGGATATTACTTTTACTGCCACACAAGGAACTACAACGGCCTTTATTGGTAGTACAGGAAGTGGAAAAAGTACTTTGATTAACTTAATTCCTAGAATTTATGACGTTACAAGTGGAGAAATTTTAGTAGATGGTATCAATGTAAAAGAAGTAACTCAAAAGGCATTACATGAAAAAATTGGATTTGTTCCACAACGAGGTGTTTTATTTTCTGGAACCATTGAGTCCAACATCAAATTTGGAAATCAAAAAATGTCTGATGAAATGATGAAGAATGCAGCTAAAATTGCCCAAGCAGAAGATTTTATTGAATCCAAGAAAGAAAAGTATCAAAGTCCTATTAGTCAAGGAGGAACCAATGTGTCAGGTGGTCAAAAGCAACGTCTTTCCATTGCAAGAGCTGTGGCAGGGAACCCTGAAATCTTTATCTTTGATGATAGTTTTTCAGCGCTTGACTTTAAAACAGATCATGAACTTAGAAAAGCTTTATTTGAAAGTACGAAAGATGCAACAGTTTTAATTGTTGCTCAACGTATTAATACTATTTTGCATGCAGATCAAATTGTTGTGCTAGATGAAGGAAAAATGGTAGGAATTGGTACACATAAGGAATTATTAAAAACCTGTAAAGTATACCGTGAAATTGCAGAAAGTCAGCTTTCAAAGGAGGAGTTAGAAAATGCCTAAACAAAATCAAGATAGACCTCGTCGTGGTCCTATGGGAATGTCCTTTGAGAAGCCAAAAGACTTTAAAGGAACTCTAAAACGTCTTTTATCTTATTTAAAAACGTATAAACTGGGTATTTTTTTAGTCATTCTATTTTCCATTGCAAGTGCTTGTTTTTCAATTGTTGGTCCTAAAATTATGGGAAATGCTACGACAGAAATATTTAATGGGCTTGTTGGAAAAATCTTAGGAACAACAACTGGCATTCATTTTGGAAAAATAGGTGGAATATTGCTTTCTTTATTAGGTCTTTATATTTTAAGCATGATCTTTTCTTATATTCAAGGTTGGATTATGGCTGGTATTAACCAAAAAGTTGCTTTTTCTTTAAGAAATGCCCTTTCTCAGAAAATGCATCGCTTACCTCTCTCTTATTATGAAAGCAAAACAACAGGAGAAATATTATCTCGTGTTACTAATGATGTAGATACATTAAGTCAAAGTTTAGATCAAAGTCTAACTCAAGTCATTTCATCTATTACTTTAATGATTGGAGTCATTGTAATGATGTTATCCATTTCTCCTTTAATGACGCTTGTTGCTTTCTTGATTGTTCCACTTTCTATTTTCCTCATGGGAATTGTTATGCGTGGTAGTCAAAAATATTTTAAGAGTCAGCAAGAATATTTAGGACATATTAATGGACAAGTCGAAGAGATTTATACAGGTCATGAAATAGTTACTCTTTTTAATCAGGAAGAAGAGGCAATGAAAACTTTTCAAGATACTAATGAAATCTTATATAAAAGTGCTTGGAAAAGTCAATTCTTTGCTGGTATGATGCATCCTATTATGGCCTTTATCGGAAATATTGGATATGTCGTTATTTCAATCTTAGGTGGTTGGTTAGTAATTAAAAATCGAATTGAAGTAGGAGATATTTTATCTTTCACACAATATATTCGTTCTTTTACACAGCCACTAACACAAATTGCCCAAGTAACGAACCTTCTTCAAAGTATGCTAGCATCTTGTGAAAGAGTCTTTGAATTTTTAGATGAAAAGGAAGAAGTACAAGATGTAGAGCAAGAAATTCATTTGGCAAACAACGAAGGAGCTATTGCATTTCATCATGTAGAGTTCGGTTATACGAAAGATAAAATTGTGATTCATGATTTTGATGCGAAAATTCCAACGGGTGGGAAAATAGCAATTGTAGGACCAACTGGAGCTGGAAAAACGACGATAGTAAAATTGTTAATGCGATTTTATGATGTTAATAAAGGAAGCATTACTATTGATGGTATAGATATTCGAAAAATAAGACGAGATGATTTAAGAAGTATTTTTGGAATGGTCTTACAGGATACTTGGTTGTTTAGTGATACAATTCGTGAAAACATTCGTTATGGAAAAAAAGATGCAACAAATGAAGAAGTGGAAGATGCTGCGATTGCATCACATATTGATCACTTTATCCGAACGTTACCAGATGGCTATGACATGATTTTAAATGAAGAAAGTGATAATATTTCAAATGGTCAAAAACAACTTTTAACTATTGCAAGAGTTATTTTAAAGAATCCAAAAATTTTAATTTTAGATGAAGCAACTTCTAGTGTAGATACGAGAATGGAACAACTGATTCAAAACGCAATGGATCATCTTATGGAAGGAAGAACAAGTTTCATTATTGCTCATCGCCTTTCTACTATTAAAAATGCAAATCTTATTTTAGTAATGAAAGATGGAGATATTGTAGAACAGGGAACTCATGAAGAACTTTTAAAGAAAAAAGGATTTTACGCAGAACTTTATAACTCTCAATTTGAAGAAATTGGATAATGATCATGAGAAAATAAAAAAAAGGAAGATACGTCAAATAATCATTTCGACTCTTCCTTTTTGTATGGCTTTTTGATACAATAAAAGAGAATAGAAATGAGGATAACTATGGAATTAAAACAAATTGTAACAGGGCCACTAGATGAAAATTGTTATCTGCTATTGCATGATGATGTTTGTTTAGTTGTTGATCCAGGGGATGAATATGTAAAAATTAAAGAGGCAATTGGTAATAAAAAAGTATTAGGTGTTTTAATTACTCATGCCCATTTTGATCATATTGGAGCACTTCGTAATTTTTTAACGAAAAAGAGTATTAGAATTTTTAAAAAGAGTAATGTAGAAGATGAAAAATCTTATACTATAGGACCATTTACCTTTCAAACACTTTATACACCAGGACATAGTAGTGATTCGGTATCTTATTATTTTCCTTCTCAAAATAAAATGTTTACAGGAGACTTTGTCTTTAGAGGGACCGTAGGAAGAGTAGACTTACCTACAGGAAATGAAAATGAGATGCAAGCATCTATTGAAAAATTAAAAAGATATCAAGAAGAAATTACTTTATATCCGGGGCATGGAGATATAACTACACTTTCTTACGAAAAAGAACACAATGTTTATTTTTAAGATGAAAAGAGGAATGAAAAGATGTATTGGGATTTAGTTGTATTTATTGTACTCATTGTTGTTGTACTTATGTTTTTTAGAAATTTTTCAAGTTTTGTCTATTTTGTAGCTATCTTTGATATTTTGTTACGAATTTTAACGTTTTTAAAAAATAATCTAGGCCTTCCTGATGTAGCAGCATTAATTGATAAATATATTCCAGAAAGTGTGCTTGCTATGATTGGAAAATATACAAGCGGGATTGCTAATACGATATTACAATGGATCTTTGTATTGATTATGATTATATTTGAAGCATATCTTATTAAATATTTTGTGAAAAAAAGAAAATTCTAACGAAAGTTAGTTTTTTTTAATGATATAAAAGATACAATATGCGAAATAGGAATAAAAAGAGGGCAGTTAAAGAAAATTTGATAAGATGACACTGTAAGGTAAGGTGTCATAGATGAAAAAGATAAAGAACCATAAAAAGG
>CANQDI010000035.1 GCA_947591575.1 uncultured Bacilli bacterium | reverse complement strand
ATGAAAAATAATATTAAAAAAGAGAATAAATTGAAGCAGAATACGATCATAGCTGTCTAATTCTATTTTTTACAAAATAAGGAAAATTATACACAGGAAAAATTGACAAAAATAGGGAAATTCTATACACTCGAACTAGTAATAGGAAAGGAGAATAAAAATGAAAGTGATGCAGCAGGGACCTCTTTTGGAACAATTATATTCTCTTTATCCTTCTCTTTCTAAAAAGAAAATAAAAGGATATTTAAAGGCAGGTTGTGTTTATATTAATGGCAAACAAGTTACTCAATATAATTTTCTTGTTTCCCGAAATAGTACAGTTGAAATTCGAAAACAAAATAAGACGCATAAAAGAAGTCCACTTCCTATCCTTTTTGAAGATCATGATTTCTTAGTAATTGATAAACCAACAGGCCTTCTTTCCGTTGGAACGGATAAAGAAAAAGAAAAGACTGCTTATCATAAAATGCGAGTATTTGTAAATCAAAGAGGACGAAATGAAAAACTATTTGTTTTGCATCGTTTAGATAAAGAAACTTCTGGTGTTCTTGCCTTTGTTAAAAATGAAAAATTAAAATTTCTTTTGCAAAATCATTGGGATCAATTGGTAACAAAACGAGAATACATTGCTATCGTATGTGGACATGCAAAAAAAGATGATACCATTTGTCTTTTTTTAGAAGAAGGAAAAGACTTAAAAATGCATGTGACTTCTCCCCAAAAAGGTAAAAAATGTATTACAAAATATCAATGCCTAGAACAAAATGAGCAATATTCACTCCTTCAAATTCATATTACAACAGGACGTAAAAATCAAATTCGAGCAAGCCTTGCATTTGTAGGACTTCCTATTGTTGGAGATGTAAAATATGGGAAGGTTTCAAAAGAAAAAAGGCTTTATCTTCATGCTTCCTGTCTTTCTATAGAACATCCTCTTACCCACAAGAGATATACTTTTTTATCGAAACCACCTGCTAGTTTTAAAGAATTTTTCTAAAGGCTTTACGTTTGAAGAAAGTTTGCGTTATAATAATAAAAAAAAGAAAAGAGGAGTACAAAATGAAAAAAGGGTTACATCTATTACTATTAATACTTTGCATAGGACTATTAGTAGGTTGTGGGACTACCTTAACAAAAGATGAAGCAAAGTTTAAGGAAGACTATGAAAGTTTAAATGGAAAAACGACAGAGAATGGAAAATCATACCGTACTCTCCATTTTGATGAAAAAACAAATGTTGTTTACGAAAATGCTAGTCAAATTGTAAAACGTTTAGAAAAGGGAACAGGTGTTATCTATTTAGGATTTCCAGAATGCCCTTGGTGTAGAACGATGATTCCTATTTTACTGGATGTATTAGAAGAGCAAAATCAGACATTGTATTACTTTAATGCTCGAGAAATTCGAGATGAAAAACATTTAGATGACAATGGCAACGTTGTAACAGATAAAGAAGGAACTGACGAATATAAGAAAATGTTATCTATTCTTAATGATTATCTAGGTCCTTATGAAGGATTACAAGATGAACAAATAAAAAGAATTTATCTTCCAACTGTTATTTTTGTCCAAGATGGACAAATCGTAGGGGTTCATAGTGGAACTGTTGAGAGTCAAAGTAATCCTTATCAACCATTAACAGAACAACAAGAAGATGAATTAGAGGAAATTTATTATAGTTATTTGACAAAATTGACAGGAAAAACTTGTAGTCGAGAAGGTTGTTAAAATATTTTTCATTTTTATGAATAAGAAAAATCTCCTAATACCATTAAAAAGGTAGAAAGGAGATTTTATTTTGGCACGTCATAAAGTAGAAATAAGTGGCGTGAATACAGCGAATATCAAAGTATTAACAAAAGGTGAAATGGATACCTTATTTCAACAAATGAAAGAAGGAAATCCTTTTGCGAGAGAAGATTTAATTGAAGGAAACTTAAAATTGGTTTTAAGTATCTTAAGAAGGTTTAAATCAAGGGGAGAAAATTTAGATGATTTATTTCAAGTTGGATGTGTGGGTCTTGTGAAAGCAATTGATAATTTTGATTTATCACACGAAGTAAAATTTTCAACTTATGCAGTACCAATGATTTTAGGCGAAATCAGAAGATATTTACGTGATAATAATAGTTTACGGGTAAGCCGCTCTATCAAGGATCTAGCTTACAAAGTCCTTCGTTTAAAAGAAGAGGAATATGCCAATAGAGGGGTAGAAATGTCTAACGAAGAAGTTGCAAAAAAATTGTCTGTAACCCCTTATGAAGTTGTTCATGCTTTAGATTCTTTAAAAGAACCCATTAGTATGTTTGAACCTATCTATAATGATGGTGGAGATACTATTTATCTATATGATCAAATTGAAGATAAAAAATTTTCAAGTAAAGATTTTGAAATAAGACTAGCCCTTGAAGAAGCTCTTTCTTCTTTAGAACAAAGGGAACAATATATTTTAGATGAACGATTTATTGTAGGTAAAACACAGATGGAAATTGCTGAAGAACTATCCATCAGTCAAGCTCAGGTATCTCGACTTGAAAAGAATGCAATTGAAAGTCTTAAAAAAATTCTAAAATAAAATCGTCCACATATATTAAAATAGGTGGGGCCTATGCGTTTATCAGATTTACAAAATAAAGATATTGTAAGTATCATTGATGGAAGAAACATTGGCAATATTATTGATGTAAAAATTGATCCAGATACAGGAGCAATCGCATCTCTTGTTGTAGAAGCTGGTAAAAGTTTTGGGAAATTTTTTAATAAAGAAACGGATACTGAAATCAAATGGGAAGAAATTGCTAAAATTGGGGAAGATGTCATTTTGGTTAAGAAAGGATAAATTGTGATGAAACAGAAAATGCATCTTAAATCCTACCATAGAAGAAGCTTCCTTCAAAAAATATTTCTTTCCATTATTTTTTCCTTTTTATTGGCCTTATTTGTTTTAATCATGAGTCAGATTAAAATGACCTCTTCTATTAAAAATTATGCAACATTAGAAAGTGAACAATTTGCAAAAAGTGTATTAAATGATTCCGTTCGAAGTACCATGAAAAATGCTTTAGCAGGAAAGGAACTTTATAAAGTAACAAAAAGTAGTAAAGATGAAATTGAAACGATTGATTTTAATACAGTTATCGTAAATGAATTGCTTTCTCAAATTACAGAAGAAACAACAACTAAGTTATTAGCACTAGAAAATGGAGATGTCAATACTATTCAGGTAAATCATAGTTTTCAAGGTGCGCATTTTAAACAATATAAAAATGGAGTGGTTTGTGAAATTCCGATTGGATTACTTACAAACCATTTTTTCTTTTCAAATATAGGACCCGTGATTCCAATAAAGTTTTCATTTGTTGGAATGATGGATGCGAATGTGAAAAGCAAAGTAACTTCTTATGGAATTAATAATGCGTTAGTAGAACTATATATTTTAGTTGAATTAACAGAAAAAATTACAATGCCTCTTGCCAGCGAAAAAGTGAAAATTCATCTAGAAGTACCATTTGTAAGTCAGATTATCTCAGGAAAAATTCCTACCTACTATCAAGGAGGTTTAGATAGTTCTTCTAATATTTTTTCAATTCCTTTGAATGAAAGTGAAAATAATAGTGATTTGTGATATACTTAAAAAAAGGATATGATGGCATGAAAAAATATGAATTATTAGGACAACATTATACTTTAATAGAAGAGGACAAAGATTGTTTTTCTCTACAAGAAATAGAAGAGAAAATAACCGATTACTTTCTTCCCTTTGATTATATTCTAGGTGATTATGCCTACGATAAATTGAGATTAAAAGGATTTTATGAAAAAAATCATAAAGAGGTAAAAGCATACAATAATATTGAAAATATAGAAATTTATAAGAAAGAGCATTGTGCCTATGGAGCACGAACTTTTTTGTTGAAAAAAGAAAAATAATCTTGGCACTTTTTGAAAAACATGATATGATGATAGTAGATGAATAATAAAGGGAGGATTTTATATGGAAGAAAAAAAGATTTTATCACTTGTTCAAGAAGATGGCTCAATTGATGAAGTGGAAGTAATTGTTGCATTTGAGTTTAAAGACAATCATAAAGAATATGTTGTGTATACAAAGAATGAAAAAGATGAAAATGGAAATGTAACAGTTTATGTATCCAATGTAGATAGAAGTGGCACAGAACCAAAATTTTTAGGAATTGAAGATGAATCTGAATGGAATAGAATTAAAGATGTGTTACGAAAATTAGCAAAAAAAGACTAGATAAACGGGAGGTTTAATATGATAACAGCTCAAATAACAGAAGATTCTAATGTAAGTTTTGTAGAATTTAAAGATGCTTTTGCTCCAGAAGGAGGAAATAAAAAATTAAAGTTAAATCCGGAAAATTTAGAAGTATGCAAAGATACTGTAAAAAAAATACGACAAGTTTTAGCTGCTGCTGTAGGAAACGAAATTGTTGATTATGCTGCACAATTTAAAGGAGAAACAGAACAACCAGTTTTATCTCAAGAAGAACAGCTTCGAGAACAAAAACATCATGAAATACTAGAAGATGTAAAAGAAATGGTAGAAATAATTCCTATCGATGGTGATTTTCTAAGGAGAACTCATAGAGCTATTGATGCTACCTATGCATTAGAAAGAGCTTTATCTGTAGATGAAAGTATTATTGAGCAGTGGTCACAACAAGTACTTAATACAGCTAAAGTTCGTAAGGCGATGGAAATTGATAAACTTTTTGGTATAGATGAAATTAAAAATCCTACTCCTGTTCAAATGCAAGCAGCTATTAATATGGTAGAAGATGCTTTTGATGAAGTATTAGAGAAAGCAAGAGAACAAAAGATACCAGAACAAGATGTAAATGATTTAATTGATACACATATAAAAGATCCATCTCCTAAAAACTCTCATAAAGACTATTATGAGTCTCCAGAATTTGCTCATAAAATAGAAGAACAAGTAAACGGTGAAGGAAATTATCATCCTATTGTAGAACCAGCCCCTGTAAACTTTACTGAAACACATGTGGATACGATTCCGGTAGAAGAAGAACCTATTCATTCACAACCTAAAGAAGAAGTTTCTGATGATGAAAATCTTGATGTAGATGTAATAGAAAAGTTAGACAATGATCTATCTCAGGATCCAGAAATTGCAAAATTATTAGAAAGCATTCACGCGGCAAAAGAAGAAAAAGAAAGATTAAATCAGGAAAATCAATCACTAAATGCGTCTTTTAAGACAGCAACAGAAGAAAAAAATACTGCTGAACAAGATGCACAAGATAGTAGAGAAGAAGTTACAAGAACGCAACAAGAAGAGCAAGCAAAAATAGAGAAAGCACGTAAAGAAGCGAAGGAAAAAGTACTTCTTTCTTTAAAAGAACAAATTGCTAATCAGCAAAGAGAAGTTTCTAGTATGAAGGAGAAAAATGCACAATTGGAAGAAGGCATCAATCGTATGAAAGATGAAACAGATGCATATAGAAAAGAAATTCATTCTAATAATCAGCAAGTTGCACAAATAAAAATGTCAACAACAAAAATTCTTGATGAGTTAGCAAATTACACAGGACAGTTAGCAACTCTTCAAGGGACAATGACACCAGCTGCTTCTATGAATCAATCAGTAAAAAGAGGTAAGTAAAAACCTCTTTTTTGCATGAAATAAAAAAATTCGCATATTTTTTGGTAGGTGAAGCCTATTGAAAAATGAAATTGCATATTTTTATCATTTATATCCAGAGCAAATAAAGAAAAAAGGAAATACGTATATCTTTTCTTATCAGAGTAAAAAATATACCTTTACCCCTTATACAAGAAGTTTAGAGGAAATTGAAGATTTGTTTTTGTTAAATCGTTCTTTGGTAAGCCAAAATATCTTTTTTCCTAAAATATTACAAAATATAATGAATCAGGCATTAACTTTTTTAAATGGCAAGTATTATATCATGAAAGAAGAAATACTTCCTGAAGAAAAGCTACAATTTACAGAGGTTGCCTATCAAATGAATTATCATTTTCCTTTTGATAAATTAAAAAATATCCGTCGAAATAATTGGCCTGCTTTATGGGAAAATAAAATTGACTATTTTGAATATCAAAGAGAACATATATATCAAAAATTTCCAAAACTATCTGAAGGTTTAGATTATTTTATTGGGCTTACAGAGAATGCGATTGCTTATATAAGAATGATTGAGAGTAATTTTTTAAAAACGACAAAGGATTCTTTAACTTTTACAAGAAGAAGGGTACGAGTATCTGATACGTTATCCGATTTTTATAATCCAACTTCTTTTGTAATCGATCATAAAGTAAGAGATATTGCTGAGTTTTTAAAGTCCTGCTTTTTTGAAACAGATTTATCGGAAAGTGAGATGGAAAAATATATTAAGCAATTAGATTTAAGTGATTATGGATGGGGGTTATTTTTTGGAAGAATGCTCTTTCCAAGTTATTTCTTTGATGTATATGAAAAAATAATTAATGACAAGGAAAGTGAAGATAGAATAATACCAATTTTACAAAAAATAGATGCTTATAAAGATTTTTTATCGTCTATTCAAATTTTTATAAGTCAATATCATAGTATTCCTAAGATTCAGTGGTTACAAAAAAAAGAAGTTTTATGATATATTTCGAACTTCTTTTACTTCAGGGATTTCTTCTATTAATAATTGTTCAATCCCATCCTTTAAAGTGACATCTAGTAAACTACATCCTACGCAAGCACCTAAAAGTCTTACATATACAATACCATCTTCGAATTTAACAAATTCAATATTACCGCCATCACTTATTAGGAAAGGCCTAATTTTATCAATAAAAGCTAAAATTTTACTTTCTATTTCTTCCATCTTCTCACCAGTTACATTATATTGTGTTCTTAAATGTTTGTAAAGCTTCCTTGTTGATTTTTTTACTATATGTTATAATGACAACGGTGAGTAAAATGCATTATCAAAAAGGCGATATTGTTGCAGGTACTGTGACAGGAATTACAGATTATGGTTTATTTGTGCAATTAGATGAGGATGCATCTGGTCTTGTGCATATTTCTGAGGTCTCACCATATTATGTACGAAATCTTGAAAGTTTTGCTCAGGTAGGGGAAGTAATTCGAGTAAAAATTATAGAAGTTTTAAAGAATAATAAGTATTGCCTAAGTATTAAAGATATTGATTATCGAATTCTTTTCATGCGAAAAAGTAAAATAAAGGAAACAAAATTGGGATTTTCAACATTAGCACTTTCCTTAAATCAATGGATAAAAAAGGCTTCTTTTCAAGAAAATAAAAATGAAAAAAAACACTAAAATTGGTTGACAAGCCATGAATAAACTGATATATTTAATGTCGTCAAGTGATATTTGGGCGCTTAGCTCAGTTGGTTAGAGCACCTGCCTTACAAGCAGGGGGTCATAGGTTCGAGTCCTATAGCGCCCACCATATGTTGCCGAAATAGCTCAATTGGTAGAGCAACTGATTTGTAATCAGTAGGTTCCGGGTTCGATTCCTGGTTTCGGCACCATTTTTATATGAATATATGGAGAGGTAGCGAAGTGGCTAAACGCGACAGACTGTAAATCTGTTCCTTCGGGTTCGATGGTTCGAATCCATCTCTCTCCACCACTTAGATTGCCCCGTAGCCAAGTGGTAAGGCATCAGACTTTGACTCTGACATGCGTTAGTTCGAATCTAACCGGGGCAGCCATTATTATTTTTGATCCGCTAGCTCAGTCGGTAGAGCATTTGACTTTTAATCAAAGGGTCATGAGTTCAAATCTCATGCGGGTCACCATCTTGCCTGAGTGGCGGAATCGGTAGACGCACAGGACTTAAAATCCTGCGAGAATCAACCCTCGTGCCAGTTCAAGTCTGGCCTCAGGCACCAGATTGATAGAAAACTCGAACTTTTATAGCTCGAGTTTTAAAATGCTTAAATCCATGCTATAATTTTTATAGGTTAAATTGATATATTTATCAATTTAGAAAACACGACTTGCATATTGTCAAAGATAATATGCTGTACGCAAGTATAAATAAAGAAATATATGTTATGAAAGAGGTACTTATGAGGATTGATACTATAAAAAAAGATTTAACAAATATTATCAATCAAAAAATAAAAGATTATTCTAGTATCATTATAGACTCTTTTGTTGAATTTTATGGTGAAAAATATAGACAAATTATATTAGATAGATTTAATAACATAAGTTATTTATTATATAACTGATTTAGATATTTTTTATATTGTGAAAGAATTACCAAAGAAAACGAATGAAGAATATAAAATATAGTTTTTACTATACCGTACATCATATATTTGCTCCAAAATAAATTTTACAAGCAGAAAGTAACACCATCTAATTTTTATAAATTAGGTTTAAATAAAATGATAGGGGCATCTAGTAATGATTTGTTTTCTGAAAGTTTAATTCGATATTCGATTGCCTTAGCACTTCGCGAAGACAACGAAAATTCTTATGAAACGAATATACCTATGGGTAATCATATTAAAAGAGTTATTGCTTTACCAATTTATGCCTCTGATGATAGAAATTTATTTCACGAGTTAAATCATGCAATATGTTCACAAATGATTTTTAACGATAAAAAGCCAATAATTAAAAGTGGATTAGAGTATGAATGTATGGATAAATTGTATATATATGAAATTATAAACGATAAAATATCACTAGAAATTTACAATATATTCAAATCAAAGTGTTGTGATAAAATCCTAGATTTTAATATTTCAAGCAAAGAATCAACTAATGAATATGAAAATTATCATTATTTGATTGATTCGTTTTATGAACACTATAAAGAAAAAATAAAATTATCAAGCATTGATGATATCCCATTTCAAATAGTAGAAAAAGATAAAGAACAGCAATTTAAAGATTTATCTAGTATAGTAGAAAATAAGAAATCAAATAAAAAATAATTTGTTGTACGGCTTCTTTTAGAGAACCAAGAAAATATTAACCTCGAGCTATAAAAGTAGTTCGAGTTTTAAAATATAAAAACTCGAATAACAGAAGAATGAAAAATTGGAGATCCTTTTTCTATAAATTGCATAATATAATAAAAAGCCTTGTTCTAGATTTTCTTTTTAGAAAAATGGTTGACAATAATTTTTGCCCTATGCTATAATCTACTTGTCGTCATCAAAAGATGATAACAATTGAAAAGACGTATTGGAGGAATACCCAAGTCTGGTTGAAGGGACCGGTCTTGAAAACCGGGAGGTCGTGCAAACGGCGCAGGGGTTCGAATCCCTTTTCCTCCGCCACTATTTGTTGAATGTTATCGCGGGATGGAGCAGTTCGGTAGCTCGTTGGGCTCATAACCCAAAGGTCAGAGGTTCAAATCCTCTTCCCGCAACCAATTTGGTTCTATGGTGCAGTTGGTTAACACGTCTGCCTGTCACGCAGAAGATCGCGGGTTCGAGTCCCGTTGGAACCGCCATGTTGCTTAAATACTTTGATAGTATGTATATATCTATTAAAGTTTTAATAAAAGATTTGCGAATTTAGTAGGACCTTTTCCTATTATTATTTCGTTCAAATGGCTTCATAGCTCAGTCGGTAGAGCAAGGGACTGAAAATCCCTGTGTCGCTGGTTCGATTCCCGCTGGAGCCACCA
>CANQDI010000034.1 GCA_947591575.1 uncultured Bacilli bacterium | reverse complement strand
CGTATCATTTTATTTTAATGGAATCATTTAAATATTCATTTTGATTTACATATATTATCTTAGGTGATCAAATGGCAATCTATGCATATAAAAATGCAGTCACAAATTCAGTTGATTTCTTAACCGAAGTCAATCGAAAAGAATTTATAGACGGTTTTATCCTACATGTTACAATGACAAAAGATAATAAAATTATTGGATATATTCCAACCACTTCTAGTTTATCTACAGAAGTTTTGCAAGATAGTTCATTAAAAGATTTAGAAAATACACCTATTGTAGAATTATCTATCCTACTTAAAAATTTAGAAAACTATTCAAAAAGAATTATTATTTATGTGATCCCATTATTAACTCCTCAACTTTCAAGTGAAACTGTTGAAAAAATAAATGAACGAAACTGGATTTATATTGAAAACATAAAGAAAACGCTTCTTCCTTTTCAAAATATAGATATAAGTCTTTCTTCCTCTAATAGAAGCTTAATCCTTTATATGAAGCAACAAATTAACTTTGTTCCAATTGGTCGAAATATTACACCCATAGATTTAAATTACCAAGAAGCAGATTTTTTTATTATTCCATCTACCATGCTAGATCGAACTATTTTAAAACAAGAACTCGACAGAAATAGAGAAATTATGATTGAAATGATTACGATTGAAGATATGGTCTTGGTTCATCGTTTTTTTGGAGGAGACGAAGAGGCAAAAAATAAAGATTTATTTGTTAAAATGCAGTTTATTTGCTCCTGTCCTATTATATTTCATAGTATTTTTAAAGAAAAAGGTTTTTTCAAATAGAAAACTCTTTTTTATTTTGACCTTTATATTTATGAACTGTTTCATTTAGGGTAAGCATCTTTTTATCTAGTTGTTTCATAATCATGGAATATTCATACATTTCTTTTTTTACCTCATCTGGAATCATTTCTTTAAATTTATAAGCTATTTTATGATCTAAACTTGCCCAAAAATCCATTGCAATCGTTCGAATTTGTATTTCACAGTCCATATACTCAATTCCTGTCTGTAAATCAATAGGAACTAATACAATTAAGTGATAACTAGAATATCCAGTTTCCTTTGGATATTTAATATAATCTTTTTCTTCCTTAATAATAAGATTTTGAGAATATCTAAATATATTAACGATGTCATAAACATCCGTTAAAAAACTACAAACAATTCGTACACCAACTACATCATCTATATATTTTAAAATATTGGATGCAGTATAATCATAACCTTTTCGCTCTAATTTTTCTAAAATACTTCTTTTTGATTTCATTCTTACTTTATTATGCTCAACTGGATTGTAACCATGTTTCATCTGAAATTCTTGCATAAAAATAGCAATCTCTGTCTCTAACATCTGCATTGCAAAACGATACTTCATCAATAGTATATTAATTTGATTTTCTTGATTACTCATATGATTTTCCTTTCCTTGAAAAATGAAATAAAAGAGCTTTATTTTAATCATCAAAAACATATATTTTTATAGGTGAATAACATGGATAATTTTGTTTTTAATCTCATGAATCAATTTGGTTATGTAGGAATGTTTCTTGGAATGGTACTAGAAGCTGTCATCATCGTTATACCAAGTGAATTGATTCTAGCAACAGCAGGAATTCTAGCAGGAAGAGGGATTTTTTCTTTTTGGCTTGCGTTTACAACTGGTTTATTAGGTAGTATATTCTGTGCTATTGTACTTTATGCAATGGGATACTTTGGGGGAAGACCCTTTATTCAAAAATACGGAAAATTTTTCTTTATGAAAGAAGAAGATTTAGAAAAATGTGATTCTTGGTTTAAAAAATATGGAATGGCATCTTGTTTTATTGGAAGAAATTTTCCTATTATTAGAACATTAATTTCCATTCCTATTGGGTTTACAAGGCAACCCTTTATTAAATTTTTAATTTATACCACACTAGGAAGTATCCCTTGGACTTTCGCCTTCGTATATGTCGGCTATACCCTTGGAAACAATTGGATCTTATTAAGTCAATTTACTAAAAAATTAAAAACTCCTATTCTTATTTTATTAGGAGTACTACTGTTTAAATTTTTCTACCAAAAGATAAAGAGATTCGTTCAAAAGTAAGAGTAATATTACGTTTGTTTTTTAAAATGATTCCTTGACATTCCACAAATAGGACAAATAAAGTCATCAGGAAGAGGTCCTTTTACACGATATCCACAAACATCACAAATATAAACATCTTCCTCTTTTGTATCTTCTATATAAGTAGGAGCTTTTTTAGGCGCTTTTCCTTTTATTACTTGATGATAATAGTCATAAGTCATTTTTTCTATATCACTTAAAACCTCTCCTGAAACAACTTTTACAAAGAAACTAATATGACTATCCATATCGACCGTTTCAATTACCTTACCAATGAAATAAGATACCATTTTTTCTTGGTAAACAGGTAACCCATCTATCATTTTATAGGAGATGTTTTTAAATTTATCCACTGTCAAACTACTTTGAAATCCAAAAGTAGTAATGATATTGGGATCAACTTCAATCGATAAAATTGAAATAGCAACTTTTCTGGATTGCAATAATTGTTTTGTCGTTTCATTTTCTTTATTTAGATGAAAGCAAAGTTTTGGCTCCTCACTGGTTACTTGAGTCAATGTATTCATAATACAACCATATTTTTTCCCATCTTCCCCTATCGTCGTAACCAAATACATCCCATAACTAATTGCTTGCAATGCTTTTTTATTCATTCCTTCAATCCTCCATTAGATTCAATATACCATAAATAGAAAAGAAAAAGAAGTAGTTTCCTACTTCAAAGTAAATGGATTTTCTTCCGTTCCATCTCCACTAGCAATCATGACTGTTTTATTAAGTAATACAACAGGTCGAATAGAATTACTATAAGAAGCTTCTTGAGATCTAATATAACCAGAAGATGAAACAAAATATACATCCTTTGTATTGAGTTCATCCGGAGTTGCTAACCAAAAACTCTCTTTCATTTTTAAATAATTATAATTCTGGCAAGACTTATCTGTTGTCATATTACAATTGATGTCAGTACTTGCATTTAAATAGTCACTTACGGTTAATAGACCAATGACTTGATTTTCTTCAACAACTCTGCATTCCGCTTCATTATTGTTTATAGCATAATTTTCAGAGCGAGGTGCTACACATAAATTAAATTTTGCCAATTTTTCTCGATCACTTGCACTAAAACTAACAGTATCATCTGTTTTTTCTTTGTAGTACACATCCAAGGCTTCTTTGATTCTACTAACATGATAAGTATTGATTCCTGACTTTGATTTTTCTGCTTCATTGTAACGATTATCCCATTCTAAACTTGGCATATAATCCTCTTGATCAGATAAAATAAGCAACACTTGATTATTGGCATTTACTTTTACAATTCTCCAAAGAACCCCTGCAAAAGTAAGATAGTTATTGACGATTTCACCACGATAAACATACTCGTTTCCTAACTGATAAAGACCATAACCCGTAGTAACAACGCCTTGTTCAATAATTGCTCGATAAAGCTCTTTCGTTTGATAGGCTTCTCCACAATCCAAATAAGAAGTATAAACATAATTGCCGCTTACTTTTTCAACAGAAACTTCTCCAGTACAAGAAACTCCCTCTTTGACATATTCATTAAGAGGTTTCATATATTCTTCTTCACTCAAAACAGAAGCAGAAACACTATCTTTTCCACCTTCCTCTTTAGGCAATAAATCTTTTTTGACTTGATAGTATTCTTTTGCAGCATCTTTCATAGTCGCTTCTATTTTTTCATAAGAATAAGACCCTTTTGTAAATAGTTGTACAACAAATAAGATGATAATAAGGAGAAGAATAATCCCCAATACAATCCCCATAATAAGAAGCATTCTTTTCCGTAGCATAGTAGAATTGCTTACTGTAGAAGGTGTCTCTTCCTCTTGAATTTTCATTAAATCTGGTTTTTTTTCTTGTTCTTCATTCATAATTTAACCTCTTTTCTGGGATTAATTTTCAAAAAAATCATCGAAGAAATCATCATCATCTTCATCATTTAATTCCAACGAAAAGGATGGTTGGGAAATTGGTGATGGAGAAGAATTTCCTTGTTGAGAACTTTCTTCGTTTGCCGGTTCTTTCAACATAGGCTCTTCCTGATTTTGTTCATTTTGAACTGAAACAGTAGCATTCTTTCGTTCTGCTTCTTGTTTTTCCTTTTCTTCCTGTTCAAGTGCAGCAATTTTAGCATCGATTTTTTTCATGATTTCATCTACATTGAACCCACCACCCATTGGCGCTGATTCAAAAAATGGTTTCGGCTCTTCTAAAAAAGGATTCATTTGAGGAGTTGTTGGCATAACAGGAGATACTTGTTCTCTTAAAAATGGATTCATGGGCGATGAAGCCATCATGCCATTTGAATCAGTATCTGATTGATGTAACAAATTTGGAGGTAAAAATGGTGGCTGATTTCCTCCTTCTCCACTTAAATCTTGTGCACTATTCATCATCTCAATTAATTTTCTCTTTTTTTCTTCTTTTACAAATTCTTTGATATCAAATGTATGAACCTGTTTTTTTTCTCTTGCAGGATAAGATGCCTGTGGATATTTTTCTCCCCAATCCATTTTATAATCTGGTGTAAATTTTGTCTTAAACGGATTCATCCGAAGACGCAAGATAATTGCTTCATTTTCTTTCATACGTTGCAAATCTGAGACTGTTACCAACGGTGTACTTGCAGTCTTATCATCTTTTTTACTTTTTACTTCTCCACACATCTTTGAAATTTCTTCCAAAGCTTTTAGTTCTGTTGTAACCAAATAAATTAAATTTCCACAGTTACCACGAAGGGTTTCTGCATTTTCTTTTCCATATACTTGATCCAATTGAGCAAAATTTTGAATAATCATAGTAAATCTAATTTGTCTTGAACGAGCAGCGGTAATCATGGTCGTAACATCTTTAAGTGGTGGCATGTTAGCAAATTCGTCTAGTAAAAAATTCGTTCTTACAGGAAGTTGTCCTCCATGAGCTTGAGCGACAGAAATAAGCGTTTCATAAACCTGTTTTAGTAAAATTGTAACAAGAGAATGATATGTTTTCTTTTCATCTTGAATAACGATATATAAAGCAGTAGGCCTTTCTCCAATTGATTTTAAATCAATATCGCTATGACTTAACATCTCAGACAAATTTTCACGAGAAGCAAAAAGTTTTACTTTTTGTTTAAAAACAGATAAAATACTTCCCTTTGTTTCACTTGGTGCCATAATAGTCGACGCAGCATTAATAGCAGCAGCACCTGCGGGATCTTTTCCATTAAAGTACTCTTTAATATAAGTACTTCCTCCAAATTTTTCTTCTCCAATTGTACTCATTAAACTAATACTATTGATGTTAATTTCTTCTTCTTTTGCATCCTCAAAAAGACCTAATGCAAGTCCTGAAAAATAATCTGCAGAAGTTTTTTCCCAAAAAGGATCCGCATTCGTATTAGATTCATCATACAAAATATTAAGAGCAAGGTCATCTAATAATTCAATGGCTTTATCTTGATTACCAGACTGATACATTTGATATGGCAAAGTCATTGGATTCCAGGCATTTCCGTTTTGAGGATCACGGAAATTCAAAAGAAGAATTTGATATCCTTTAGCCCGTAGCATTTCACTGGTCTTTTCATAAATTTCACCTTTTGGATCAGTGATAATCATAGATTCTCCCTTTTTGGAAAGAATCTTTACAGTTGGTAAAACGATACTTTGTGTCTTACCAGAACCCGTTGCACCAATAACCAGTGTATGATTTTCACCATTATCAACCCAAATATCATTTCCTTTATAGATAAGTGGTGTTCCTGCAACTGTAGAAGTAGGTGCCAAACTATTCATTTTTTCAACATTTTTACTAGCTTCTATTTCTTTATCTTTCGCCCAACGACTATAACCTTTATCTTTCTTTTGGGTAACAATACCGATCCCTTTTTCACGATCAAAGAAATAAGAACTGACACTAATAAAAAGTCCTGCTAAAGCTATGAGATAAAAGGCAAGGGTTACAGTAATATATCTCGGACCAAAAGCTGGAAAAGGATTTAAACCAACAAAATTACCATCTGCTGCAAAAGATGATAGATTTAATACGCCAATCGCAATAACATATAATAGAAATACAGCAAAAAGAGAGAACATTAAGATATCTTCTTTTTCAGCTCTAAATTTAAATTTCATGCATTTCCCCTCTTTCATGTGCCATATTATAGTACCTTTTCCTATGAATTACAAGATTTTATTCG
Organism: uncultured Bacilli bacterium; assembly: GCA_947591575.1. Lineage (GTDB taxonomy): Bacteria > Bacillota_I > Bacilli_A > RF39 > UBA660 > CANQVB01. The sequence goes on along the minus strand of CANQDI010000034.1, from coordinate 4,417 downwards.
AACGTATTTAGAACCTTGTTTTTCATACATTGACGTACAAGTTCCTTGAACACTATAATAGCTACAATTTAATATAAGTTCATATTTTCCATTACCATCTACATCAATAATATGTTGTAAATTTATTTTACACTGATTATATAAATTTGTAAAGGCATCCATCATCTCATCAACCATTTGAATCTTACCATGATCTTCTACAAAAACAAAATTAAAAAGGGTCGCTGGAGCAAAATCATCTGGAAACATATTGGTAATTGTATAGATCGTCTCATCTTCTTCATCATGATCAAGATCCATTTTTACTTTATAAGAATCGGTATAATTTTGTGTTTTATCCAAGCCATGATCTTCTAGTACTTTTTCAATATACACCATATCAGAATCTTCTAAGTCAACTTTTTCAAAATCAGCCACTTGATAGGGCTGATTTGAACGAATTCCAAGAAAATCACCTTCATAATTTACCGGAGTTCGATCTTTTTGAAACAAATACCATTGATCTTCACTATAAGTCACTAAATAATTACCCAGTTTTTTTCTATTAATAAAGATATCAAAATCTTTCCAAGCATATAAATCTACTTCATTGGAAGTAATATCTTTCCATTTATTATCTTTAAATTGCCATTTTGCACTGGAGCCAATCAATAAGTAAGACTTGGTTTTCCCTCGAAAAATACTAGGACCAAATAAAACAACCATCAATCCCACATAAAGGACTAATATCACAATAACAATTTTATATTTTCCTTCTATTTTTTTCATTCTAAGCCTCTTTCTTATAAATAACCAATCGATTGGTACTATAATGTTCAAAAAGATCTGTATAGTTCCAACCCGGATCATTGATAATTACTCTACCATTTTCTACTGCATCAATATGGACAAAGTGTTTACTTGTTTGACTACTTGACACTTGGGCAATAACATAATATCCATCATCTAAGTACTTTTTAATTGCATTTGTTTTTTCCGTCTGTGTACTTCCAAATTGATAGACATTATTGACAAATTTTAATTGCGGAGCAATCTCCGTAACCTTATTAAAGTTTGTTACTTCTCCAAAGCTATTAAACATATTCACTCGTATTAAAGCCTTTAGAAAAGTGCCTGGATTTAAGTCTCCCTCAACCGCTACTGGAACACCACTTTTCGCAGCCATCATGGCAAGAGATGTAATAAGACAACCAATATTTCTAAATTCTGAAGTGCTTGGAGATACTTTCAAAGAACCCCATGCAGGATCTGTTTGTTTCCAATTACGATAATCACTAGAAACTGCTGCAGAACAGCTCATACTTTTCACTTCAACTGCTCCTTTACTACCATAAGTAGCTAGTAACATTTGTGTATAATCAGAGCCAGCATTTGCACTTTGAATCCAACTGTTTTGCTGACTACTACCAAAAGCAGTATAAATGATATAACCATCTTTATCAACAAGAACTTTTCCTGCCATTTCATCACGCAACTGATAAAGTTGATGACCTGTTGGTAATGGTCCTTGACACTGTGTTCCGTGATCTGTTCCACTATAAATCATACCCCATTGGCAAGCATCAGAAGCTGTTGTCGTTTTATTAGAAGAACAACCTTTTTCTAAACTACAATAAACTTGATCTGTTGTACTACTTGCTGTATATAAAATCCATTGCCCGTTTACCTGTTCTAATTTACGCCATCCTCCCATATCAAAAGGACGAACAAGTGCAAAACTTCTCGCAGCAATAATTTGGGCTTTAATAGCTTCACTTGGAGAGTTAGCACCAATTTCTTGATAAGAACAACCTGCTGCATAACTCTCAAAAGGTACAAGGTCTTCTCCTTCCAAAGGTTCTCCAAAAGTTCCTCCATAATTATGACCAGAAGCTTCTCCTGTTTGCATTAAACGAACCTGAATGTTACTTGCCTGAATAGGAACAGCCCTTTGAGAACCATTGATATTCACGCCTTTCGCAACATAAGTACAAGAACCATTCCCGACGGTTGGCGCTATTGAAGGAGATTCTTTTAGAAAAGTACTTCGATATTGCTTGACATATTCAAAAACATCATTGGCCATTTTAGGATAAAGATCTTTACTAATAAATGATGCATAAGATGGAAAAAAAGAAGAAATTAAGTTATTTTGAAAAGTCTCTTGATCATAAACATCATTTAAAAACATATAACCAACTAATGACTCCATCATACTACTACTCATTTCATCATAGTCAAAATCTTCTTCATGCTGCCGAATAGAAGCTTGTACCGCAGAAATAAGATGTAAATCAAATGTTTTATTTTGATCTCGATTTTGAGAAGCAATCTCTACAATTCTTTCAACGAAAGCTATTTCATCTTCTTTATAATCGCTTTCTCTCACTTGAATATTTCTAAGCTGCTCTCCCCATTTTTCACTAATTAAAAAATCAACAAGATAAGAACTAGCAACATCTGTTACTGCGGCATTTGATGCAAAGAGTGAACCAAATAAAATACCTGGTATAGCAATCACAGCAATGAGTCCTATGACAGGAAGAGAAAAAAATCCTCCAACTGTTCCTAAAACTTTGCCAGCAGTTTTTCCAAAATTCCGTATCGCATTTGCACCTGTACTTTGCGTTTCAGTTTCTTCTTCCTCATTCAAAAAACTTGGTTTTGCAAAATCTTTTACTCGATTCTTTAATGAAGATTGAGGGGATGATCCTTCTTCGATTTCTCCTTCTTGATTTTGTGAACGATTATTTTGAGGACTCTGTTGCATTTTTCTCTGATTTACTTTTGAGAAAAAGGAGGATAATCCTGAGCCATCCGCTCCATTGACTGCATTATTTGCGCTATCGATAACTCCGCTATTATCCATCTTATTGAGAGCTTTTTTCATACCAGGTATTTTATCAAGTTTTTTTCCTGCTTGAGTAAGCTTTTTATCACCATATTTTGTCTTTGAAAGTGCATCAACTGCAGCACCCCCTGCAGGGCCACCTAAATAAGTAGCAGCACCTTTTGCAATCGTTCCAGCAGCTTTTTTAGAAGAGTCTTGTTGATGAGAAGCATTAGGCACAGAAGTAAATGATTTTTCTTCTTTATTTGGATGATTTATATTGTCTTGATTGGATTCCATTTAATCACCTACTTCCTTTTTTCTAAATGAAAAGAAGCCATAGGATTCCTTTTCCTATAGCCAATTTCTATTTTAGAATCCTCCTCCGCTACCAAAAGAGTCTAATTCATCTTTTGTAACAGCAATGTTAATGCGCATTCTCCTATTTCCACAGACAAAGAGCGCTTCACCTTGTGAATAACGTTTAATACTATCTTTTTCATTATCATTTAAATCAATTAATTTAGATAAATCTTCTACCGCTTGTTTTCGAAGTCCCATAATTAAGTAATAAGAGGAGTTATCAAAAATAGCCTTTCCTTGTGTAATGACTGATGGGTCTGAAAAATCACTTGGCTGTTGAGTGATGATAATCGTACCTGTATTATATTTACGAGCCCGTCTTTGTACCTGTGCTAAAAAGTCTGCTCCTAAAACATTATTTTGTCCTAAAAGAACATGCGCTTCATCAACCATTAATACCGTATCTACATCTGGATCAAGGCATAAACCCCAAGCATATTTTAAAACATTAAAGAATAGAGCATTTCGAATATTATTGTCAGAATTCATTAATTCCTTAATATTGAAAACCATAAAATCACTATCTCTACTAATGGTTGTATGTCCATCAAAGAAAAAACGAAGTTCTTGAACAAGTGGTCGTAATTTTAACTCCAATCGTTCCATAATATCTCTTTCATTTGTTTGATCTGTCATAGAAAGGAGTCTTCCTTTCACTGTTGCATAAACATCTTTGAAAGTTGGATAATCATTTGCTGTAAACTTTGAAAAATCGCTATTAAAATCAATTCCAAATCGTTTATAAGTATCTTGTAATGTTTCACTAAACATAGCAAGTACATCCTCTGGAATCGATGGATCATAATAACGCATAAAAGCTTTCAAATATTGAATAGTTCTGGTAAGTACTGTATAACCTAAACCTTGTTTAATTTCTTCTTCATCTGCATCGACGACTACTTCAAGGGGGTTAATCATTCCGAACTCTCCACCTTTTCCAATGTCGATAGAATCTCCACCAAATGTTCTTGTAATATCCGCTAACTCATTTTCTGGATCAATACACACAATTTGAGCACCATTTCGAATATGACTTCGCAATAATAATTTCGCAGCCGTACTCTTACCAGATCCAGAAGTACCAAGAATAATCATATTAGCATTATTTCGATTATTTTCTTTTTTGATTTTGTATAAAAATTGATTAAATAGAATAACGCCTCCTGAGAAATCTACTCCTAATAGTGTAGACAATCCTGGATCTTTGATACTATCAAAAATAAAAGGATACATTGCTGCCACTGT
>CANQDI010000033.1 GCA_947591575.1 uncultured Bacilli bacterium | reverse complement strand
ACTTACCATTTGATGTACTACTATACATTTTTTTACAAACACTTTTGAGATATTGCATTTTTATTTGAATCGTTTTATTATATAATTAATAAAAAAAGATAGGTGATGAATTTTGAGTAAAAGAAAAAAAACAGCCCCTCCTATGGTAGAGGGATTACTCCTTGATACAACAGATGAGGAAGAGAATGAAAGAAAAAGAAATACACCGCCCATTGAAAAAGAACATTCTTTTAAACCGGAAGAATTTGAGCGACCAAGAAATATCGTTGTCCATCGAAAAAATCCAATTGTCGTAGGACTTTTAGCTGGAGCACTTCTTTTAGGATTTGTCTATTTATGTGTTACCCTCTTCTTCCAAAAAACAGCTGACTTAACGACTGTCACAATGGTAAGTCGCTTCATTTTAATCATTTTTACGATTCTATTTGTCTTCTATGGATTAACAGCTCATTCGAAGAAAAAGGGTACTTTGATTGGAAGTTCTATTTTGCTCTTGATTTATTTTGGAATTGGTATATTAACAACGATCAATGGAACTACAATATCTTTTTCTGAAAAGATGGAAGATTTAAGAGGAAAAAGTATTACAGAAGTATTGCGATGGGCACAACAAAATGATGTAGAAGTAAAACAAGAATATGAGTATAGTGACATGGTTGAAGAGTATTGTATTATTAGCCAAGATATTCCAATTGGACAAGATTTAAAATCTGTAAAAAATATCACTGTCGCTGTAAGTGAAGGTGCTAGTCCCTACAAAGAAGTCATTCTTCCTAACATGATTGGTTGGGATACGGATCGCGTTATTGCTTACGTAGAAGAAAACTATTTATCAAAAGTTGAAGTTGAGTTTATTGCTTCTGAAAAAGAAGCAGATACTGTGATTGAGCAAAGTAAAATGGGAAGTATGACTCGAGATGAAGAAATTTTATTTACTTTCTCTTATGGTGAAGAACGTGATGGCGATACTGTAAAAATGATTGACTTAATCAATAAAAGTAAATTTAGAGCTATCTTCTATTTAAAACAAAATGGACTAAAATACAATGTTAACGAAGACTATTCTAGAAAAATAAAAAAAGGAAATGTCTTATCACAAAGTAAAGAAGCTGGTTCTACAGTTAATCGTGAAAATGATATGATAGAAATTACCATCAGTAAAGGATCTGAAATTAAAGTTCCAGATTTTTCGAAAATGTCTTTAACGGACATAACAGAATGGATTATTGAAAATAAATTAAAGTTATCTCTTACAAATCAATATGATGAAAATGTCAAAGAAGGTAAAATCATTAAAGCAAACGTGACAACAGGAGATACTGTAGCAGAAGGAACTTTAATTGAGGTAACCCTTTCAAAAGGACAACTGAAGATGCCTAGTTTTAAAGACTATGATGCTTTTAAAAAATGGGCGAATGAGTATGGAATTGCTTATCAAGAAGAACATGAATTCAATGATCATATTGCTGCTGGAGAAGTGATTCGTTATTCTTACAAAACAGGTGATCCAATTAAAAATGATGATACAATTATCGTTACCATTTCAGATGGTAGTGAATTAAAGGTACCTGACTTAATTGGAATGACAAAACGAGAAGCAACCAATGCTTTAAATAAATTAGGACTGAACTATAACTTCTTATATAAAGCAAGTAATAAAGCAAAAGATACTGTCATCGGTCAATCCATCAAGAAAAATTCTAGCGTTAGTAAGGGAACCACTATTACAGTTACATTGAGTAAGGGAAATGAATCTTCTACATCAAATGAATCAACTCCTACTCCAACGCCTGAAAACAATCCAACCCCATCCACTCCAACTACAGGAGATGAAAAGCCAAGTTGTGATTCAAGCATAAAAACAAAAGTATATTTATATGATCAATTAGTTGATAGTGGTGATCCAGAAACCACATGTGATAGTGTAAAAGAAGCTTATCCAGGAGTTCAATTTCAATGTACTTATCAGACAGGAACCGGTTTAAATCCAGGTATGATTGTAAATTCAAGTGATATCGATGAGCATGAATTTGATCATTGCCATACAGTAACATTAATCATTGCCAAAAATTAATAGTAATCAAAAAAAAGAAGCATATTACATTATATAGGCTTCTTTTTTTGAACATAAAAGTTTTAAAGATTCATGATTGCTAAAATTTCTTGATGTACTTCTTCAATGCTTTTTCTTTTTTCGTTTTCCACGCATTCAATAATATCCCAATGATATAGTTCTGATAGTTCCTGATAAGCATCTAATGTTTTTTCTTGTTCTTTATTTTTCAAATATTTTTTTGGCAATCTAAGAAAAATGGTTTGATCTGGTTTAGGAAGGCCTAGTAACCAATATTCAAGTTTATCAATCCACTGATACATATAAAATCGTTCATTACTATCGTCTATTTTACTTCCTTGATTTGCCATGTTTGAACTTGTATACCGATTTAAAACAACAACATATCCTTTTTCTTTATAAGCTTGTATGGGAGGACTATTATACTTTCTATCAGCTGCTGTATATAAACATACGACTTTGGGATCAATTTGATGATACCCTTCTGGAAAGTAACCCTTTCCATCTTTGTCTAATACACAATCCTTAAAAATTTTTCCTGTTGGACTATCATAATTGGGAAAAGAGAAAAGAATCGCTGGAATATTTTTTTCTTGCAAAGCTTGAACAAGCAGTTTACTCTGTGTTTCTTTTCCAATACTATCACAACCTTCTATGACAATAACTTTTCCTTGCTTCATATGTCCCTCCTATTTCACTATTACACGATTTTCTTGATCAAATGTGATCGAAAAACATTTACGACTTGCAAGATAATCACATAAATGCACAAAGAGTTGGTATTTACTATGGGGCTTTTCTAAGACTTCGTTTCCAAAATAATCTGTTATCCATGGACCCATATGTGTTTCAATAGAGCTTGTTAAGATTTCAAAAAGAGTATCATTCATTGTTAATTCAGTTCTGTGTTCTTTTAAAACGGAAGAGACAATTAATGGATGATCAAAACGTGTATATTTCTCCTCTATTTTTCCCTTTTTAAACCCATCATGCATCATAAGAGCAATCAATAAAATATCTTTTTCATCATCTGTAAAAAGCGTTCCAAAAGATGGATCTTGTAAGATTTCATGCGCAAAACAAATCGCTGCTTTCGTATGTCTTAAAAGCCCACCTTCTCCAAGGCTATATCGTGGATGATACTTTCCCGTTGAAGAAGCTGGTTCATGAAAAAAATACTCTGGTAAAAGATCAATCAAATGAATGGCATCTTCTTTTAGATTCTTATTTTTAATAGAATCCAATTCATCTTTAAAAATATCTTTTCTTTCCATAAATTACCTCACTTCTAATATTAGTATACTAAATTAAACAAATGTTTGCAAGCCTTTTTCAGGAATCTTCCTAGAATATAATAAATCTACAAGAATGGTGTTCATTACATAAAAGTAAGATTCATTTAAATATATAAAATCCCCTTCTTCTTGCAAAACTCCCTTTTGAATCCAAGAATCAAATGAATACACCTTTTTAATATCATATGAAAATTCTTTTTGAAATCTTTTTTTTGAAATTCCTTCTCTTTTTCGTAGACCTAAAAGCAGAAAATAATCCATTTTTTCTTCTTGTGTTAAAACAGAAACATGCCCCATAGCATTCCCTTGAATATAGGCTGTTAAATTTCTTGTATGACTTCCTCTTTTTCCCTTATAATAAAAAGCAGCACCTACTCCAAAACCATAATATTCATCATGATTCCAGTAGGAAAGATTATGAGAAGATTGAAATCCTTCTTTGGCAAAATTACTTACTTCATAATGGAAATATCCATTTTTCTTTAAGATTGTACAAATGTATTCATACATAGAAGCATCTACTTCCTCACTTGCCAATTCTATCTTTTGCAAGGAAAATTTTGTGTGAGGCTCTAACATGAAAGAATAGGTTGAAATATGTGGAACATTTAAAGAAAGAAAAAAGTCTATATCTTTTTCTAACTCTTCCTTTGTTTCACTTGGTAACGCATACATAAGATCAACATTGATATTTTGAATATTTGCATGTTTACAAAGATCAATACGTCTTTTGATTTCTTCCTTCGAAATCTCTCGTTCCAATAATTGTTGTAACCTCGGTATACTTGTTTGAATTCCTATGCTAATACGATTGACACCATACTTTTGAAATAATTTTATCTTATCCTCATTGATATCTTCTATATTGCATTCAATTGTATATTCTGTATGCGAATTTTTTTGAAAGAAAGAAACAATTTTAAATAATTTTTCTAAAGCAACAGGCGAAAGACAAGAAGGAGTTCCTCCTCCAAGATAAATTGTTTTACAAACTTCTTGTTGATAATACTTTTTAATTTCTTTTTCCAAGGCTTCTAAATAATCATTGCATAATTTTTCACGATAAAATACCTTACAAAAATCACAGTAAGGACAAATATTTTTACAAAACGGAATATGGATATATACACTTATCTTTCTTGACATCATTATCCCCTATTTTGTATCATCCATTTTTAAGACACTCATAAAAATATCTTGTGGAAGTTCGACACTTCCAATTTTTTTCATTCGCTTTTTTCCTTCTTTTTGTTTTTCAAGTAATTTTTTCTTTCGCGTAATATCTCCACCATAACATTTAGCTAAAACATCTTTTCGTAAAGCTTTAATATCACATCGTGCAATCACTTTATTACCAATACTTGCTTGAATTGGAATTTCAAATAATTGTCTTGGAATTAATTTTTGTAATTTTTCTACTATTTTTTTACCACGTGTATATGCAAAATCTTTGTGAAGAATCATTGATAACGCATCGACAGGTTCATGATTTAATAAAATATCAACCCTTACTAAATCAGCTTTTTCAAAGCCTTTTAATTCATAGTCAAAAGAAGCATATCCTTTCGTGTACGATTTTAATTTATCAAAAAAGTCAAAAACAATTTCAGCAAGAGGTAAATCATATTCCAAAATGACTCTTTCTTCATCAATATAAGCCATATTTAAAAACTTGCCACGCTTTTCTTGGACCAATTTCATAAGGTCACCAATATAGTCTTTTGGTGTATAAATAGATGCTTTGACAATAGGTTCTCGAATTTCCAGAATCTGTGCCTTGTCTGGCATTTTATTGGGAGCATCAATCATCATTTCTTCATGATTGGTAAGCGTGCACTGATAAATAACAGAAGGACTCGTTACGATGATATCAATCCCTGCTTCTCTTCGAATACGTTCTTCTATAATTTCCATATGCAAAAGTCCTAAAAAGCCACAACGAAAACCAAATCCTAAAGCAAGAGATGTCTCTGGTTCAAATGTTAAAGAAGCATCATTTAATTTTAATTTCATGAGCGCTTCTCTTAAATCCTCGAATTGAGAAGAATCCATTGGGTAAATGCCTGCATAGACCATACTTTTCACTCTTTTATAACCTGAAAGAGGTTGTGCAACCGGGTTCTTTTTTAAAGTAATCGTGTCTCCCACATGAACATCTTCAATACTTTTAATCGATGCATAAAGATATCCAACTTCTCCTGCTTTTAACGTATCAACTTCTTTTTCTTTGGGTGTATGCATAAAAAGGGAGGTCACTTCATAACTTGCTTTCGTATCCATCATGTAGATGATATCTCCTTTTTTTAAAGTACCATCCATGATACGAATGGCAATGCCAACACCTCTATAAGCATCATAGACACTATCAAAAATAAGTGCCGATAAAGATCCTTCGGGATCTCCTTTTGGAGCTGGTATTTTATGAATAATTGCATCCATAAGACGATCTATTCCCTCTCCCGTTTTTGCACTTACCTGCAAAATATCTTCTTGATCAAATCCTAAATTTTCTAATTCATGCGTAACCTTATCTACATCGGCACTTGGTAAATCAATTTTATTAATTACGGGGAGAACAACTAAATGATTTTCGAGTGCCAAATAAAGATTTGCCAATGTCTGTGCTTCAACTCCCTGTGTAGCATCGACAACTAATAAAGCCCCCTCACAAGCAGCAAGACTTCTAGATACTTCATAACTAAAATCAACATGTCCTGGCGTATCAATTAAAGAAAGTAAATATGAATGACCCAGATATTCATAAGACAGTTCAACTGCATTTAATTTAATTGTAATTCCACGTTCCCGTTCTAATTCCATTGAATCTAAAAGTTGTGCTTTCGCTTCTCTTTTTGAAACAGCACCTGTTGCTTCTAATATACGATCTGCCAAAGTACTTTTTCCATGATCAATATGAGCAATGATTGAAAATGCCCGCATATTTTCCTGTCTCATTTCAAACACCCGAGGTTATTATACCATACTTATTTAGTTCTTGCCATATCTTCTAAAGCTTTAAAGAAGGCATTCATTCCTTTTTCAAACGTCTTTTCAATCTGTAAAGATATTTTTAAACCTATCTTACTAAATTCATTATTATAATCTTTTTCATTTTTCTTTAAATAATCGCTTGGATTAATTTCTTTTCCCTCTTTCAAATCTTGTTCAAACGAAGCAATCTCTTGATTGGTTAAAGTGGTTGCTCTTGCTCGATTATATTCATCGTATCCACTTGCCTGAGTAATATAAAGAGTTAAGAATAAAAAGAAAACAGTCATGATGATAATTTTCATACCATTTTTTTTGATTTCTTTCAATTCAAAATCACCTCTTTTAAAGCTTCTGCAAAAACAAGCATTGTATTATAGACTTCATCTACTGTATTTTCTTCACCGCCAATTTCTGCTAAAATCGTATGATTTGAAAAATCTTGATTATAAACACCATCAACTCCCTCCCCTTGTTTTTGTAAAATACTCCTTGTAATTCCTGGGACCTTTTCCTCCATCTTATCAAAAATTTGTTTTGTAAAATTATAATTTTCTTGATAATTATCATTTTCTAGACCAATAATAAATAATATCTTGGCATATCCTTTTCCTTCTTTTTCAAGATAAGATAAATTCTTAGAAACTGAATCACGATGAAGATCAATAAAGTACTCGAGTGTTGGATTCTTTTTCTTAGCGTCTTCCATAAAACTGCGACTAACTGTATAACTATAATAGTATTTCTTACCAAGTCGATTGACTTCATCTTGAACACTTTGCTCTTCTACAAGAGAATAAAGCCCTACTTTATCTAATTGTTCTTTTAAAATATAACTTGCTAACATCACATTGGGAGAAACACTATATTCCAAAAAAGAACTTGGCTGATAAGCTTCTTTTTGATGAGTATTATATATATAGACAACCGGATCATTTTCTGTTAGATGACCACTTTGTTCTATGTCTTTTGAAATCATTTGTTCCGTACTTCTATCTTGGCCTTTTAAAAGATCAAGATGACTAGTATAAAGCAAAGTACTAGGCTTTTTTACATCTACCTGTAAAAGATAGGAAACTGCCTTGGACACCAAAGTTGTATTTTTAGGTTTTTGGATGAAACTATTCCCATGAGATAGTAATAATTGTACTAATTCTTTGTATTCTTCTTTTAAAGTGACTTTCCCAAAAAAACGAACAGAGAAAAAAATAGAAAGAAGAAAAAGGAAAAGAAGAAAAAAAACTTTTCCTTTTCTATGTTTACGAGTGGATTTTGCAATAAAACGCTTTTTCATGATTGATCACCTTATGAAAAAGATAACACTTTCTCTTTTCAGATACTGTCGAATGATGGATTCTCTTCCTTTTTATGATGCAAAGTTTTATCGAGTGCTATTCCAATAATTTTAGATAAATGAAGGATAGACTCATCCACTTCAGCTGGCGTTACAATAAAATTATAACCAAGAGGAGTCAATACCTCTTCAAAAAGACGCATTTGATCTTTATCTGTTAAATTTCCAACTTCTCCTAGTAATTCTTTTTTTTCTTGTTTTGTTAGTGTGTCTTTTTGGTTCTTATAAGCATTTTCTAGCCCTGTTAAGAATTTAGTAGTAGATGATGTACTTTTTTCCTTTTGATAGGAAATCTTTTTACTTAAATAAGTTAATGTATTTTGAACAATGGTGGATGCTCCAACTACAGTTGGAACGCCAATGGCTAGTACCGGAATTCCAATGGTATCTTTGGAAATTTCTTTTCGCATGTTTCCAATACCACTTCCTGGATGAATACCAGTATCAGTTAACTGAATTGTCTTCATAATACGTTCAATAGAACTAGATGCCAAAGCATCGATTGCAATAACACAAGATGGTTTTATTTGATGAATTAAGCTGAGAATATACTCTTGTGTTTCCATTCCTGTTTGAGCCATGACCCCAGGTGTAATAGATGCAACAGAGCGATAATTAGCTGCGACATCAAGTCCTAACATATAAAGATGCCTAGTTATCGTAACATAGGAAAGACTTTTAGGACCTAAAGAATCGGGTGTACTAGAGCGATTCCCTAGCCCGATAAGTAAAAAAGAAGCATCCTCATGAAGAGAAAACTTTTCAAGAAAATAGGAAATCTCTTGTTGAAGAGATCTCGATAAAGCTTCTCGTAGTTCTACATCCGTAATATCATCAAAAAAAATAGTAGAATAATTTCCTTTCTTTTTTCCAAGAGATAGTTGATCCTTTTCTGTTAATACAAGACGTTTTACTTTTCCTCCTAAAAATGTTCGTTCTTCCTCTTGATATTTCCCTTTTTCTTCTTTGACGACATCTTCAATTAAATCAGTATGAATTTTAAAAGGACTTGAATCAAAAACATGCAAAGAAATCACCTCTTTTATTATTGTAAACAAAAACATTCTTTTTATTTGCTTTTTTATGAACTTTTTGATATTATGAATATGTTTAAAAAAGTGAGGTGAGAAAAATGCCAAATATTAAAAGTGCTAAAAAGCGTGTTCGTAGTAATGCAAAAAAAGAAACCGTGAATACATTTGTCTCTTCTAGCATGAGAACTGCCATTAAAAATGTGGAAAAAAGTGCTAAAGCTGGAAAGAAAGAAGATGCTAAAAAGGATTTAAACATCGCTGTACAAAGAATTGATAAAGCAACCAAAAATGGTCTTGTTCACAAAAATAAGGCGGCTAGATTAAAATCTAGACTTACCAAATTAACCAACCAAATAGAAGAAGTAAAGTAGTAAGAAAACTACTTTTTCTTTTGCTGTAAACCAAAATGAATTCATGGAATTCTATTGGAAAAATTCTGCTTTTTCATTATAATAAAAATATGGTGATACAATGAAAAAATATGTCATAACAATTGTACTTCTCTGTTTCTTAAGTATTCTTTTTGTTGCTAGAAAAGATCTTTATCGAATATATTTAGAAAACTTTTATTTTTCTAAAAATTCCATCACACTTGGAGAAAAAAATCAATTCTATCGAGATGAAAATTTTGAATTTGTCCAACAAACATCTTCTTTTATACCAAAGACCAGAAAAGATATTCTCAATATTTACTATACAATAATTAATGCAGGGAAAAAAACATTTCACTTTTATTGCCCAAAAAGCTATAAAAACTGTATTGATGATGTGAAGGAAATTGCAAATGACCAAACTCTTCTATCACATATCAATAACTTTGTTCATCCATTCAATGGATTTAAAAATATTGCAACAGAGTACGATCAGTATGGTGAAGTAACGATTTCCATTGAATATACATACGATCAAGAAAAAATCAAGGCTATTTCCCTTGAAAAAAATCGAATTGAACAAGCCATTTGGACGAACAACATGAATACACAAGAAAAAATATTAAAAGCACATGATTATATTATTCATCATACACATTATGATAAAGAAAGAACACAAAATGACGAAATCAAATATGACTCTGATACCGCTTATGGTGCGTTGATAGAAGGATATGCTTTATGTGGTGGTTATACTGATGCGATGGCCTTATTTTTAGAGGATTTAGGAATTAAAAATAATAAAATTTCTTCCGAAAATCATGTTTGGAATGCCCTCGAGTTAAATCACCAATGGTATCATCTTGACCTTACTTGGGATGACCCAATTATGTCAGATGGTAGTGAGGTCATAGAGCATCATTTCTTTTTGATTACAACAAGAGAATTGAAGTCCATTCAAGATCCTGAACATGATTATCAACAAGATATTTATCTTGAAGTAAGCTAAAAATCATGAAATAGAAAGATTTTTAGGATGATAATAGGAAAAAGCAGTAGGAATAGAATATTGTTCTAATGCTTCTTTTGATACCCAAAGAAAGGCTTGATTTTCTTCTTCTACTCGAACATAAAAACCATTCATTTTCCATGTAAGATGTGTAAAAACATGTTGATGATCATCTAACCTTTGAATATAAAAAGGAGCGAGTTGATTTTCTTTACACCATTTAACTACTTCACTTTGTTTTGTCATAAACTGTGCTTCTGGAAATTGATAAAGTCCACCTAAAAGGCCTTGCGAAGGTCTTTTTAAAATGGCATAGTTCCCATTACATTCTAAAAGAAGGCATGTCTTTTCTACAATCTTAGAAGCCTTTTTTTGCTTTTTCATTGGAAGAAGTTCTACCCAATTTTCTTGGTAAGCTTTACAAAATTTTGAAAGTGGACAAGAATGACACTTTGCTTGTTTTTTAGGCAAACAAATCGTTGCTCCCAACTCCATCAGTGCTTGGTTAAAATTCCTTGCATTTTCTTTTGTCAAAACTTCTTTGATCATGTGTTCTACCCTTTGTTTAGAAAGCGAATTTCCTATTTCTTGAAATGAACCTAGAATCCTATAAATAACTCGTAAGACATTGCCGTCCACTGCAGGATAGGGTTCATTGAAAGCAATCGATAAAATAGCACCTGCTGTATAACTCCCAATTCCAGGCAAAGAAATGACTTCACGATATGACTTT
>CANQDI010000032.1 GCA_947591575.1 uncultured Bacilli bacterium | reverse complement strand
TGTGAAACAAACTGTTTATTCGTTTCATATCTTTTGTAATTTTTTAGCATATACTTTATCAAAAGTTTCTGCATTTTTTATTTTTTCTTGATTTACTTTTTTTCTTTTATAATTTGCAAAGGTAGGAATTCCTACCATAGTCTTAATAGAACCGTAGTTATCCATAGTTCCAACGCTATTTTTCATAAAGCTTTCGCTTTCGTATACTTGTGCATAAGTTTGAATGGGTTTGATTTTTAAAAGATCACAACTTTTAATAATAGAATCTACCATAGCACGAATTGTTTCACTATGTTTTTCGGAATGATCGAAGACAACAAGGAACATAACATGTGAGATTCCTAAAACAGATGCTTCATATAAAGTTTTTTGGTAATTTATTAATTTCTTCTTTCCATTTATTTCTAATACAAGTATTTTCTTTTCCATCATTTTTCTCCATTTCTATAACTTTTTTATATTTTATTGTTTTTTCTGGCTAACAGCAATACCATCTCCCACTCGATAAATTATCGTATCATAATCTGGATTGGTATTTAAAAAAGAAATATATTCTTTAATTTTTCGAACAAGACCTCTTAAGTTATGACTTTTAATTTCTTTTTCATTCTTCTCTACAAGACCATGAAAATAAATATTATCTGTAACAACAAATCCCTTGGAAGTTAAATTTTTAGTAAATAGATTAAAAAATTTAATTTCTTGTGCTTTCGCAGCATCGATAAAAATTAAATCAAATTCGCCTTCTATTTTAACATCCAAAGCATCTTTAAAAATGAGGGTAATTCTATCTTCTAGATGAAATTTTTTAATATTTTTTAAGGCTTCTAAATATCTTTCTTCATCTCGTTCAATGGAAGTGATTCTTAATGTAGGTTGGCAAAGTGCCATCATAATCGCAGAATAACCGATAGCTGTCCCTATTTCTAAAACATTTTTAATTTGATGTTTGATAACAAAAGTCGTTAAAAAATTAATACCTTCTTCTTCCATAATAGGAACATGGTGATCATTAGCATAATCTTTCATTTCCTTTATATATTGATGGTAACCTACCATATCCAGTCACCTCTATCCTTAATGGTCTGAACCATTTGAGCATGCTCTATAGCCGTTTTGGTATAATAAACCTTTCCATTCTTATCTGCAACAAAATAATAGTAATCATTTTCTGTTGGAGCGATGGCGGCTTCAATAGAAGTAATATCCGGATTACAAATAGGTCCTACAGGTAAACGTCCTGCCATTTGACTACTACGTGTATTATATGGATTATAGGTATTAAACATATCAAGTGTCAAATCTTGCGTCATATCTTCTTGAAATGCATAATAAGTCGTTACATCACTTCCAAGATTCATTCCTGAACGGAGACGATTTTGAAACACTCCAACGATCATCTTTCGATCTTCAGAATGAATTCCTTCTAATTGAGCAATGGATGCCAATGTAAATATATCATGAATATTTTGTTGTGTCTCTAAAGCTGTTTTAAAATCTTTAAGACGATTTTCTGTTTCATCAAGAAGCGTTAAAACAACTTCTTCAATGGTCACATTTTCATCATTAAATTGATAAGTATCTGGGGCTAAATATCCTTCTAATGGATAATAGATGTTCTCATTTAAAATAGCATCTGTCAAGAACCAATATTTCGAAATAAGACTACTTATATATGTCCTATCTTGCATTTTCGAAAGAAAATCGGTCGATTTAATTTTTGTATTTTTTTCCAAAATAGCGCCATACTCTTTCATATTTTTTCCTTCTGGAAAAGTAACCATAATAGCATTAGGATTAGAATGAGTACCTTCTGTTAAAATCGTAACAATTTCATTCATAGACATACTCTTCTTTAATTGATAGACATCCGCTTTAATTGTACCTGCCTGATTCAATCTTAAAAAAATTCTAAAAAACATCGTATTTCGAATAAGACCTTTTGAGGCTAATACCTTTCCAACATTTATATTAGTCATACCATTTGGGATAATCACTTCAATTTCTTGATTGTCCTTTCGATCCATTGGAGAGGACAAAATCGTATAAGCAATACTACTTGCAATGAAACAAATTCCCAATAAAAATAATAAAATAGCAATGCATCTTTTTTTTCGTAACTTCATAAACTTCCCTTTCTATCCATGATAGAATCCTATCTTCTATTTTACTATATCAAAATTTATATTAAGAAGCAAGAAAAAGGCCAATTAGCCTTTTTTATTTACGAGCGAAGTAGAATATTCTTCTAAAGTAATTCCCCGATGAAAAAGATCTGTTGCAAGAGGATTTCCTACATAGCGAAAATGCCAAGGTTCATAGGAATATCCTGTAATTTGTTCTTTTCCTTTAGGATAACGTAAAATAAATCCGTATTGGGAAAGTTTTGTTTCAATATGTTTTAAAAGAGATAAATAAGTAAACAGATCTTCATTATTTTCATAAAGGACTCCATCAACGACCAGTCCTATATCAATAGCAAGACCCGTATGATGTTCACTAAACCCAGAAGGTGCAACATATTTTTGAGAAAAAGATTTTCCGTAGATTTTCTCATAGTTTTGATAAAGATAAGATTGCATCTCTTTTGTGCGATAAGCAGCAATTAATTCAATCATGATTCCTTCTTTTTTTACATCTTTTTGGAGTCGTTTATACGCACGATAGGTTTCCTTTTCAATTTGAAATTTTTCTTTCTTCGCATTTTTTACGACAATCAGTTTTCGCATTTTTCCCATTTCTTCTCGATAAGGATGACTTTTATTGACAAGTATTTGATAATCCATTTTTATCTCCTAAGGATTTTTGTTTTTCTTTTTGTAAATGATATTGTTTCGTTTGTTCATAGAAAGCAGATAAAAGTTTATTAGCATCTTCATCATATGGCATCAATTCTGGATGCCATTGAACTGCAATACAAAAATGATCTTCTTTTGGCTCGATAGCTTCAATAACCCCATCACTTGCCCTTGCAGTCACAATAAATTTAGGACTTGAATAGACACACTTTTTATGAAAACTATTGACTTGAATAACTTCTTTTCCTACTATTTCATAAAGAAGAGAGTCTTTTCGAATCTTTACAGTATGAGCGTAGCGACAATCTTTTCTTCTTTGATGACGGATAGATGATTTGATTTCTTGAAGTTTAACTTCATTACCAATAGTTGCAATTGCTTGCATGCCAAGGCATGTTGCAAAAACAGGCATTTTTCTTTGAACAGCCATCTCATAGAGAATACGGTCCTGCTCAATAAACTTATCTCCTCCTGCCAAAAAAAGGCCATCGCATTGATTTAAAAAGAAGCGAATTTCTTCTTTTTCTTCTTCTGTTACAAAGGCAAGTTCACTTCCTTTTGTATTCCAAATATCTTTTGGTTGCACATAAGGAATGGGTAAGACGATCGCTCCCAAGTTTTTAAAAGGTAAACGTACTTTTTCAAAAAGATATTCCATTGAAGCATTTTGAAAATTTAAAGCACTTCGTAAGGGAATTCCAATCACTGGTTTCATTCAAAAGTAACTCTTTCCAAAAGATATTGTTTTACCTCTTCTAACGGTAATGTAATTTGTTGCATCGTGTCCCTTTCACGAACCGTAACCGTTCCTTTATCCAACGTATCTTGGTCTACTGTAATAGAAAAAGGTGTTCCAATTGCATCCTGTCTACGATAACGTTTTCCAATACTTCCTGCTTCATCATACTGTGTTGCAAAAGTCTTTGAAAGTTCTTTGTAAATTTCACGAGCTTTTTCTCCTTGATATTTTTTGACAAGCGGTAAGACAGCTACTTTATATGGTGCAAGATAAGGATGAAAATGCATCACTTCTCTTGTTTCATGATTTTCAAGTGTTTCTTCCTCATAACACTGATCAAGAAGAGCCAATATAAGGCGGTCACAACCTACAGTTGATTCAATAATGTAAGGAATATATCTTTCATTAGTATCTGGATCTAAATAACTCTGATTTTCTTTTGAATATTCTTGATGACGAGACAAATCATAATTAGTTCGGTTATGTGTTCCATTGATCTCACCCCAACCAAAGTTAAATTGATACTCAATATCGCAAGCTTCTTTGGCATAATGCGCCAATTTTTCATGATCATGATAGCGTAGTTTACAAGCAGGAAGCCCTAAATCTATAAAGAACTGTTTTGCATACTCTTTGAAGTAATGATAAAGTTCACTATCCATACCTTCTTTACAAAAGGTTTGATACTCCATCTGCTCAAATTCAATCGTACGAAAGGTAAAGTTTCCAGGCGTAATTTCATTTCGAAATGCTTTCCCAATTTGACCAATACTAAATGGTAATTTTGCTCGCATGGTTCTTTGAACATTGAGAAAATTGACATACTCTCCTTGCGCATTTTCTGGCCGTAAATAGATTTTACTTTTGGCATCTTCTGTTACTCCACGATGTGTTTCAAACATTAAATTAAACTGACGAATATCGGTAAAATCGCTTGCACCACAATGAGGACACGGAATTTTATTTTCTTGAATATAAGAAACCATTTGTTTTTGACTCATCCCATCTGCATGGGCATTTGGATCAAACTCATCAATTAAGTTATCAGCACGAAATCTCTTTTTACAGTGTTTACAATCAACTAAAGGATCTGAAAAACTGGCAACATGCCCACTTGCTTCCCAAACCTTTGGATGCATTAAGATGGCTGCATCTAACTCATATGCATTTTCTCTTTCTTGAATAAATCTTTTTCTCCAAGCATCTTTCACATTATTTTTTAATTTTGCCCCTAAAGGACCATAATCCCAAGTATTAGCAAGACCACCATAGATCTCACTCCCTTGATAAATAAATCCATATTGCTTACAATAAGCAACTAATTTTTCCATTGTGAATGTTGACATGATTCCACTCCTCCTTTTTGTTCCTTCATTTGCTTTAACCTAGTAGTGACTCCTTGAATTACTTGATCAATGTTTCTATCTTGTTGAAACCAATCATGTACATCCTTAGGTAAAATCATCCCTCGCTCTTTACCATCTTCTAGTGTATACAAAACTGCATCATAAGCGCCTGTTTGATTATAAAGATGAATAGGATAATCTCGATGATTTGTTAATTTGGCTTCTAAAAAAGACCAAAACTCGGCAATCGTTCCAATCCCACCATCAAGAAAAAGAGCCATATCACTTTCTTCATAACATCGTTTCGTACGATCTATTGCTGTATCTTCTATCATCACAGTTGCGCCCATCATTTCATATTCTTTTTTTTCTTTTTCTCTTGTTGCATCAAGAATGATGGTTACTTCCTTTTGATATTCACGAAAAATTTGATAACATGCTGCCAATAAACCAGATGAGGCACCTCCAATGACTAAATGAACATCAGGTATTTCGGCAAGAGACTTCATTACTTGTAAGGCACTTTGATAAGTTTCAATGGTAAGATGATTACTACTACCACATCCAATAAATAGATTCATTCTTTTCTCCTTTCTACTTTTTGTTTTCTCGTTTTAACACTTTTACAAAAGAATCCCCTTCTACAATCAGCGCACCTTGAGAATAACGTTCTTTTATCCTAGCTGCATCAACTTCTTCTGCTTTTAGATTTTCTTTTCCCATTACATTTCTTGCTGTCGAAAGAAAATCAAACACTGCTAAAGGTATTTCTTTTTCACTCCATGGATATTTCCAAGTAAGAAACGTAACATCATTTGTTCTTTCTAAATGATAAGAGGTACTAGAACCAATATGAGAAGGTATCAGATGAACCAATAAGAACGTTTTATTGTTTTCTTCTAAAAGAATTTCTTTTAAATTTTCTTCTAAAGGTTCAATACTTTGATCAAATGCCTTCTTGAAAATAGGATTCATAAAAGTATTTCCTCGAATCCAAAGACGGTCATGATCATTTCTCGCATAAAGCTCATAAGTGTTAGATCCAATCCATTGATAAAACAAATGATGAACCCTCATCGTCTTAATTTGTCTTTGAATCGTAGTTTCTAATGTTTTTTCACTTGCAAACATCTTGGGATGACCTTTCTCCTCTACAAGAAAATTTTTTCCTGATTTGGACACATTCCATCTTTTTTCCAACGTACTTCCTCCTTCAATTAAAAAAAAGAGACTATCTTATAAGGACGAGCATAATCCCGCGGTTCCACCTTATTTATTCCAATAGAATCTCTTTCTATCATATCGCTAAAGGTTTCCAAGCCTTATCATCGCGTTCTTTCTTTCAGTATAATCTTTTTTATTCTTTCTTTCAAGCTTTTTTATTGCAATAGAATAGACAAATTTTTTAGTATATAGAAAGTTTCCTATATCTTTACTGATTCTCTTAGAAAAAGTTACCAAAAATCTATTCCACCGCTAAACTCTTCATGAAAGAAATAAGCTACCTTGTTTTCAGTATTTTCAAAAGTTGTTTGGCATCTGTAACTTCATAGTCACTTGTAATAAAGCTTATATCATTCCTATCTCGATGATAAAAACAGGTAGTAATTCTTTCCTGATTTCCTTCATCAATTTTAAGAGGAGAAGATGTCACTAATAGCATCTTTTTTGATTCACTGAATTTTGCTTGATAAATCATTTCCCCAATTGGCTGATTTTTGGAAAAGATATCATAAATTTGAAGATGAAGCATTCGTGCTTTTTCTTTCTTTTCACTTGGCAATAAATCTTCATCTGTGATCATATAAATCATTCGTCCTGAAAGACTTTTTTTTAAAGAATAGTCTAAAATACCTTCTAATTCATTTATAATCATTTCATCCATGAAAAGAACATTTTGAACAGTCATCATTCATTCCTCCTAGTAGCATTATTATAATTTTTAACATCCAAAATGGCAATCTTTTTGGAAAAGAAAGGAGATTTGCATCACGATAATCACTATTCTAAAAGTGCATCAACACTCTTGAGCATTCCTAAAAGAAAATTCATAAAGAAAAAAGCTAACAAGAAAGAAGCAACCACATCTGAAAAATAGTGAACACCTAAAAGAAGCCTTGATAAAGGAATCAGTAAAATAAACAAAATACAAATCATTGTAGCAACATTTCGAAGTCCTTTTTGATGAATCCCTTTTATCAAAAAAAGAAGAAAAAAACTATAAAAACAAATCGCTGCCATCGTATGACCACTTGGATAACTATAATCCTTTAAAACTTCTCCAAAAAAAGGAACTCCCCTTTCTCTTTTGATTAACAGTTTCATTCCATGTACTAAAAAAGTAGACAAAGAAAGGTTAAGTAGCAAATATACCTTTGCTTTTTTCTTTGGAAAGAAAAAGAAAAAGAAAATCGTAATAACAAGTAAGATGGGAAAAGAAGCAAAAAAAGAGAAGAATGAGGCAACTTGGTATTGAAAAGGAAAAGAAAGGTGTTCAAAAAACAGTCGAACTTGTTGATCTAAGGTTGTCAAAGCACCAGATAAATAAAGAAAAGTCCAAAAAAGAAAACACAAGAAAAAGAACAGGCTCCATAAAAAATAGCATTTTCTCATGATCCTTTCATCTCTTCCTGATAACGAATTTTTTTCACTTCTTTTAACATTTTTTTACTTTTCGTAATCACACCTGTATACTTTTCATAATATTCTTCTAAAAATGTATCAATTTCTCGTTCACTTGTTTCATCAATATCCATTTTGCTAATCTTTGCAATATCTACGTAATAATACATGCGTAACAGTTTAATGGTAAAAGATGAAACAATTTTATCTACTCCACTTTCAAAGCAAGAACCACAAAGAAGTCCACCTTTATCGCTACTAATGGTTACAATATTCGTCTTATTTCCACAAACTGCACAACCATCAAGACTTGGAAGGACTCCTAAATGTCCTAACATCTTTACTTCATAAATATTTGTTAAAGTAGACGCTTCCATCCCCTCTTCTATTTTTTGAAGAGTCGCTACTAAAGTATCTAAAACACATTCATCAGTACCTTGTCTTACTACTTGATAGGTCAAATCAACCAAATAAGAAGCATAAGTCACTCTTTCTAAATTCATTGTTGTTTTTAAATATGCATTGATGACATCAACTCCTATCAAAGTAGAAAGACCATTTTCTTTATAATAGAGATGATATGTTCCATAAATTAATTTTCTTGAAACAGCTCGTAGTTTACTTTTCATATTACGACAGCTTTTCGATAATACCCCAATCATACCATATTCTTTGGTATAAATATTTAAAATTTTACTTGATTCACTATAATTTGTCTCACTAAGACAAATCCCCTCGACACTTATGATTTTCATCTTCATCACTTCTTTTTTTGATTTCTTGATGCAATAAATAATATTTTATATTGCCTGTTTCTTTAAATAATTTCCACAATAATTCTTCCATTTTGCTCACCTATTTATAAGATGGGAAAAAGGATAGAGAATTATTCATCTTCTTTTAATCCAAGTTCTATTAGATATTTTTCTTCATCTCGCCAGTTTTCTATTGTTTTTACATAAGTTTTTAAAAACACTTTCTTTCCTAAAAAATGTTCCATATCCTTTCGTGCTAAACATCCTACTTCTTTTAACATCGAACCATTTTTTCCAATAATGATTTTCTTTAGATGAGCACGATCTACTACAATTAAAACCTGTATATGAACAAGATTTTCTTCTTCTTCATAGTCTTCAACATAACAAGTCACACTATGGGGGACTTCGTCTCGCAATCGCTCTAACAACTTTTCTCGAACCAATTCAGCCATGATAAATTTTGTAGTGACATTGGTAAGTTCTCCATCTTGATACATTTTCTCACCGTCAGGTAAATATTCTTTTAATACTTTCAAAAGAGTATTAGTATTTTCTTTTTTAAGAGCCGAGATAGGAATGACTTCTTTAAAAGGATAGAGATCTTTCGCCTCTTGAATAATAGGAAGAATCTTTTCTTTTTTCATTTGATCTATTTTATTTAATATAAGGAAAACAGGAACTTCACTTGCCTTTAATTTTTGAAGAATAAACTGATCTCCTTTACCTATTCCTTTAGAAGCATCTACTAAAAATAAAATAACATCAACACCATCCAAACCATTTTGATAAGCCTTTTTATTTAAAAGACTTCCTAACTTATGATTAGGTTTGTGAATTCCTGGTGTATCAACAAAAACAATTTGGGCATCCTCATCTTCATAAATTCCTTGAATGACATTTCTTGTGGTTGATGCAACAGGAGAAGTAATGGCAAGATGAAAATGTAATAAACTATTTAAAAGAGTACTTTTTCCAACATTTGGACGTCCTACCAATGAAACAAAACCAACTTTCATATTCTATTCCTTTCTACTTTTCTATTCCATTTTTCGATAAAATAGCTTCTTGTTTTGAAAACATAATCTCCTCTTCTTCTTTCGTCTGATGATCATACCCTAATAAATGATAAAAACCATGAACAGCTAAAAAGGAAAGTTCTCTTTCAAAAGAATGACCATATTCTTTTGCTTGTTCTACTGCCTTCGGTACACAAATATAAATGTCCCCTAATACACGTATTCCTTTAGGTAAACGAACGCTACTTTCATCTTCTAACGCAAAGGTAATCACATCTGTTTCATGATCGATATGACGATATTCTTTATTTAACTGATGAATTTTCTTTCGATCCACGAAAATAACATTAAAAGAAGTTTTTTTAAGATGCTCGACTTTCATAGCATCTTCTAGTATTTTTTTAAGTTCATCAAAAAAAGGGATTTCTTTTTTTGTCTCATTATAAAATTCTACTTGATTGTGTTTCATGATTTCCTCCTAAATTAGAGTAATTACTAACATAAGTAATACCACCGATAATATATTTAAAAACCAAGTTGTATGAAAAACTTTTGGCCAAAGATTCCCAATCTTTTGCATCCAGTAATAACAATAAAATCCTAAAGTTCCTCCTAGTACATTTAAAAGAATATCATCTACATCAAAAACACGGCCAATTACCATCTGTGTGCTTTCAATGGCAATGGATGCAATTGCTGACAAAACAAAGACCTCCATTGGTTTTTCACTTTTTAAATAACATCCTACAAAAAAACCATAGGGAAGAAATAATAAAAGATTTCCAAATACATTTTTTAAGAAAAGACGACTACCAAAAGAATATCGAAAAATTTCTTGAAAGGGAACAAAGTTATTTCCACCTAAAGAAGAGGAATCTTGAAAAGTAACCACTTGGAATAAACATAAAATATAAATGATAAAACTTAAAAAAAATAACTCTTGATAAAAAACGAAGTGCTTTTTATTTTTATATAAATAGCAAATACGAAGCGATGCTAAAACAACACAAGAAATAACAACCATTGGTAAGGAAGATGCAAAGACTGATTCAATTGTATTTGCTAAGTGTTCAAACATAAATCTACCCCTCTTCTTTGGTTTGATTTTCTTGAGTTAAATCGATATTTTCTAAAGATTGATATGTAACAATATTTTCTTTTACTTTAAAAAAAACCTCTATATATATTTTACTTCCTTTCCTCTCTTTTTTCAAAACTTTTTGTGAGAGAATTGAACTATTTTCATCTAACTTGACTAATAGTTTTTCACGAGCCAATCGAATTCCCTCTTTTTCTCCTGTGATTAAGTCGTAATGTTTCGTTGTCATCTTTACTTCTTCCATCGTGGAAAATTCTAAAGAAATCGGTAATAAGAAACTTTTTAAAATAGGAACTGTTTTTTTTGTTTTATAATAACCATCTTCAAAATCAATCACATGATTTAAAAAATGAAGAACCAACTTTTTCTTTGGTTTTCCTACCACTTTTTCTTCCTGTTGATCAACAGGTAAAAGAACAGATACTGTATACCACACTTCCCCATAAACTTCTCCTTCTGCTCGTACTTTCTTTTTGGCTTC
>CANQDI010000031.1 GCA_947591575.1 uncultured Bacilli bacterium | reverse complement strand
GGTGTAATGATCTGGGCACTGTCTCAACCATAGACTCGGTGAAATCTTAATACCTGTGAAAATGCAGGTTACCCGCAACAGGACGGACAGACCCCATGGAGCTTTACTGTAGCTTGATATTGAAGTTCGGTATGTTATGTAGAGGATAGGTGGGAGACGTTGAAGCTAGGACGCCAGTTCTAGTTGAGTCATCCTTGGAATACCACCCTTAGCCTATTGAATTTCTAACCTAGAACCGTTATCCGGTTCAGGGACAGTGTCTGGTGGGCAGTTTGACTGGGGCGGTCGCCTCCCAAAAAGTAACGGAGGCGCTCAAAGGTTCCCTCAGAATGTTTGGAAATCATTCTAAGAGCGTAAAGGTATAAGGGAGCTTGACTGCGAGACCTACAAGTCAAGCAGATACGAAAGTAGGACTTAGTGATCAGACGATACAGTATGGAATGGTCGTCGCTTAACGGATAAAAGTTACCCTGGGGATAACAGGCTGATACCACCCAATAGTTCACATAGACGGTGGTGTTTGGCACCTCGATGTCGGCTCGTCACATCCTGGAGGTGGATTCGCTTCCAAGGGTTGGGCTGTTCGCCCATTAAAGTGGCACGCGAGCTGGGTTCAGAACGTCGTGAGACAGTTCGGTCCCTATCCGTTGTGGGCGTAGGAAAATTGAAGAGAGCTATCCTTAGTACGAGAGGACCGGGATGGACCTACCTCTGGTGTATCTGTTGTAACGCCAGTTGCAGCGCAGAGTAGCTATGTAGGGAATGGATAACCGCTGAAAGCATCTAAGCGGGAAGCCAACTTTAA
The DNA here is from genome assembly GCA_947591575.1 of uncultured Bacilli bacterium. Classification (GTDB taxonomy): domain Bacteria; phylum Bacillota_I; class Bacilli_A; order RF39; family UBA660; genus CANQVB01. The sequence goes on along the minus strand of CANQDI010000031.1, from coordinate 10,298 downwards.
GATGAGTTTTCCCATGTTTATACAGTAAGATTCCTCAAAGACGATGAGGTTGATAGGCTGGAGGTGGAAGCATGGTGACATGTTGAGCTGACCAGTACTAATAAATCGAGGATTTAATCCCATTAATAATTTGATGAACACAATATCTATGTTTTCAGAGAACAATTTCTCTAATATTTTCTTGGTAACGATAGCAGAGTGGGTACACCTGTTCCCATCCCGAACACAGAAGTTAAGCACTCTAACGCCGACGATAGTGTATGCGAAAATAGGAAGTTGCCAAGATTTTTTTTGTTTATAAGAGAAAATCTCTTTTTTTTGTATAAAGTTCCTTCTTTTTTCCATCCTATTAATAGGTGATAAACTTTGAGAAAAGTATTAGTGATTATTGGTTCAAGAAGAGAAGGCAATTGCCTATATCTGGGTAAAAAAATTGTATCTATGCTCAAAAATATGCGTGTTCCTGTTTCTTATATTGTACCTGGGAATCAAAAAATCTATTTGTGCACAGGCTGTATGGATTGTGATCAAAAAGGATTTTGTGATTTTAAAGATGATATGATAGGAAATATAAAACGAGTTAGAGAGGCTTCCCTCTTAATTTTCATTACACCTGTACGTTGGAATTTACTATCTTCAGATATTAAAGTTTTTATGGATCGTCTAAATCCTCTCTATGCAGGACATGAATTAGAAGGAAAGAAAACCATTCATATTGCAATTGGTGCTGAAGGTAAAGAAAACTATAGTAGTGAAGGGGCAATCACTTCTTTAGGACTTTTTCAGGAAAGTGCGAATATGATATGTTTAGGGCATTATACATTAAATCATTGTCTACAGGTTCAAGATCAAAAAAAACAGGAAGAAAATGTAAACTATATCTTAAGACAAGTTAAGAAAAATATAGAAAATTTGTAAAATTTAGCAAAAAGAATAGAATTGCTTGTAAGAATTCTTTTTTTATTGCTATAATGTTTTATGTGATTAATTATATACGAGGTGAAAAAATGAATTATAAAATAACTTCTTACAGTGAAAAAGATACAATAGAACTTGCACAAAATATTGAATCTGAAAAATTTCCAAATATGGTCATTTGTTTAATGGGAGATCTTGGAAGTGGAAAAACTGTTTTTACAAAAGGTTTTGCTTCTGCTTTAGAAGTTGAAGAAGAAGTCACTTCTCCAACGTTCAATATTATTAAGGAATATGAAAGTGGGGAGATGCCTCTTTACCATATGGATGTATATCGTTTAGATAGTGGAAAAGATAAGTTAGGTATCGAAGATTATTTTACTAAAGGCGGTATTACTATTATTGAATGGGCAGATATGATAGAAGAAATGTTGCCAAAGGAACGTTTGGAAATTAAATTACGTATGAGTGGTGAAGATGAGGATACACGAGTGATTACGATTACCCCTTATGGAATCCAATATGAAGATTTATGTGAGGCTGTCTTATGACAGTTCTTTATTTAGACACATCATCGAGTCTTTTTTGTACGGCTCTTTATCAAGATGGAAAAGTAGTCAATCAAATTCAAAAACAACTTGAAAAAGATATGTCTAAAGAAGCTCTTCCTCTTTTAAAACAAATGCTAGAAGAGGTTTCCATTTCCCCAAATGAAGTGGATAAAATAATTGTTTGCAGTGGCCCTGGTTCATTTACAGGAATTCGTATTGGTATGACGATTGCCAAAGTTTATGCTTGGGCTCTTCAAAAGGATATTACTATGATTTCCTCTTTGGAAGCAATGGTTGTTTCCTCTACTTCTTCGGTTGTTATGCCACTGATTGATGCAAGAAGGGGTTATGTTTATGGAGCACTTTATAAAGAAGGAAAAGCTATTATACCAGATGGATATTATTATCTAGAAGATCTCTTAAAAAAGGCGCAATCATATGAACCATACCACGTTGTAAGTAATGATCATTTTGAGGGACTCATGACAGCATCTTATCTTCCAAATTGTCAAAAAATAATAGAAACGTATCAAAATCGCGAAAGTATTTCTCCTCATCTTGTGAATCCTTGTTACTTGAAACAAACAGAAGCTGAGGAAAAAATGAATGGCTAAAATGATACAAGGAAATAATCCACAGATAAATGGGGATTATGATATAGTAGGATTTTTAACTGTGTGGGAAAAGGAAAAAGAAAATCCATTTCTGTTCTATCTTATATATGAAGAAGAGGAAAAAATAGTAGGTTATCTTCTTTATACCCAAATCTATGAGCGTATGGAAATTGAACAATTTTTTGTTCATCGTGATTTTCAAAATAAGGGGATTGGTACTGTACTTCTTGAACACCTGATACAAATTGCTAAGCAAAATCAAATTGAAAATATCACTTTAGAGGTGCGAGAAGATAATCAAAATGCAATTCATTTATATCAAAAGATGGGATTTCAAAAAGTTGCGAAAAGAGAGCATTATTATCAGGGAATGAATGGAATTTTAATGGAAAAAAAACTAGTTTTTAACAAATGTTAGAAACTTTTCTTTTTGATATGATTTATGAGAAGTAAAGAGAAAAATTGTGACGATTTCAACAAAGAGCTGCTTTCAAAAGCAATTAAAAAGCAAAAGATGACAAAAAAGACTCTTTTGATAGAAACAAAAAGTCTTTTATGGTACAATAAATAAAAGAAAATGGAAGTGATGATGTGAAAGACACTTATATTTTAGGAATTGAAAGTAGTTGTGATGAAACTAGTATTTCCATTGTGAAAAATGGTGTTGAATGCTTGGCTAATATTGTTTCTTCACAGATTGATATTCATAAAAACTATGGAGGAGTGGTACCTGAAATTGCATCCCGTGAACATATCAAAAATATTACTGTTGTTCTTGATGAATGTTTTAAAAAAGCAAATCTTACAATGAAAGATATTGATGCGATTGCAATTGCTTATGGTCCTGGGCTGATTGGTTCCTTGCTGGTTGGTTTAGAAGCAGCAAAAACCCTTTCCTATCTCTATGAAAAACCACTTATTCCTGTTCATCATATTGCAGGTCATATTTACGCGAACAGTTTTTTGGAACCTTTAACTTTCCCTCTTCTTGCATTAATTGTCAGTGGTGGACATACAGAGCTCGTTTTTATGAAAGACCATTTTTCATTTAAAAAGTTAGGAGGTACTTTGGATGATGCTGTAGGAGAATGTTATGACAAAGTAGCAAGAGTCATTGGCCTTTCTTATCCAGGGGGGCCACTTCTTGATCAACTTGCTAGTCATGGCAAAGCAACTTATTCATTACCGTATCCTTTGGATGATGATAGTTATAATTTTAGTTTTAGTGGATTAAAAAGTGCAGTGATTAACTTACATCACCATATTTTACAAAAAGGAGAAACACTGAATAGAGAAAACTTAGCTTCATCTTTTCAAAAAGTTGTTATAGATACTTTAATAAAAAAGACAAAAAAAGCTCTTTGTGAAACAAAGTGTAAAAACTTAATTGTTGCAGGAGGAGTATCTGCTAACCAAGGATTAAGAAGTGCTGTTTTAGAATTGGGGAAAGAATTAGATGTTAAAGTCTCTATTCCACCCCTTGCATACTGTACAGATAATGGAGCTATGGTCGCTAGCGCAGGGTACTATGCCTATAAACTAGGACGGCGTGCTGACTTATATTTAAATAGCAAATCTCAAGAAGAATTAAAATAGGAGGAAATGTATGGCAAAATTATTGACTGGTTTAAAACCAACAGGGGAATTTACATTAGGAAATTATATAGGAGCGATTGTACCTCTTGTAAATATGCAGAAAGATTATGAAGAGGTGTATCTTTTTGTAGCAGATCTACATGCTTTGACAGTTTATCAAGATCCTCAAGAATTAAGAGAGAGAATTCGTAAATTTATTGCTATGTATATTGCTTGTGGAGTAGATAAAGAAAAGACTCTCATCTATCTTCAATCAGAAAATCCTTATATTCCTGCAATTTCTTGGTTATTAGAGTGTACAACTCCATTTGGCGAGGCAAGTAGAATGATACAGTTTAAAGAAAAAAGCAAACAAAATGCCAATTTTTCGGTTGGACTTTTCACTTATCCTGTTTTAATGGCAGCTGATATTCTTTATTGTGATACAAACTTTGTTCCTGTTGGCATTGACCAAAAACAACATGTCGAATTAGCACGTGATATTGCAGAACATTTTAATCATAAATATGGGGAAACCTTTGTGTTACCAGAACCTTATATTGCTAAAGAGGGTACAAAAATTAAAGATTTAAAAGATCCAACAAAAAAAATGAGCAAATCGGAGGAAAATCCTCAGGGTGTAATTACGATGTTTGATAGTCGAGAAGTTGTAACAAAAAAGATCATGCGTGCCACAACGGATAGTGAGATGAATGTGCATTTTGATGAAGAAAAGAAACCTGGAATTTCGAATCTTTTAAACATTGCTTCTGTATTGAGTGGTCAAAAAATAGAAGCTATTGAAAAAAAATTTGTCGGGAAAAATTATGGAGAGTTTAAAAAGTATGTGGCCGATATTATCGCAACAAGACTTGAAGAAATTCAAAGGAAATATGAAGTCCTATTAAACGGAAATGAACTTGATATGATTTTAGATAAAGGTATTCAAAAATCGATTGCGCTTGCGAAAGCTAAATATGAAAACATGAAAGAAAAAATGGGCATTGTTCGCTAGAGAGGATGAATATGAATCAATATATGAAAGAGGCAGATAATCTGGCTCAAGAAAACTTAAAAACGAATGCTGGAGGTCCATTTGGAGCTGTTGTGGTCAAAGATGGTAAAATAATTGGAAAAGGAAATAATCATGTATTAAAAAATAATGACCCTACCGCACATGCTGAAATCATGGCAATTAGAGATGCTTGTCTGTACTTGGGAACTTATCACTTAAAGGATTGTGTTTTATATACCAGTTGTTATCCTTGCCCTATGTGTTTATCTGCCATTATTTGGGCTGGGATTCAAAAAGTATATTATGGAAATACCAAGGAAGATGCTGCCGAAATTGGCTTTCGAGATGATATGATTTATCAATATTTAGAAAAATTATCAAGAAAAGAGGAGCAATCTCTATTATCATTAATTGCCATGGATCACGATGAAACTATAAAGACATTTTTGAAATTTTGTTCTAAAGAAGACAAAACAATTTATTAATAAAAAGTGATTATTTATGTTTTGTAAATCAAAAAATATAAACATTTCTGAAGCTTCTATTGAAAAATAGAGGCTATTTTTGTATATCAGGTTACATTTTTTCTTATTTATTTGAGCATATGTTAGAAAATGAATAAAATATTTAAGAACGATTTCATAAAAATCAATTATTACTACTAAATTGTTAAACAAAGAGTCAAATAAAATGTTATATTTTTTAAAACCTCTATAAAGAAAAGATCTCTTGTGTTAAAATGATTTTAGTAATACTATATTGTAGTAGGTGAACGAGTTGAAAAAGCGTAGTAAAAAACAAAAGATAGAATTTTATAATATGTTTTGGTTATTTATATTAGGAAGTGTGTTTGGATGGATTTGTGAAGTCTTATTTAGCTTATTACTGCATGGTGAATTTATCAACCATTCTGCACTTGTAATTGGTCCTTTTGATATTTGTTATGGTATTTGTGCTTGTGCTTTAACTTTTCTATTATATAAATATAAAGATAAAGGAAATACTTCTCTCTTTTTTATCAGTTTCTTTTTAGGTTCTATATTAGAATATATTATGAGTTGGGGGATGCAACTTGTATTAGGATTTTCAGCTTGGGATTATAGTGGTATGTTTTTAAATATCCATGGTAGAATATGTTTTATTATGTCTTGTCTTTGGGGAATTCTTGGGATTGTTTGGATTAAGTATGTTTATCCATATCTTGAAAAAATCATTCAAAAAATGCCAAAAAATATAGGAAAAAAATGTATGATATTTTTATTATTCTTTTTACTCTTTGATTTTGCTCTTACAGTAAGTGCCGTTATAAGAGCAAAGGAATGTGAAAGAGGGATTGCCCCAAGTAATATTTATGAAAAATTTTTGGATCAAACATTTAATAAAAGTTATTTATATAATATGTTTAATAACAGTTGGAGTGATTAGATGAAAATATTAGTGTTATCTTGTAGTACTGGTGGGGGACATAATTCTTGTGGACAATATATCAAAAGCGAATTTAATCGGAATCATATTACATGCGATTTTGTTGATTATTTCAGCATTCTCGGTACCAAATTATCAAAAAAAATAGAAAGAATATATTTAAAATCAACACAAGGAAAAGGGAAAATATTTGAAGGAATTTATAAATTAGGAGAAACGTACAGTAAAGTCGGATTAACAAGCCCTGTTTATGAGTTAAATAAGCTGGCAAAACATAAAATATTAAAATTTATTCAAGATTATCATTATGATGTTGTCATTTGTCCACATCTTTTTCCAGCTATGGCTATTACTGCTTTAAAAAAAGATGGTTTTGATATTAAACTGATCAATGTGGCTACAGATTATACAAACATTCCATTTTGGAATGAGACAACTCCAGATTATTTTGTCATCCCTCATGAATCTTTAAAAAGTGAATTTACAAGTAAAGGTATTGACGAAAAAGTTTTGCTCCCAATTGGAATACCGATTTCAACGGATTTTAGAGAGCATGAAAGTCATTTGTCTTTAAAAAAGGATAAACCTACTATATTAATAACATCTGGTAGTATGGGATTTGGCAATTTAAAAAAGCTTGTGCAAAAAATTTTAGATGCGATCGATGTTTATGTCATTGTTATTTGTGGTCATAATCAAAAATTATTTAAAAATTTATCAAATCTAAAACATCCTAATTTAATTGTGAAAGGATTTATTCATAATATGAATGATTATATGAAAGAGTGTGATGTTATTTTAACAAAGCCAGGGGGTCTTACAAGTACGGAAGTAGCTATTTTAAATAGACCTATGATTCATATTATGCCAATCCCTGGTGTTGAAAATTATAATGCTAAATTCTTTCAACAAAATCAGTTAAGCTTAGTATGCAATACTATGAGTGAAGTGATTGAAAATACAAAAAAGATATTAGCAGATCGAAATTTACAAGCAGAGATGATGAAACATCAAAATCAAGTTATTCATAAAGATGCTGCGAAAAATTTAGTACAATTTGTAATGAAAAATATGCAATCATCATGAAAGTAGGAAGAACACATGAATAGAGTAAAAAAAATATTTGAAATAATGAATTATAATAAAGCTTCTTTAATACGTTTTGAATTCGTATTTAAATTATTAAGTTTTTTCATCTTTACTCCTATTTTTTTAAAGAGTTTTACGAGTATTATGAAAATAACAGGATATCAATATATTACTATAGAAAATGTATCTTCTTTTTTACTGAATCCATTTACTATCGTGATGTTACTTATATTAATTTTGCTTATGACTTTTTACACCATGATTGATATAACAACGATTATTATTTTATTGGATGGTTCCTATCAAAAAAAGAAAATAAAAGCTTTAGATGCTTTTCGTATTTCTTTAAGGAAATGTAAGTCTATTTGCAAAATTCGGAATATTCCACTTGCGTTTTTGGTTTTATTTTTGATTCCATTTTTAAATATTGGTTTGACTTCTAGTTTTATTACAACAATTCAAATTCCAGAATTTATTTTAGATTTTATTATTAAGAATCCATTTTTATTAAGTCTATTGATTGTTCTGTTTCTTTTTTTCGTTTTTCTTTTATTTAGGTGGATTTATTCGTTACATTATTTTGTATTAGAGGATGTTTCCTTTAAAGAAGCAAGAAAGAAAAGTAAAATATTAAGCCATAAAAATTTATTGAAAGATATTTTTACATTCATAGTGGTACAAATTTCAATCGCTCTTTTTTACTTATTATATATTATAATTGGTATTTTACTGATTCTATTATTGAATCAAATTTTTAAAAAATGGATATTATTGAAGAGTGTTTCTTCTACGATTATTTGGATTTTCCTTGCTTTATCTTTTATTTTTATTTCGCTATTATCGACACCTATTAGTTATGCAAGTATTAGTGTTTTGTTTTATTTACATAAAATGAAAAAGCAAGAAAAAATTAAGTCAATACACTTTGAGGTCCATCCAGAAAGCTACCAACAGACAAAAAAGATCAAAAAATGGATTGTTGGTTTAGGAATTTTGAGTATAATACTAGGTTCCTTTTTTACATATGGATTATATAAAGGAAAATATAATTTAAAGATTGAGTATGTGAGAACAATGGAAGTAACTGCTCATCGAGGTGCTTCTGTTCACTATCCTGAAAATACAATGAGTGCTTTCAAAGGTGCAAAAAAAATGGGTGCTGATTGGATAGAATTGGATGTGCAACAAACAAAGGATGGAAAAATTATTGTTTCTCATGACACAAACTTATATCGTATAACAGGAGTCAATAAAGATGTAATATCGATGAATTATAATGAAATAAAAGAATTAGATGCAGGTAGTTTTTTTGATAAAAAGTATAAAAATGAGAGAATACCTTTATTAGAAGATGTAATATCATGGGCTAAGTTTAATCATATGAAATTAAATATTGAATTGAAGCCAACTGGAAAAGAAAAAAATTTTGAGAAGACCGTAATCGATATTATAAAAGCAAATCATTATGAAGATGATTGTGTAATTACATCTCAGGTGTATAGTGTCTTAGAACATATCAAAAAATATGATAAAAATATTGAAACTGTCTATGTTATGAGTTTGGCAATTGGGAATATTATTTCTCTAGATAAAGCTGATCATTTTAGCGTAGAGGCATCGAATGTGAATAGTGCTCTTGTCAATAAAATACACAAAGAAGGAAAAGAATTATATGTATGGACAGTGAACACTAAAGAGAATATTAAGAAAATGATCGACTATAATGTTGATAATATTATTACTGATAATATTACCCTAGCCAAACAAACAATTACAGAAAGCAAAACAAGTAATTTAATTAATGAATATATTAAATTTATTGAGAATTTATTATAATACGATTATTAGTAAATAAAACTAAAATAATTGATAAATAAGTTAGGATAGGAGTATATAATAGATAAGAAGTATACGTTATTCTGAGGGCATATTCCATTTAAAATAATAAGGAAAAAATATAATTATAAAAAAGAATGACATTCATTTAGCCATTCTTTTTTTGTAATTTTTTTTCAAGTAAACAGATGAGATAATAGAATGAAAAAGAGAGTACACCAAGTAAAAATACAGATGCAATCACAAGATTAATATTAAATACTTGTGAGCCATACATAATGAGATAACCAAGTCCTTTTTTTGATACTAATAATTCACCCATAATAACCCCAATAAAACTCATACCTATATTAATTTTGAGACTGTTTATAATATTTTGAAAATTACTAGGCAAAACAACTTTTAAAAAGATTTGATACTTTTTTGCATGAAATGATTTCATGAGGAGAATGTAATTACTTTCCGTAGTAATAAAAGATTGGTAAATATCTATAATTGATAGAAATGTTGCAATTAAAAGTGCCATTAGAATAATAGAATTTGTGCTCGCACCGACCCAAATAATAAGAAGAGGTCCTAAAGCAACTTTTGGAAGGGAATTTAAAACCGTTAAATAAGGATCAATTACTTTTGCAATCACTGGTTTCCACCATAAGAGTGCTGCGACTCCAATTCCAATACTAGATGCAATAATAAAACTTAAGATTGTTTCATAAACAGTAATTCCAATATGTTGCCATAAGTCATTTGACTGAAATAATTGAAAGATTGTCTTTAAAATCATGCTAGGAGAAGAAGACAGGAATGTATTAATCCATTTTTGTTTTGCTGCAAGCTCCCAAATTCCTAAAAAGAAAATAAGAATAAAAATACGAAATAGTATTACTTTTCTTTTTTCTTTTTTCTTCTGTTTTAGAAATAGTTGGTGTTCTTTACTAAATGTGGACATCTAAATCCCTCCAAATTTTATCATAATAGATACTAAATTCTTTGCATTTACGATTATGAATAGGCCCTTTCCGATCTGTTAAATTTACATCATAAATTTTTTTAATCGTAGCAGGCCTTTTGGAGAAGACAAAAATACGATTTGAAGTTGAAATGGCTTCTGCTAAATCGTGTGTTACCATAATAGCTGTTTTTTTTTCTTTTTTTATAATATTATAAACATCTTCTGATAAAGCAAGTCTTGTCTGATAATCTAAAGCAGAAAAAGGTTCATCTAAAAGTAGAATATCGGGTTTTAAAGCAAGTGTTCGGATTAGAGCAACTCTTTGA
>CANQDI010000030.1 GCA_947591575.1 uncultured Bacilli bacterium | reverse complement strand
GTCTTGTTTTTGATCGACAAGACTGACTTTACTTTTAATGAAGGAAATGAAACTTCAACACTACCAACTTCTTGTGTATTATAGATAGAAATATGGTATTTTGTTAATTTATTGATTGTAGAAGGACTAGGGTGATGATAAAAATTATTCCGTCCTGATGAAATGAAGGCAAAAGAGATTGGTTGACTTTGAAGAAGTTCTTCACTTGTACTTGTTTGACTGCCATGATGAGCAATCTTAATAAGATTTAAAGATGGCAGCTGATATTTTTCTAAAATTTTTTTCTCTACTTTCAAAGAAGCATCTCCTAAAAATAACATTGTTTTATCTTGGTATGTAACAAAATAAATGGCACTACTATCATTCTCATTTTCCCACTTACTATTCAATTGGACAAAGGCAAAACGTCCTAAAGAAAGACTTTTTTGTTCACTCATAGTTTGAGTTGGAATCTTTTTATCTTTAGCAACTGTCTTTAACATTTTTTCTGTTTCTGTATCACTTCCAGCATTAAATCCTATAAAAGTAACAGGAAAGTCTTGCAATATTGGTTCTACATTTCCAGCATGATCTTGGTCACCATGAGACAATAAAACTTCTATTTTTCTAATCCCTCTTGCTTTTAATTCTCGTAACAGAAAAGTAGCATTTTGCTCTTTTCTTCCTTCCTTGCCACCGGTATCTAATAATAATGCTTTTCCTTTTGATTCAAATAAGAAACAATCTCCTTGTCCTACGTCAATCATTGTAAATCGATCTCCTTTACCATACGGAAACAAAAAACTATGACAAAATAGCAAGAAGAAATAAAGAGGAAAAAATTTGGGAAAGAAAAGACAAAAAAAGAAGAAGCAAAATAAAAAAAGATAATAGAAAATAGATACTTTCATAAAAATAAAAGTTCCCATTGAAAATGGCAAACAGAAGGTACTTATTTTTTCAAGGATCATGATGACAAAACAAAAAATAGGTTCTAAAGGTGGGCATATGAAAACCAAAAAGGAAAGAGGAAAAACAATCAAACTAACAAAAGGAATGAAAAATAAATTCCATAAAATACTCAGAAAGTTTGTTTGATATTGATAATAAATCGTAATGGGTAGAGAAAGAAAAAAGCTAAAGCAAGATGTTTTAAGAAGACTTTTCCATTTTTTTGTAGCAGCTAGTTTTTTTTGGAAAAGTACAAGACCAGATGCAATACTAAAAGAATATAGAAAAGATATTTCTTCTAAAATAAAAGGATTAAGTAAAAGAAAACAAGATAATATCAGTAAAAGAAGTTGATAAGACTTTATATGTAAATCGTAGAGTTTATTAAAGCGAAAAAGAAGAAAAAAGAAACTAGCTCTCATAATAGAAGGACTTTGTTTTACCAAAAGAGCGTACACTACTAATAAACAAAAAGAAATCCAAAAACAATATGTTTCCTTGTTGAGCCATTTCTTTAGAAAACCATAAAGTCCTCCAATAATAAAAGAAAGATGCATCCCTGATAGTGCAAAAAGATGTGAGATACCTAACGTTTGGTACATTTCTTTCGTTTTTTTAGAAAGAGAGGTTTGATCTCCTAATAGAAATGTTTTTAAATAAGCTTTGCTGCTTGGAAAGCAATTGAGATAAGTATATATTTTTTCTTTGATTTTAAAGAGAATATTTTTTTGTTCTAATTGAATAATTTGTTCGGGAAATATTTTATAAAAAAGATTTGTTCTTGCTAATTTTTTGGAATAAGAAGTGCCATAAAAAAGATAAAATTCATCTTGAATGGATTCTATCTTTCCTTGAAAAGAAAGAAGACTTCCTACTTGAATATGATGAATAAAATCTTTATCTTCCTGATGATTAATAGAAAGATAAACTTGAAAATTGATCTTTCCTGTTGTTTCAAGAAGAACGTAGTCTTCTCCTTCTTGTTTGGAAGTAACTGTTCCTTTATATTGTTTATTTTCACTTACCTTAGGAGGAGCTGGAATATAAAAAAGATAGGAATAGAAAACATACAAAAGAGATCCTAAAAAGAAAAGAACATAAAACCAATTAGAGAGTAATATTTTCCTGCACTTGAGTAAAAAGTGCATCACCAATACCACTTACCTCTTTGAGCTCTTCGAGTTGTTTAAAACCACCATGTTCTTTTCGATACGCAATAATTGCATCGGCTTTTGCTTCTCCGATTCCAGGAATCGTTAATAGTTCTTCTTTTGTAGCTCTATTTATAGATACTTTTTGAGAAGTGACGTCTGTTTCTTTCGTCGGCTCCAAACACGCATCATTAGAAAGGTTTTCATTCACTCCATCCCTACATTTTTCGATGGCTTGTTCTTCTGTTTGCTTCGTCATTTTAAAGTCTTTAACTTCTTCTTTCGTATAAACAATAATGACCATCTCATCAAACACTTTTTTACTTAAATTAAGAACCGTTGTATCTGCATTTTCTAATAAATCCCCTGCCATCCGAATCACATCAATAACTCGGCTTCCTTCTTTCACACTATAAATACCCGGTTGATGAACAGCACCTTTTATATCCACTTGAAATAGAATTTCTTCTTTGGTTTGTTGCTTTTCTTGAGCGGTATCTTTTTTAAGAACAAGGGTCTGAGCCTTTTCTTGTTCCTTTTTCTTCTCTTTTTTGAAAAAGTGAGAAACTGAAAATGAAACTACACTACCCAAACAAAGTAATATGCAAAAAACAAGTACAATTTTCTTTCGATTTCGATATGCAAAAGTCATCGGTTTCCTCCTTCAAATATATCTTAGAAGAAAACCATCATTTTTTTCGAAAAAAGAGTTCTCTTATCTCTTGTTGGCTGCCTTACGAATTCCTGTTTCAACGGAAACTCGCTGTACTATCGTTAAAGCCACTACCATAGATAAAGTAAAGCTTCCGCCATAACTCATGAAAGGCAAACCAACTCCTGTTAATGGAATTAATCCCATTAACCCTAATAAATTGATTATAATATGTAAAAAGATATAAACCATGACTCCATAACAGAGAATGGCTCCTCGATCTGTATAACTTCTTTTTCCTATCAAATAAATTCTCCATAAGACAAAAAGATAAGCAAGCAAGAGTAAAATACCACTAATGGCTCCTAATTCTTCTACAATAACAGCAAAAATAAAGTCTGTATAAGGTTCGTCCAAATACAAATATTTTTGTGTACTATTTCCTAAACCAACTCCTGTTAATCCACCATTATTCATGGCAATATATCCATTACAGACTTGGCCACCCGTTGTTAAAAGACGATCACATGGATTTTTAAAATTAAGGCGTTCCAATTGCCTGGAATAAATTAATGTTTTTCCATTATTCACGAGTACCAAAGAAACTACAGCAATTAAGCCAATACAAGTAAATAATATTTTATTTTTAATTCCTTTAGAAATCGGCTCCATAAAAAAGACAGCTGCTACTAATAATGTAAAGATAATAGCCGTTCCAAGATCCGGTTGAAATATAATAAGGAAGGCAATCACACCGCCCACGACTAGTGGAAAAAGACTCGTCCAATAATGATTTAACCTTTTAGCATGCATCTCATAATATCTCGCCATCCATACCAGCATAATAATTTTAGCAAATTCACTTGGCTGAATAGAAATGGGTCCTAAATCAAACCATGAAATAGCTTGATTTTGTGCTTTCCCGTAAATTAATAAAACAATAAGAGCAATGATAATTCCGATTAAAAGGATATGTGAGATCAAGCCATATGCTTTTGTATTAAAACGAATCATGATAAAGGCAAGAATAAATGAGCCCACTAAAAAGATTGCCTGTTTAATAAAATAATTATAAGGACTTACAGCTCTTGTCATATAAGCGGTTACATTCGAAGCAGAAAAAACCATAACAAGTCCAAAAATAAACAAGAGGATTGATAAAAATAGCAATGGTTTATCTAGATTTTTAAGAATTTTTCGCATGCCTTATCCTCCTATCTTCTTTTATCATATCATAAAATAACAACTTTTTCTTCTCTTTCTTTGTTTTTTTTATATCGAGATAAAAATCATGAACAGATTTGATAGTACTTCATATCTTATAGTAGTAAGGAGGCATGTTTATGTTCTACTATGGAGGCTCATCTTGTCCATACTCTTACTGGAATAATGGTTGGGGTACTAATTGGGGCTTTGGTGGCGGATTTTATAACCAAAACTATGGACAAGGCTATGCAATTATTTTAGTATTATTTATTCTTTTAGTTATTGTTATTGGCGCTAGATGGGTACGATAAAAGAAGCATAGGCTTCTTTTCTTTTGCCAAAAAAAAGAGCTAAATAGCTCGGTATTTATCCTGATCCTTAAAAGGGTTTTTGGGATCGATTTTATCTACAAATAAAATCCCATTTAGATGATCAATTTCATGTTGAAAAGCGATCGATACTTCTTCTCGTGCTCGTATCTTGATAGGATTTCCATCCATATCATATCCTTCAATTGTACACCTTGCATATCTTGGCACAATTCCTTCTACTTCACGATTAACACTTAGGCATCCTTCTCCCATCTCTACATAAATCATCTCTTCTGAATGACTAATTATTTTAGGATTGATCACAATGAAAGTTTCAAAGGTACTTTTTCCTGTTTCTTCATTATAATCTGTCTCGTTAACAATTGTAATATAGCGCTTAGGGGTACCTAATTGAATCGCTGCCATACCCATACCTGGTCTTAAATCATATTTCTCTGCTTTTTCTTCAATTTGACTATTGGTTAAATATTCCACCATCTTCTTAATTTGTTGTCGATCTTCTTTTGAAAGTGGAAAGACAACTTCTTTACTAACTTGTCTTAGACGTTTATCTTTTTCATCCAAGATCTCTTTCGTCTTTAGCATTTTATCCCTTCTTTTTTATTCATTTTAGACATATCTTCTTGAATCGAGCTTTATTATAACATTTCTTTTTCTTTTTGTCTATCAATAAAACACCATGAAGGTGTTTTATAAAAGTTCTTCTTGCTCATTTAATTTAACACTAACCAGTTTAGAAACCCCTGATTCTTGCATTGTAATTCCATATAAAGTATCTGCATATTCCATCGTTTTCTTTTTATGCGTAATAATTAAGAATTGTGTTTTATTTTTATAATGATCAAGATATTTTCCAAACTGTTCTACATTTGCTTCATCAAGAGCTGCTTCCACTTCATCAAATAAACAGAATGGAAGTTTTCGAACATTTAAAATAGCAAATAATAAACTGATAGCTGTCAATGTTTTTTCTCCACCTGATAATAAAGAGATAGTCGATAATTTTTTACCAGGGGGACATGCCATAATATCAATACCTGTTGTTAGAATATTTTCTTGGTTTGTTAAAATAAGATCTGAAGTTCCACCATGAAAAAGTTCCTTAAAGACTTGTTGAAATTCTTTTCGAATAGCTTCGAATGTTTTTAAAAATTCTTCTTGCATGACTTCATCCATTTCATTCATAATTTCAAGAAGTGTCCCTTCTGCTTTCGATAAATCCTCTTTTTGTTGCATTAAGAAATCATATCGTTCTTTTACTCGCTGATATTCATCAATGGCATCTAAATTTACCATTCCAATTTGACGAATCATTTCCTTATGATAAAGAACTTGTTTTCTTGCCTCTGCTTCATCCATTTGAAGAACATAATTTTTGCTAGCATGTTCATAAGTCATACCATATTCTTCACTAAGTTCTTGTAAAAGATGGTCCATCCGAAGAGAAAGCTCATTTTCTTTTAACAGATATTGTTGAAGAGTTTGTTCTTTTTCTCGTTCTAATTGAATGGAAACTTTATGACTTGCTTCCTTTTCAACAACTTGATCTATACACATTCCTATTTTTTCTTTGATCATCTTACATTTTTGTTCTAACTCTTCTTTATAAGCATTCTTCTTACCATAAAAATCCAATAATTGACGTTCTTTTTCTTCTAAAGTACCATCTAATTGTCCTTCATATTTTTTCATTGTTGTCTTTTGATAGGTAAGATCTTCTTCATACTTAGAAAGTTCTTTTTCTTTTTGAAGAAGAAGAGTTAGATCTTGTTCTTTTATAAGATTCAAATGCGTTATTTTTTTGGTATCTTCTTGTACTTTTTCACCAACTAAGTTAACTTCTTTCATAAAAAGTTCTTTTATATGTTGATTCTCTTCTTGTTTTTTCTCTAATTGCTTTAATGTTTGCCGCATAGAAAGAATACTTCTATTTTGATAAGAAGATCCACCACTCATCGAACCACCTGCATGAATGACATTTCCATCAAGAGTTACAATTTTCAATCTGTTTTTCACTTTCTTTGCAAGTTTTAAGGCACAATCCATATTTTCAGCCAATAAGACTGTTCCAAATTGATTTTCAATAATTTTTCGATATTTTGAATCACATTGTAATACATCACTTAAAACAGAAACAAAGGAAGGGTCTGTCTTTAAATTTTCTTTGATTTCCTTTTCAATAGATCGACTTTCTATCACAGTAATAGGAAAAAACGTAGCTCTACCTTTCCGTTCTTTTTTTAAATAGTTAATCGCATCTTTTCCTGCTTGCTCATCTTCCACAATGATAAAATTACGGGAAGATATGGAAGCCACTTCAAATGCTTTGATATATTTTTCTTCCATTTCAACAACATTTCCAATGGTATCACAAATTCCCTTTAAACAAGGATTTGTTAAGACAGAACGCACTGCTTCAGGTAACATACCCCCTCGTTCTAATTCTTGTTTCAAAGCATCTATTTGGTAAGTATCTTGTAACATAGTTCTTTCTAGATGATCTAATTCTTGATAACGAAGATGATGAGCACGTTCATCATTTTTTAAACGATTTTCTAAGTCTTTCAAAGCCTCTTCATGATGAACTCCTTGTTCCTTCAAATCATCTATTTCAATTTGTAAAAGACGAATTTTACTTTCTTTTTCTTGGATTTCATTCAACAATACACGTATTTGATCTTTAACATTTTTTTCTTCTTGCGTTCCAATATCATTTGCCTTTATTAAATTGATTTCTCCCTTTAAGCGAGTAACTTCCTCTGTCACTTTTAACAATTCACTTTGAAGAGAAGAATCCTCTTTTTCTAATTTGACTTGTTCCGTTTTTTGTTTGGCAGTATCACTTTCTATTTGAATAACTTCTGCCTCAATAGATGCGATTTCTTTTTCCAAGGTAACTTTCTCTTTTTCGAGTCTTTTTCGTTCTTCTTGATATACTTCTAAATCATAAACAATCAAAGCAATATCAAGGTTTTCAAGGGCTTCTTTATTTTCTTGGTATTTTAGAGCTGCTTCACTTTGACGTTTTAATGGAGATAGTTGATTTTCTAGTTCATTGATAATATCTTCTACGCGTTCCATTGAAGCATGTGTTTTATCTAATTTTTTCAAAGCTTCTTCTTTCCGCTTTTTATATTTTAAAATGCCAGCAGCTTCTTCAAAAATCTGTCTTCGGTCTTCGCTTTGATTCGAAAGAATTTGCATGACTTCTCCTTGACCAATAATACTAAAAGAACTTTTTCCAACACCACTATCGAGTAGTAAATCAATAATATCTTTTAATCTACAGCGTTCTTGATTGATATAATATTCATTTTCTCCTGTACGATATACTTTTCTTTTAATAGAAACTTCTGTATAAGAAAGAGGTAAAACATGATCTTCATTCGAAAAGATTAGTTCTACGTAAGCTGTATTTAAAGGTGCTCTTGTTTTGCTTCCCTGGAAAATAACATCACTCATACTGCCATCTCCACGTAAACTTTTTACAGACTGTTCTCCTAAAACCCAGCGCACTGCATCTACAATGTTACTTTTTCCACTACCATTCGGTCCAACAATACATGTAGTACCCTTTTCTAAAGAGATACAGATTTTATCTGCGAAAGATTTAAAACCATTTGCTCTAATTTCTTTTAAATACATAACTTTCACCCTACCATGTTCTTTATTAGTTTAACAAAACTTTCAAAAGTTGACAAGTTTTGAAGAAAAAGAAAAAGAGGCATTCCCTCTTTTAGCTATAATCATACTACCCTATTTAATCAAATCGTTTAAATCTTTAGAGTTAAATCCAAATAGTTGTTAATGAAGCGCCTTCTAAGCCTATTTATAATTTATTTCAATTTTCTTCATGAATTACCTTTTTATACCTCCCTGTAATCTTTTGAGTTTCAATTGTTCACTTGTAGAAAGTCCTTCTTTATCAAACTCATCTGACAATGATACTGGATACATGGTAATGATATCTTTTGTTCCAATCATTGTAACAACACATAAATCATTTGTAATGAATTCGCCTTTGTAGCCAATTGGTGTATCTAATCTAAATCTATACATATCTGAAACCTCAAAATGATTTCCATTCATATTTTCAATCTTCTCTCTTGCATCTAACAATAATCTTTTTATGTCCGTATATTTAAAGAAACATCCATTTGTCATTTTTTCTAATTGATTTCTATGCTTTTCGATATGAAATAGTAATGTTTCTTCACTATGATTAAATAATCGATAAATCATATAATCTCTTATTGGATCATACTTATTATCAGATGCTTTTAATTGTCCTAAAAAATATTTTATATAAGCATTTAAAATCCTATAATGTTGTGTAAGTTTTGGGGTTAATTTGGATTGATCTATTTTCATAATATATTGTTTTGCATCATCAAAATTTTTTTCAAGGATGTTTAAACAAATTAATCCTATTGTAGATTGAATATAAAACTTCGGATTTAATTGGAGTGTTTGATACATTTTTGATGCAATATCATAATCACCTGTTTGAACATTTAATTTTGCCAAAGCAAGCAGGGATTGATATTGCATATCTGGTGTATGCATACATTCACTATAGTATTTTTTACTTTGTTCAAAATTATTTTCTATATTTTCTAGCAGTCCATAGATTTGTTTTAAGATAGGACTATTTATATCTTGATGATTATTTAATATTTCTCTTGCCTTAGCATATTTACCTTCTTTAATTTCAATTTGAATGAGTTTAGATAAAGATTCAATTTTAAAATGATCATTATGATAAGAAATTTCAAACCAATATCTAGCATTTATATAATCATTCTTTTTCCAACATTCTTGACCGTTAAAAAATGCCTGTTTTGAATCTATATTGAGTGTCACTTTGTACCTCCCCTAAAATTAACCTTAAAGTATCTTACTTTGTGATCCTTTATAAAAACTCTCATTCATTTAAACAAGTACCAAATATATGATGAAAAATGATTTGGTATTTTTATTTTTGAGAAGATGGGTTTATAGATAATACTTTACTTTTTCCAACTTCACTCGTTGCTATTGCGATGGCTTTATCTAAGAAACAATTAATATTATCCTTATATACTAATAATACTTTCTTTGTTGTTTCAAGTACTTCTGATGGTTCTATTTCTAAAAATTTAGAAATGGAATCTGTCGAAAAGTATTTTCCATCTATATATCCTAATTTTAACGATATGATGACTGCCTCTTTTACTGATAGAGTACTCATCATTTGCTCAAATGATGGCGTTTTTAATAATTCTAATATCTTTATACAATCTTCTTTTGTCATATCTTCATCATTACTTGTTATTTTTAGTGATTTCTCATCTACCTCAACTGATTTGGTTATGAATTCTTCTACATGCTCTGGTTGTTCCATCTTTTCTAACTGCACTGAAATAGTATCTGGTATGATTGTTTCTTGTCTTATTACTGACTGTTGAACTTTCTCGTTCTTTTGTCTTGGTTTCCTTTCTCCTGTTGGATTGGATAATAATCTCCTCATCTTAGGCACTAATATACCATAAAATTTATTAGTTTGTTCTTTTGTTAATTTAGTTGATACTGGATGATTTAAATCTTTTCCATATCGAATTATTAATAATTCTTTTTCTTCCTCAGTCAATTTTGTTAACATTGCATCAACTTGTTCTTTAGTATAATCTCTAAAATATTCATATATTGTTTGCAATATTGGCATTTTTTCTTCCCTCTTCCTTTCTCTAGTCCTGCCATCATCTTTTTAGAAATAACCTCTTCTTCTATTGTTTCTTCAGAAGCAAGGAAATTACCTAATTCTTTTTCTTTTTCATCTCCTATCATCACATTAATGCTTACAGTATCTTCCGAAAGCTTATGTAATTTAGCCACTTCTGATATTGATAAATCCATTTCATTTGCTATTTCATTTATTGTTGGACTTCTTCCCAATTGTTCTTCCATTTTAGTTATTGTTCTTTTATATAATCCGACTTTGCTATACATGTGTACTGGAATTCTTATATTTCTTCCTTTATTAGCAATAGCTCTTGTAATCGCTTGTCTTATCCAGTGAATTGCGTAAGTTGAAAATTTATAACTTTTACTTATATCATAATTATCTACTGCTTTTATTAATCCCAGATTTCCTTCTTGTATAAGATCTAAGAAAGATAATCCTCTACCAACATATCTTTTAGATATATATACTACTAATCTTAAATTACTCTCAATAAATAGTTCTCTAGCTTTAGCATCTCCTTCAGAAAGTCTAATCGCAAGATTTCTTTCCTGTTCAGTAGAAAGTAATGGTCTTTCCCCGATTTCTTTTAAATACATTTTAACTGAATCCATAGAACTTAACTTTGATATATCATAATCATCGTAACTTATATTTTCTAACTCATTTATTTCTATATGATTCAACATACAATATGTATCTATCGTTGATAATAATAAATTATCATCAAACTGCTCTTCTGCTTTTCCAGATGTTATTTGAGTACGACATTCATTAAAGATTGTAGAAATCATTTGATTAAAAATAACATTTTTATTTATCAGTTCAACTAATAAATCTAGATTTGGTACATAATTGTATGTTTCTAAAAAATTACTTAATTTTTTAAAATATTTTATTGCATCTACATAATTTGAAATACTAACAATGTTTTGAGTTATATAATTATTTAATAAAGTAAATGAGGTTTTAGGGTTAAAAAGCATCTTCTTGGTCATTTCAGATAACTGAAACTTTATTTTTCTTTTTATATACTCTATGTAATTTTGATCACCTTTATATGTTTTTTTTGAATCCGAGATTTCCTTTAAAACTAATTTCACATAATCTTCATCAGAAATGTTTACATATTTAAAAGATAAATATAGTTCATTAATAATAGGTAGCAATGAATTGTATATTTGTTTAGAATCTAACTGTTGTATTTTTTTACTCAATTCCATATACTATCTCCCATTTCTATTTCTTAAAATGATTTACTAAAGATTACATTTCTTTTTTTGTAGATATATTTAAGAAAAGTTTTATCTAATATTTTATCACTTTTTTTCATGAAGTAAATAAATTTAACATTTTTCAGAAAAAAAGTTGTAGTATTACCATTGATTTGCACTGCAAAAATAAATTTATTGCAAAATATTTTTCCTTTTTCACACAATAAATTCATTTTTGAGGTTTTTATTTCAACAAGAAAAGAAACCAATAAATATTGGTCAAAAGAAGGAAAATAAAAAGATAGACTATGTAATATAGATCTATCTTATAGATAATAAATAAGAATCACACAAACCAAAATATCTATTTTTACAAACATATGAGACGTTACTTTTTTTAATATCTCATTTGAGAAACTTATATTGTTATTGCAAAGAAGAGTTTTAATGAAACTTGTTCCAAGTTTCATTAAGGGGCT
>CANQDI010000029.1 GCA_947591575.1 uncultured Bacilli bacterium | reverse complement strand
TTCATTGTTTACAAATGTTCTTTTTTTTGTTATTTTATTATCATCGAAGAAGGTAGTAAAATGTCGAAAAAGAAAAAAAGAATATTCCTTGTTATTTGTGTTGCTTTCTTTTTACTAATAGCTCTTTTTTTGTTTTTTTTCTTTTTAGGTTTTTTAGAGGATAAAGAGAAAACAAAAGAGCAAATGCAAATCATTCAAGAAGCATACGTTTCTTTTAAAACAAGTATAGAGTCATATAATGATGTTTATGATAAAGTTTATACAACCTTATTTGAAGGTGTTTATTATGAGACAATGGAGGAAGAAGATTTTAAAAGAAAAGCAGTTTTAAAGGAAGAAGAGAAAATTGTACAAGATGTTTTTACTACCTCTAAAATGTTGAAAAAAGTTTGTGATGGCATCATTTATCCAGATGCTTCTATTAATACAAAATGCTCCTCTTTTGCACTTGCATATGAACAAGTTGTCAATCATTTTGTAAGCCATGTCGATGCTTATAATCAACAAATAAAAGACTATAATATGTGGGCTTCATCTCATCAAAAAACAAGTCTTATGTCATATGAAACTACATTTAATTATATCGATTTTGATCATGATAAAGTATATAGTGGAAAGGAAAGCAATGATGGAAAATCATGAAATAGAGAAAACAGTTTTCATAGAAAAAGAAAAGAAAAGAAAAAAATATTCATGGAAGAGAAAATGCCTTATCATCCTTTTAAGCTTTTTACTAGTAGGGGTGGGACTTTTTTTATTCTTATTTTATGGTCCATGGGATGGTTTTCGAAACTTTTGGATTACGTCTTCGATGACAACGATGTCTCATCAGTATTTAGCAACTTTTTTTTACCGAGATGAAACGATTCAAAAAGTTTTAGAAAAAAATAAAATTATTGAAGTGGATGACGTCAGTAATCCTCATTTAATTACGATCAAGCAATATAAAGGAAAACATATCATCTATGCTTCTCGATATGAAGAACAAATTCTCAAAAAGGAAGAAGGAAATGATTTATATAAGGTCATTGAAGTAGCTGGGAAGGGATATCAAGGGTACTTAGTTGCGATTTATGACCCATCTAGAGTTACGATTGCAACAACGAATTATTTAGGGGTCAAGGGAGAACTCATCACGACAGTTGCTAAAAGAGAAGATGCAATTATTGCGCTCAATGCTGGAGGATTTTATGATCCAGACTGGAATAGCAATGGTGCTCTTCCTCATGGAACTGTCATTCAAAATGGCAAAATAGTTAGTGATTTTGAAGATGCTAAAATGGGCGGAGGTATGGTTGGTTTTACTTATGACAATAAGTTATTACTTGGAAAATATAGTGCTTCGGAGGCAATTCAGGTAGGGTATCGTGACGCTGTTGAATTTGGACCTTATTTAATTGTCAATGGTAAAAGTTCTTTTGTAAAAGGAAATGGTGGTTGGGGAATTGCTCCTCGAACAGCCATTGGTCAAAGAAGTGATGGAATCGTTCTCTTTTTAGCAATCAATGGTCGTCTTGCTACAAGTATTGGAGCTGATATGGGTGATTTAACCGAAATCATGGAAAACTATGGGGCTATCAATGCTGCCAATATGGATGGTGGAAGCTCTACTGAGCTTGTTATTAATCATCAAATAATCAATCATCCAGTGGCAGCAGGAGTGAATGGTCTTAGGACGATGCCTACTTTTTGGGTTGTAAAATAAGGAAATAATGCTTTCTTTTTTGCAGTTCTTTCCATCTTTTATATAAGAGTGTTTTACCTTGCTTCTTTAGACAATCTTTGCTATAATAAATGAAGATTGTAGAAGGATGGTTGTACATGAAAAAAGAAAAAAAAGTGAAGGCAGAAAAACATAAAGAAAAAAAGATGATGCCAAAAGCAGAATTTCTTTTTAATGTGATGAGTCTTTTAATTATCATTGGACTTGGTATTTATTTTGGCTCAAGAAGTATTTACTATTATTCAAAACATACAAATGCTTCTAAAAAGGAAGTCGGAACATTAGTGGAACATATTTTAGAAGAAAATGATCCTACGCAAGATAAAGACGGATTTCATCAAATTGATGATGGCTATTTATTTGTAGGAAATGTAGAAAATAATTATGTTCTTTTTTCCAATCGTCTTTTCCGTATCTTAAAAATTAATAAAGACCATACGATCAAATTAGTAAGTGAAAACAATCAAACTATTTTAACCTTAGGAGATGTAACGACATATGAGGGGTCTAATCTCGAAATTTGGCTCACGAAAAAAGATCAGATTGATTCAAGTGGTATTTTTTATCAAAGTCTAAGCGATGCTTATAATCATTTAGTAGAAACAACTTATTGTGAAGGAACATTTAAAAATAATAAAGTAACTTGTAGTGGAAAAAAGAAAAAGGATTATGTTACTTTGTTATCAGTAGAAGATTATTTAAATGCTTCTAGTAAAGATGGTTTTTTAAATAATGGGACATATACATGGCTTCTTGGCAATCAAGATGGTTCTTTCCTTTATATGAGTGAAGATGGAAAAATAGGAAAAGCATCTTATGATGAAGGATATGGTGTAAGAGCGGTGATTACCCTTGACAGTCACTCAAAATATGTCACTGGAGATGGAACCAAAGAAAATCCATACCAAATTGAAGAAAGTAATCCAACTAAAGTAGGAAAATATGTTCAATTAGGAAATGACCTTTATCAAATTTATCGACAAGATGATCGTCTTTATTACTTATCTCTTTCAAATTATTTAACATTGAATGGGCAAGAAGTTCAGGTAAGTTATGATTCCTCTACTACTTTATTTGACCCAAGGACAAGAGGAAATATTGCTTATTATCTTAATAATACTTATTTCTATCAACTTCCTTATCGTGATTTATTACAAGACTTTTTCGTCTATACAGGCGAAATAAGTCAAGAAATGGGATTTAGTTATCTCAATCAATATCAAAATAATACGACAGTCAAGATGGGGCTTTTATCGATTGCTGATTTGAAATGCAATGCTGACTTAACAGATTATGCATTATCTAATACAACTTCTTCTGTAGGAGATATCGGTTATCTTTATAATCGTTTAGGTATCCTAACAGAAGAAAATGTAAGTGCCAAAAAACATGTTGTACCAACGATTGCTATTTTAAAAACGATATTAACACAAGGAGATGGAACCAAAGAAAATCCTTTGAAAGTGGGGTAAAGTGATGTTTAAAAGAAAACCAAAACAAGAAAAAAGACATTTTCGACCTTCTAAAGTTACTATTTGTATAGGATTATTAGATATATTTGTAATCAGTTGTTTAGGAATCATTTATTGTAGTAAAGATTTTAAAACATTTTGGATTCCAACAGCGATGACGACGATGCATCATCAATATCTTGCCTATACCTTGTATAGTGAAAAAGAAGTCAATAAAGTGATGAGTGAAAATTATATTGTAGAAAATCAAGAAGCTATTGATTTTGATGCCATTGTCATAGGTGATACTAGTGAAAAAAGCCATTATTCATCAGAATACGAAAGACAAATTTTTACACGAGACGAAGGAAATGATCTTTATAAAATTATTCGCATCGAAGAAGCAAAATTTAAAGGATATTTAACGGTAATTTATGATCCTGCCAATGTAGAATTAGTTGTTCCTGAAAAATTAGGAAAGTATGGACAAAGTGTTGCGAAAATGTGCCAAAATAATAATGGATTAGTTGGAATTAATGGGGGTGGCTTTGAAGATCTTGATGGTTGGGGAAATGGTTCTACTCCTTATGGTGCGATTATTAAAGATGGTGAATTAATTTATCAACATCCAGGTGGAGATGGTGGTTTGATTGGATTTACCAAAGAACATAAAATGTATTTAACTCGTGAAGATCCACAAACGGCTATTCAAAATGGTATGTGGGATGCCGTGGAGTTTGGTCCTTTTCTAATCGTCAATGGAAAAGTTTCTCAAATTTATGGAGATGGTGGTTGGGGAACGGCTGATAGAACAGTCATTGCTCAACGACAAGATGGTATTGTTCTTTTCCTTGTTATTGAAGGAAGACAACCAGGATATAGTATTGGAGCTACCATGAAAGATGTTCAAAATATTTTGCTTCGTTATAAAGCCTACAATGCTGCTAATTTAGATGGAGGAGCTTCCAGTACCATGGCTGTGAATGGAAAATTATATAATCGTCCAAGTGCTGGTGGTGAATATGGGGGAAGAACAGTTTCTAATGCTTGGATTGTTGTAGATAATCGTGCGAAGACACAAGAAAATTAGGTGAAAAGATGAAAAAGAAAGTAATCATTAGTATTAGTTTATTGCTGTTATTATTAGGTGGTGCTTTTCTTTTTGTTTTTTATAAGGAACAAGAAGCGAAAGACAGGCAAAAAAAGTTAGAACAAGATCAAAGACAGCAAGAAAAAATTGAAAAAGCGTATGCTCCTTTTGTAGAAGTGACAAATGACGCCGCTTTATATCAAAAACAAGGGGAAACTTTCCAAGAAGTAGGTACGGCTTATAAAAGCATGCAATTTGAACTCTTCGATGAAGAAATTACGAGTCAAACCAAATACTTTCATATCAAGGGATATGATCTCTATATTCCTTATCAGCTTGTCAAAAAAGTTGAGAATCTAACTGTTAATACTCGCTACCAACATTATTTACCTTTAGAAAGCGTGACGGTTAAACAAGGAACAAATTTAGAAATTAGTGGAAAAATAAAACTGCAATTACCTGATAAAATTCAAGGAAAAGTGTATCAGAAAAAAGGAAATATTCACTATGTAGAATATCAAAATCAATTGTTTGAAGTTTCAGAAGAATCTTTAGAAAATATTCAAAAGCTTGAAGTTGTCGATGCAGCTGAAAGAATACCAGTTCTTGTTTATCACTTTATCTATTTAAATGGAGAAGAGTGTAATGAAAGTATTTGTTTCCATGAAGACCAGATACGTTCTCATTTCTCTTATTTAAAGGAAGCCAATGTTTTTACGATGAATACAGATGAGATGAAAGCATTTATCAAAGGCGAGATAGAACTTCCTAAAAAGTCTGTTTTAATTACGATTGATGATGGAGCAAGAGCTGAAAAATTTATTCCATTTCTAGAAGAATACGGATTAAATGCAACCTTATTTTTAATTACTTCATGGTATAATAAAGAAGATTTCTTGTCACCTTATTTGGAAGTGGCATCTCACGGACATGATTTACATAATCCAGGAGTTTGTCCTGGTGGACAAGGTGGTGGAATCAAATGTTTAGACGAAGCTACTATCCAAAAAGATTTGCGCCTTTCAAGAGAAGAATTGGATAATAGTACAGCTTTTTGTTATCCTTTTTATGAATATAATGATTATGCGATTGACCAATTAAAAAAGGCAGGATTTGAAATAGCTTTCCGTGGTGGAATGACAAAAGTAACGAAAGGAACTGATCTTTTTCGAGTACCTAGAATTAGTTTAGATCGAACAACAACAAAGGAAGAAGTACAACAAATCATAGAAGGATAGTTCTGATCAATGCTTTAGTAAATTCTTTGAAGAAGAGTTTACTTTTTTTAATCATTTTATTATATAATGAAAGTAAACAGTATGAGGTGATATGATGAAAAAAATAATGGATGGGAATGAAGCTTGTAGTCACATTGCTTATCATTTTACAGAAGTTGCAGGAATTTATCCTATTACACCGGCATCTCCTATGGCAGAATTGACAGATCAATGGGCAAGTATGGGCAAAAAAAATATGTTTGGGCGTCCTGTTAAAATTGTTGAGATGGAAAGTGAAGCTGGTGCTGCTGGAATGATTCATGGTAGTTTACAAGCAGGTTGTTTAACGACAACTTATACAGCGAGCCAAGGGCTTCTTTTAATGATTCCTAATTTATATAAAATGGCTGGAGAACTTTTACCTTGTGTTATTCACGTTGCATCAAGAAGTATTGCTACGCATGCATTATCTATTTTTGGTGATCATCAAGACGTCTATGCAGTAAGAAGTACAGGAATTGCTATGCTTTCTACTTCTTCTGTACAAGAAGTGATGGATTTAACGGCAGTGGCTCATCTTGCTGCCATAAAAGGACGAGTTCCTTTTCTTCATTTCTTTGATGGCTTTAGAACGAGTCACGAACTTCAAAAAATTGAAGTGTTAGATGTCGAAAAACTAGATGAACTTGTTGATAAAGATGCCCTTTCATCTTTTCGAAATCAAGCTTTATCAAGAGGTAATATCGTCACAAGAGGAACGACACAAAATGATGATATCTATTTTCAAAATACAGAAGTAAGGAATCCTTATTATGAAAAATTACCTACTATCGTAGAAGAATATATGCAAAAGATCAATCAACTGACAGGACGCCATTATGCACCTTTTAATTATTATGGTGATCCACAAGCAACGAATGTCATTGTCGCTATGGGAAGTGTCTCTGAAACGATCAAAGAAACCGTTGATTATCTTGTAGAACAAGGTGAAAAGGTAGGGTTTGTCCAAGTTCATTTATATCGGCCTTTTTCTTATAGGCATCTTTTAAAGGCCATTCCTAAAACGGTTGAAAAGATAGCTGTTTTAGATCGAACCAAGGAAGCAGGTTCCTTAGGAGAACCTCTTTATTTAGATGTTGCTTCTGCGATACAAAGCATTCAAAAACCAATTGCTGTTTATGGAGGACGTTATGGACTTTCAAGTAAAAATACGACACCAGCTATGATAAAAGGAGTCTATGATTTTCTAGCAAAACAGCCTCACCATAATTTTACCGTAGGAATTGAGGATGATGTGACTCATTTGAGTATCTCTTATGATACAAATTTCCATCTTCCAAGTCATGATGTTGGTTTTCTTGTCTATGGCTATGGAAGTGATGGAATGGTAAGTGCCTCTAAAGATATGATGAAAATTACAGGGATGGGAACAGATGCTTATGTACAAGGATATTTTCAATATGATTCTAAAAAATCAGGCGGAATTACCATTAGTCATCTGCGGTTTTCTAAAGAACCTATTCGTTCGAGTTACTATGTAGAACGGGCTAAAATCGTAATGTGTACAAAGGATGTTTATTTAAAGCGGTTGGAGATGTTTGAATCTTTAGAAGAAAATGGACTGTTTATTTTAAATAGTTCTAAATCGGAGGAAGAAATCTTATCGATGATTTCTACAAAAGATCAAAAAATGATTCAAGATCGCTCTATTCGTCTTCTTGTAATAAATGCATCAGAAATTGCCAAGAAAAATGGTCTTCCTGGAAAGATTAGCGCTATTATGGAAAGTATTTTATTTACGTATGGTCACATTATCGATAAAAATTACGCTATATCAAAATTAAAAGAAAGTCTTGAAAGTAGATTTGCCAAAAAAAGTGGAGATCTTGCAAAAAAGAATATGAAAGCGATTGAAGAAGCTCTTGGTCAAGTCAAAGAGATGATTTGTCGTAAAGTTTCTTCTGAAGAAAAGGAAAAGGAGAAAGATTTTTTTGAAATCATTGATACAAGAGAAGGGGATCACCTTCCTACTTCTTGTTTTGTAAAATATGCAGATGGTACTTTAGAGGGAGGACTTTCAAGATTTGAAAAAAGAGATATTGCTGATCTTGTTCCATGTTATCATAAAGAAAATTGTATCTCTTGCAATCTTTGTTCACTCGTATGTCCTCATGCTGTCATTCGACCTTTTCTATTAAATAAAGAAGAGGAAGAAAAAGCGCCTAAAAGTGTGGCAGAAAATTTGATTCCATCAAAGATAAAAGATCAGAATCTCAAATTTACGATAGGAGTTTCTTTAAAAGATTGTACAGGTTGTACCTTATGTGCTTCAGTTTGTCCTGGCAAAAAGAATCAAAAGGCTCTTACCATGATTCCTCGTAGTGAAGCGACAACACTTGGTTTAGAAGAAAGTGCAAATTACTTATTTAAAGAAGTTACTCCTAAAGAGGTGTTACCGATTAACACTGTAAAGGGAAGTCAATTTAGACCACCTCGTTTTGAATTTCCTGGTGCTTGTGCTGGTTGTGGAGAAACAGCGTATTTAAAACTTTTAACACAACTTTTTGGTTCTCGTTTAGTCATTGCTAATGCTACAGGATGCTCTTCGATTTATGGAGCAAGTTTTCCATCAACCCCTTATACGGTTCCTTGGGCTAATTCTCTTTTTGAGGATAACGCTGAATTTGGGTTTGGAATGCATATAGCAGATACGTATCGTAAAGAAGCAATTCAATCCCTCATTGCAGAAAATGTAAAAAAAGTTTCTAAAAAAGAATTACCAATCTATCAAGCTTATTTAAAAGAAATTACGGAAGAGACCGCTTCTGCTTTAGAAAAAGTGATTGATCATACTCCCATTGAAGGACTTAAGGAATATAAATCATTTCTATTACCACAATCTATTTGGATGATTGGAGGAGATGGTTGGGCTTATGATATTGGTTATAATGGTATTGATCATGTTTTAGCAAGTGGTGAAAATGTGAATATATTAGTATTAGATACAGAAGTTTATTCCAACACAGGTGGACAGGCTAGTAAGTCAAGTCCTGTGGGATCTGTTTCTAAATTTGCATCTTCTGGAAAGAAAACAGCTAAAAAAGATCTTGCCAAAATAGCACTTACTTATCCAAATATTTATGTTGCTTGTGTTTCTCTTGGAGCAAATCCTCAAGCGGTTATTAAAGCCTTAGAAGAAGCTGAAAATTATCAAGGACCAAGTCTTGTCATTGCTTATGCTCCTTGTATTGCCCAAGGCATATTAAAGGGAATGACTCATTCTCTCCAAGAAGAAAAAGAAGCAGCTACCTGTGGATATTTTCCTATTTTTAGATATCATCCAGAAACCAAAAAAATGATCCTTGATAGTCAGGTTGACTTTTCTCATTATGAAGATTTTCTAGCCGGAGAAGATCGTTATCAAATGTTAAATAAGGTAGATAAAAAAAATCAAGCTACTTTACTACAAGAAAATCTAAAAAATGCAAAAGAGCGCTATGCTTTTTATGAAAGCCTTGTTTCTAAAAAAGATTCTTAAAACCAAAAGCATTCAATCAATTCATCGAGATTGAATGTTTTTTTTATTTAGTTTATGATATACTAAAACAACAAAGGAGTTATTATGAATCAGAATCAAAAAATGCCCACTCATATTGGTATTATCATGGATGGAAATGGTAGGTGGGCACAAGAACGTGGAAAACCAAGAAGTTTTGGTCATCAGGAAGGAGCTAAGAATTTAAAAAAATTACTTTATCACATTTATGATTGTAAAATTCCATATGTTTCACTTTATGCATTTTCAACAGAAAATTTTCAAAGAAGTAAAGAAGAAGTAACATTTTTAATGAATTTATTTGTTACTTTATTTCGCAAGGAATTAAAATCATTAAAAGATTTAGGAGTGAAAGTTGTTTTCTCAGGCAGAAAAGAACCATTACCTTCAAAGGTGTGGAATGCAATGCAAGAATTAGAAGAATCTACAAAAGAGGGTAGTCGTGGTGTTTTAAATATTTGCATTAATTATGGAGGACAATACGAACTAGTTGATATGGCAAAGAAAATAGCCAATCAAGTACAAGAGGGAAAGCTTTCTATTGATGAAATTACAAAAGAAGTCATTGAGAAAAATATGTATCAATCTTTACCTCCCCTTGATTTTATTATTCGTACTAGTGGAGAGATGAGAATAAGTAATTTTATGATTTATCAAGCAGCCTATGCTGAATATTATTTTCCAAATATTTATTTTCCAGCTTTTCAAACAAGTGATTTTGATGAAGCCATTCTTACTTATCAAAATCGTAATCGCCGATTTGGAAAAAATGAAGAAAAAAATCTATCCAACCAATAGATTTTTTTAGTTATAAGAATATTGTATTTTTGAAGTATCTTTTCATAACTGCTTAAATGCATTTATAACCTTTATTTATAAGCGTTTTCAACAAGTAGTAAAAATTTATTTTTTAAGATATAGATTTTAAATATTAAAAATACTATGCAATGTCACAGTATTATCCCTTATTATGTAGCATACAGTTAATTTATTTTAAAATATTTTTCCTTTTTGTATAGCAGTTTATAGATTGAGCTTCTTCTATTAATAAACGATCACTAGTTGCAATATTATTTATACAATCTATTACAAAATCATGTGTCCATTTTGTACAATCATTTGGTTTAGAATGGGACTGATTAAATAATCCTGTGCACTCAGTTACACAATTCTGGCATGTGTGTTCTAGACTATTATTAAGTTTACAAATTAATATTTCACAAAGACATAAATAAATAAAATATTCATCATAAACTGTTTCTCTAATTTCCATATCAGAAATATAAGGTTTTAAACTCACTATTTCTTTATCTACTGTAGTAATTACTCCGCCTATAATATTAAAATATCTTTCCAAAAATCTATCAATAAATTTAACATTTAGATTTTTTTGCTGAAGTCTATTTTGCATTACTTGTTTGATAATATTAACTTCTTCAGTAGTTGTAAATTCTTCATTAAACCTTTTCTTTTTTGTTTCTATTATTGCATCAGCAATATATCCTGATTGTAATTCTATCTTTTTCGCCAAAAATATACCTCCTTCATTCCTTTTTATTATATCATATTTATGCATTTATTTAGACTGATTTGCATTTACTACATATATCTTTTTAAGTTTATTTTCGGTCATTAAAATTCTTGATAAGTACAAATAATAACTAAGACTATATTTCTACCTTATATTTATAAAGTAGTATATGAGTAGTAAAATAACCTTAAAATTTTGTGTATATGGCTTAAAACAAAAATTTTCTAATAGAAACACTATTTTTGTATATAAAAAGGAGCTATCCCCCCTGAAGGGTAGCTCCATTAAAAAGAATAAAAAGGGGTTGGCTAGTGTGATACTAGCACCAATTCGCCTAAATCCGAATTGGTATTGTTTATAATAATTGTTTCCTTATTTTTTGTCAACTCTTTTTTATGAATTTTTGTCTTTCTTTTGCGATTATTTAGCAGCATATAAAATATAGATCATTTTAAGGTTTTAAAATGACAATATATGACAAAATATCATATTTTATATTGAAATATGCCGTTTTTTCATATATACTGAACGTATAAGATATGAAAGGAAGTTGAATATGAAAGGGATCAATGATTTAGAAGATACAAATAGGAAAAAAGCAAAACGGAAGAAAATTTTTGTGATCAGTGCTGTCATAGGGGGAATCATTCTTATGATTGGAGTAACATATGCATGGTTAACCCTAACTATTGAAGGTACCAAGAAAATATCAATGATGGCTGGACCTCTTGAAGTTCGAATTGATAATGAAAGTGATAATGTGGAATTAGGAACCGTATTACCTACACAAGATAGCGAAGGACTACAAGGAAAAGCTTATACTTTTGAACTGATAAATGATACAAATTATCCAGTTAATTATAAAATTTATTTAGAAACAGATGAAGAATCATTAGCAGCGTGTAAGCAAGAACATAGTGGTACTTGTGAAGCGATAAGTGATAAAGATATTCGATATGAATTTATAGAAAATGGTCTACAAACTATTGATAATTTAGATCAAGCTTCTGATAGAATTTTGACTACGGGATCTATCCGTGGAAAGACAACGTATAATTATTCTTTAAGAATATGGTTAGATATTGATGCTGGTAATGATGTTGTTGGAAAATATTTCTTTGGAAAAATAAAGGTGTATGCAGAACAGGAAGCTGGAAAAGTAGATGTCGTTAACGAACCTGTTTTAGCAAACAACTTAATTCCTGTTGTCTATGAACCAACAGGTAATAAGTGGGA
>CANQDI010000028.1 GCA_947591575.1 uncultured Bacilli bacterium | reverse complement strand
GCAAACATAAAATGATAAAAAAACTAGATTTTTCAATCTCTAGACAATGTTTTTATTCTTTAACTGTCAAACTAGGGCAATTAGTGAGTATGAACAAAAATTTGTTGAAAAAGGTATACCAATTTGTCATGTGCGAGCAATAAAAAGAAGTTAATAAAGCGAAACATCGCTTTTTTTGTCGAATTTGCATAAAAAAATAGGCAAGATGAAAAAAGTTTGTTATAATAATAAAAGAGTAGGTGGAATATGAAAACAAAAATAATATTGCTTTTAAGCATTCTCCTTCTTGTAACAGGATGTGATATCATCCAAAATCAAAGTATTGAAGAAGTCTTATCCATGGTGTTAGAAAAAAAAGTTTCCCTTTCAAATCAAGTTTTTGAAGGATATAAATATTATTTACCGAAGGGAATGAAACTACAAAGTAAAAAAGACTATAATATGACTTTGAAAGATGGTTCAGGTAATAGTTACTATTTATATGTGGATGTGATCAGTCATTATCATAAGACAGATCTAGAATTTGTGAAAAATGAACAAGCCTATTATTCAAAAGAATTAAATTATCAAAATAAAAAAGGGTACTTAGAAATTACACAAATAGGAGAGAATGGTTACTACTTTATCGAAGAAATGTTAAATTATGCGAAGCTAGAGGCATATGTGAAGGAAAAAGATTTGCAAGATGCTATTGTCGCAATGAGTACGATTTTAAATTCAGTAAAATACAATAACAAAGTTTTAGCAACCCTTGTTGGGAACAATATTTTACATTATAGAGAAGAAACCTTTAGTATCTTAAAACCAAAAGGTAGCGAAGTGACAAATTATGATAATTATTTAAAATATGATCAATTTATTGATACAGAAAATGAATTGCCAGATGAAGATCAGATTAAAATAGAAGAATCAAATGGATAGAGGTGTTTCGATGAAACTATTAGACAAATTAAAAAATGCTCTTTTTGAAGAAGAGTATGTAGAAGTAGAAGAAAAGCCAGTACGGAAGGAAAAGCCAATTGCAAAAAAAATGGTTCTTCCAAAAGAAGAAAAAAGTATTCTTCAAGAAGAACCAGAAGTAGAAAAGAAAGATTTTGTTTTTCCTATTATGGAAGAAGAAGACTTTGTTGATTTAACTGATCATCAAGAAGTAGTCGAAGAATCACATGATGAAAAAGAGGAGTATCTTTTTGAAGAGAAACAGGAACCAATCTCTCCTAAAGCAGTATATCAAGAGAAAAGAGAAGAACAACCTACTTTATATTCGGGTGGAAAAATGAAAGAACCTCCACTTCAAATGCCTGAATACGGATTTGAAAAGAAAAAAGATAAACAAAGTTTTACACCATCTCCAATTATTTCACCTATCTATGGTATTTTAGATAAAAATTATAAAAAAGAAGATGTCATTTCAAAAAAAGAAGTACGTTTAAGTAGTTATGGATCTAATAGTAAAATGGATTTAGATGCTGTAAGAGCTAAAGCGTATGGAGAAACAGATGATTCTGTTTTTGAAGAAGAGTTAAAACCAGAAGAAAATGAATCTCAAAATTCTCCAGTTGAAGAACAAGAAGAGGAGGTTCTTCTTGACATTAGTGATAATCATACACCGACTGTCCCTAAAGTTACAGTGGGAGATGCTGAGGAATATTTTGAAGATTTAGGGCTAGAATATAATATAGATTACAAAGATGCAAGTAAAGAAAAGGCAACAGGTAGAAGAAGTAATTTAAAACCTGAAGAAAAAGAAGAAGCACAAGTAGAAGAAAATTTATTCGATTTGATTGATTCAATGTATGAAGAAAAGGATGGTGAATAGAAATGGAATTTTTGCAAGCATTTTTACCCATCATGCTTTATCTTGTTGTTATTATCTTCGTAATCATATTAATTATTTTTATCGTAAAAGCAATTGAAATGCTCGATAGAGTTAATCGTATTGCTGATGATGTTGAAAAGAAATTAAATACACTAAACGGAGTCTTTTCTGTTATTGATATTGTGACAGATAAAGTATCTTTATTAAGTGATTTTGTTGTCACAACACTATCAAATGCCATTTGTAAAGTATTGAAAAGAAAAAGAAAGGAGAATGATACAGATGGAGAAGAAGAATAAGGGAGTAGGAAAATTTGTAGTAGGTACTGCATTAGGTGTAGGTTTAGGAATGTTATTCGCACCTAAGAAAGGTTCTGAAACAAGAAAAGAATTAAAAGCAAAATTAGATGAGTTGCGAAATAAGGCAAAGGAAATTGATTTTGAAGAAGTAAAAGACACCATTGAAGCAAAAATCGAAGAAATAAAAGAAGATTTAGAAGATTTAGATAAAGAAAAAGCCTTGAAATTTGCTAAGAAAAAAGGGGAAGAAATCAAAATAAAATGTCAAGAATTAGTCAATCTAGCAGTAGAAAAGGGGACTCCTGTTTTAGAAAAGGCAGCCGATGAAGTCAGAAATAAAGCGATTGATGTTATTAATGAAGTCCTTGAAAAATTAGAGAAAAAAGACACATCAACGAATAAGAAAAAATAAGATCGATTGGATAGAAATTGACAAATAAAATAGAATTTGTCATAATAAACCTATTTCTTAAGTGATGAGTGACATAGTAGAAGAAATCTTTTTAAAGAAGAGACTTAAATGGTGGTGAAAATTTAAGAAAAAGATTTTTTTGAATTACAACACTTTGATAAGAAATCGTCTCTTGGCGATAACAAGTAAAGTGCAGCGTAATGCTGAATTAAGGTGGTACCACGGATTTATTTCGCCCTTAAAAAGGGAAAAATCCGTGTTTTTATTTGAAAGGAGCATGTATGGAAGATTTAAAAAGAAAATATGCAAGATTTATTCTGGAAGGTTGTTTGAAGATTCATAAAGACAAACCGCTTTATATTGCTTCCTATCCTTATATCCAAGATTTTACAGATTTATTAGTGTCCGAAGCGAAAAAAATGGGTGTTACAGATATTTATTTAGAAATAAGAGATCCTAAAAGAGGCAGAAAGTTGTTGTTAGAAAATACATTGGAAGAATGTATTCATGATGAAGCATTTGATCGCAGTCATATGAACGAATATGCATTAAAAGATGCAGCTTTTGCACTTTGTAGTTCTTTCTTTCCTCACATTATGGATGGAGTTAGTCAAGAAAAATTAGGAGAAGTAAATAAATATATGTCAGAAAGTATAGCTACTTATCGTGATATGCAACATCAACTGGCTTGGTGTATTTTTGGAGTTCCAAATGAATATTGGGCCAAGGAGTTATTTAAGAGTGATCCAAAACCGCTTGATAGACTGTGGAATCTTATTTTTGATATTTGTCACATTAAAGATGAAAATCCTATGAAAACTTGGAATGAAAAGATGGAAAAAAAACGAAGACAAGCAGATTGGTTAAATCATCTTCACTTAGATCATCTTCATTATCGAAATCATAAAGGAACAGATATTACGATTGGTTTACCGGAAAATTATGTATTTACAAGCGCAAAGGAAAATGCCTATATTGTGAATATGCCAAGTGAAGAAGTTTTTGCCTCCCCTCATTATCAAAAAACAGAGGGAATTGTTTATAGTAGTAAACCCCTTTTATACAACAATATTTTAATTGATGAATTTTGGCTTCGCTTTGAAAAGGGAAAAGTTGTTGAGTTTCATGCTGAAAAAGGGGAAGAAATGCTACAGTCCATTATTGAGATGGATGAAGGATCGCATTATTTAGGAGAATGTGCATTAGTAGATGATAACTCCCCTATTTCAAATGCAAAAGTGTTATTTCAGGACACTTTATATGATGAAAATGCATCTTGTCACTTTGCGTTAGGAAGAGGATTTCAAGAATGTATTTTAAATGGAAAAGAGATGTCTAAAGAACAATGTTATCAACAAGGTATCAATCAATCATGTGCTCATGTTGACTTTATGATAGGAACAGATGATATGGAAATCATTGGAACAACAAAAGAAGGAAAAGAAGTTTTGATTATGCAAAATGGAAATTTACAAATGGAATGAGAGGTAAAGTAGTATGACAATATTTGAAGAATTAAAATGGCGTGGCTTAATTAAAGATGTATCGAGTAGTGATATTGAAGAAAAAATAAATCAAGGAGGACTGACCTTCTATATTGGAACAGATCCAACAGGAGATAGTCTTCATATTGGTCACTTTTCATCTTTCTTAATATCCAAAAGATTAAAAGATGCAGGACATCATCCTATTTTATTAATAGGAGGAGGAACTGGGTTAATTGGAGATCCAAAACCTACTGCTGAAAGACCTATGATTACCAAAGAAGAGGTAGAACATAACTTTGCATGTTTAAAAAAACAAGCAGAACAAATATTTGGCTTTAAAGTAGTGAATAATAATGATTGGATTTCTACCATCTGTGTTACTGATTTTTTACGTGATTATGGAAAGTATTTTAATATTAATTATATGCTTGATAAAGATATTGTAAGAAGAAGGCTGGATAATGGAATTACTTATACAGAGTTTTCTTATATGTTACTACAAGCCCTTGATTTCTTACATCTTTATGAAGAAGAAAATTGTACGTTACAAGTTGCAGGACAGGATCAATGGGGAAATATTACGGCAGGAATTGATTTGATCCGAAAGAAAACAGGAAAAGAGGTTTATGGATTTACAATGCCACTTCTTACTAAAAGTGACGGAACAAAGTTTGGAAAAAGTGAAGGAGGAGCCATTTGGCTTGATCGAAATAAAACAACTCCTTATGAACTTTATCAATTTCTAATCAATGCAGAAGATGATAAAGTAATTGATTATTTGAAATTTTTAACATTCTTAACAAAAGAAGAAATTGATTCTTTAGAAGAAAGTACGAAAAAAGAACCGGAAAAACGTCTTGCCCATATTGCCTTAGCCAAAGAAGTCATTACTTTTTTACATGGCGAAGATGCTTATCATGAAGCGAAAGAAATCAGCGATAAACTTTTCCGTGGAGAGATTAAAGATTTTACAAAACAAGAGGTAGAGTCAGCATTTAAGGGTGTTTCAAAATATGAAATAGAAGAAGGACTTCCTCTTCTTAATGCCTTAGTCAATACAGGTATTTGTAGTAGCAAACGAGAAGGAAGAGAGTTAATTCAAGCTGGAAGTATCAGTGTAAATGGAGAAAGATGGCAAGATGAGACTACCTTGCTTTGTAAAAGGAATGCTATCGATGAAATTTATTTTGTAGTACGTAGAGGAAAGAAAAAATATTATATTCTTTCCCTTCCTAAGGAGTTGTAAAATGGAAACAAAACAAAAAAAGAATAAATTTAAAATATTCAAAATCATTGCTATTATTTGTGTAGTGATTCTTATTATTGAATCTCTTTATCTTTTGATCCAGTATCAAAAAAGAGAACAACAAAGGATTTATACAGATACTGCTTCTTCCTTTGTCGTAGCAGATGATTCTTATTATATAGTAGGATCAAGTGACTTTAAAAATACAGTAATTGGTTATCAAGATGGTTATCAAAAAGCAAAATTTGTAAAATATAGCAAAGATGGAAAAGTGGAATGGATAAAAGCTTATACTAAAGGGTATAACAGTATTTATAATGATGTTTGCAAAGTAAATGATGGCTATATTGTTGTTGGTCACTATGAAAAGACAGAGCAAGATCATAAGGAAAATACTGGACCTGGAATCATTGTGAAATATGATTTAAAAGGAAATATCGTGTATGAAAAAGAAGAACTTATTCTTGCAGATACTCAATTTACGAAAGTAAAGGCTTTAAAAGATGGTGGCTATATTACTTTTGGTCAAAGTATTTTTGAAAATATGACCCTAGGTGTAGATGACCGAGGTGGAGCTATCATGATTCGTTATGATAAAGATGGAAAAGAAGTATGGAGAACAAATTTTGGTGGTAGTAAATCGGGTATTTTCTTAGATGCCTATATTGATGAAGATGAAAATGCAGTGTATGTGGTAGGAAAAGATGCTTCTAAATATGGTGTTTTTGGAAAATATAATTTGGATGGAGAAAAAATTTTTATTAAAAACTATTATCCTACAGATAGTATTGGTTTTTCTTCCATTGATAAAATAGGAGATAACTTTGTAGTAGTTGGCAGTAAGAAACTGACAGAAGATAAAGAAGACTATCATACACAGGCATTGTTCATTGAATATAGTCCAAATGGAGAAATTCTTTTAGAGAAAACATACAAAAAAAATGAAATGAGTCGATTTAACCATGTGATGGTTCAAGACAACAAGATCTATGTTGTTGGACATAGTGCTTCTTTAAATGAAGAAAAAACAACAGAAGCATTACGTGAATTTGATTATTCTGGAATCTATATCGCCTTTGATCAAAAGGGTAAAATCATTCATTCTTATGAATATAAAGAAAAAGATGCAGATACATACTTTAGTAAGATACTCATGGATCATAAAAAATGGATTATTACAGGACAAAGTAATACCAAATTATTTGGAATGAACAAAAAAGATATGCATTCATTCCTAATTGAAATCAATGAAAAAGGTAAACTACAAAATCAAATTTTTTAGATAAAAAAAGTTCCCATGTGATAGGAACTTTTTTTACTTGTTATAAAATTCAACAATTAAAGCTTCATCAATATCCGCATTTAATTCAAATCTTTCTGGATATCTTACATAAGTACCAGCCATTTTTCCTTCGTCAAAAGTAACAAATTCAACACGTTTTGTTACTTTTTCAAGTGCTTCTTTAACAGCTTTATGATCACGTGAATTTTCTTTTAATGCAATCGTTGAACCTGGCTTTACACGAAAAGATGGAATATCTACTTTTTTACCATCTACAGTGATATGACCATGATTGACTAATTGTCTTGCCCCACGGCGAGTTGATGCAAATCCTAAACGATAAACAAGGTTATCAAGACGTGATTCAAGACATTTTAAGAAATTTTCACCAGTGATACCTTTTAACTTAGAAGCTTCTTCAAAAGTTTTTCTAAATTGACGTTCAGAAAGACCATACATAAAACGCACTTTTTGTTTTTCTTTTAATTGTGTTCCATAATCAGATAATTTTCCTTTACGTGCATTTCCATGTTGCCCTGGTCCATAAGGACGACGTGCAAGTTCACGTCCTGTTTCACTTGTAGAAAAACCAACACGACGGCTTCTTTTATATTCAGGTCCTGTGTATCTTGACATGTTTTTTCTCCTTTCTATAGATTACAAATCCATAGAACCAATTGCTTTCCCAATGATTTAGGGAGTCTACTTTTCGCCTAACAGCCAAGGTTACTTAAAAAAGCAACACATTAAATCATCTAAAAGCATGCTGTTTCTTTGAATATGCAAGTAAGATTATATATAAATATAGTAAAATTGTCAATTATTCTTATGAAAATTGTAAAAAATAAAAAATGAGCATTAAAAAAACTAACATTCTTGGTAATTTCTCTGAAAAGGCTTTCAAAAAGGAAGAGAATTTGTTATGATTATGATAATACGAGGTGGCAAAGATGGAAGGAAAATTTTTGATAATTGGTACCATTATTTTAGTAATTTCAGCGATTATCTTTGCGCTTTACGTGGTGTTAAAAAGACAAAGAAAAGGGCACTATGAACATCTTCGAGATGCTTTAGAACGAGATAAAAACTTAATTGGTAGTACTCCCGTTCTCTTAGAACTATCAAAATTAGAACCTATTATTAAAAACGAAAAAATGGAAGAGAAATATCAAAAATGGCAAGATAAGTTTTCCATTATTAAAGATGAAGACTTACCTATTATTGATGATATGTTAATCGAACTTGATTTATTAATTGAAAAAAAGGACTATTATGC
Organism: uncultured Bacilli bacterium; assembly: GCA_947591575.1. Taxonomy (GTDB): domain Bacteria; phylum Bacillota_I; class Bacilli_A; order RF39; family UBA660; genus CANQVB01. Next base: position 4,791 of record CANQDI010000028.1, on the reverse strand, counting down.
ATGTAAAGAGCAAATTGCAAAAATAGAACTTGAAATTTATCGTGTAAGAGAAATGGCAGATCACTTACTAGAGCAAATTAAAGAAATTACGTTAAGTGAAGAAAAATATCGTAGTATTATTACTAAATTAAAAACAAAATATCGTCAATTAAATAAAGAGTATCAGGCTCATAAAAAACTTTATGAGGAAATGCAAGAAGGAATTTCTCTACAACTTGAAAATATTGAAAAACGTTTCTTAGATTTTGAAAAAAGTATGGATCAAAATGAATACAATGAAGTAGTTCATATTGTGAAAGCTCTTGATACAATGATTGAACATATGGGTATTATCGTTGAAGAAGTGCCAGACTTAATGTTAATGTGCAAGCAAATGATTCCAAAGAGAATCAAAGAAATTCAAGAAACGGCGAAACAAATGATAGATAAGGGTTATCCAATTGAGTATTTAAATTTGGACTATAATTTGGAAGAAGCTCAAAAAAATGTAAGTATTATTTTGGATCGTATTAAGGTACTTAATCTTGAAGATTGTATGTTTGAGTTAAAAACGATTTTGGATTATTTAGATTCAATTTTTGTTGATTTTGAAAAAGAAAAATTATCAAAAAAAGTTTACGAGGAATCTTTAAAGGATTTTTCTAAAAAATTAGAAAAAACAGGAAAACTGATTTCAGACGTTTATTTACAATTAGATGATATTAAATCCATGTATGATTTAAATCAAGAAGATGTAAAGATTATTGATGAAGTCAAAAAAACACTTACTATCATTCAAGATGATTATAAAAAATTAATTGAAAAAGTGAAAGTAAAAGCCTCTCCTTATTCTCAAGTTGCTAAAGAAATAGAAGAGTTGACGATTCGCTTAAAGCAAGTGGAAGCATCTTTTGATGTAGCTCTCAAATCTCTTGGAAATATGTATGATGATGAACAAAGAGCAAAAGAGCAGTTAGAAGAAATAGAAATATTACTAAAAGACTGCAAAACCAAAATGCGTACATTTAAATTGCCAATGATTAGTGATCACTATTTTGTAGAATTACAAGAAGCTAATGATGCGATTTCAGAAGTTGTGAAAGAGTTATCTAAAAAGCCTATCGTGATTAAAACGCTTAATACGAGAGTCGATACAGCAAGAGATTTAGTTTTAAAATTATTGGCAACAACAGAAGATATGATTAAAACAGCCAAACAGTCTGAATGGGTTATTGTATATGGAAATAGATATCGTAGTCTTCATTCAGATATTCAAGAAGCACTTGATAAAGCCACTCAATTATTCTTAAAAGGAGATTATAAAGCAAGCCTATCTGTTAGTCTTAAAACTTTAAAAATGGTGGATGATAATATTGAGAAGAAGGTGCTCTCTTTATATGGAAAATAAAAAATTAGGGAATCGAGGCTTTGGTGGATATGAACTTTTGACCATGGCAATGGTTTGCTTAGTACTTTCCGTTATCATGATAGAGATCACTTTAGGTGCTCGTGATAATGAACGTTATAAGGTATTTGCTTATAATTCAAAAATGTTTGGAATCAATGCATCAGGTCTTCAAATGTTAGAGGAACAGAAAATTATTTATTTATCAGAGCTTATTGAAAATGGATATATGGCTCCCATAAAAAATCCTTTCGATGAGGACTCTTATTGTAATCAATATGAATCAAAGGTTGTTTTTGATGGTAATAAAAAGAAAATTTTTTTAACATGTGGCGATTATGTTATTCAAAATCAATCTTTGGATGGTTCTAAAGTAAGTATTTATAAGGTATCTGATTGGGAAGAAGAAAAAAAAGATCAAAAAAACGTAAGTAAAACATTCTATAATTATTTACAGAATCAAAAATATGTTTTTCCTTTCTTTTTAGAAGATGAAATTTTTCTTAAAAAAATGAATTATATGCGCCAAAACCAATATCAAAATATTGATGAAATGAAGAATGATATAAAAATTGAAGAAAAAACATTCTATCGTACCGAAAAAGAAGTAAAAAAAGTAAAATATTAATTTGAAAGCATATGCTTTCTTTTTTTGTATGATCATAGTATAATAGGACAAGAAAAGAGGGGATTTGATGATTTATTTTGATAATGCTGCCACAACATTTCCCAAAGAAGAAGTATTAGACACTTTTGTAAAAGTATCAAAAAATTTCAAAGGAAATCCCAATGCAATGCATCGCTTGGGGTTTGAAGCAAAACAATTAATGGATGAAGCAACCAAACAAGTGGCAGATCTTTTTCAGGTAAAAGAAAATGAAGTCATTTTTACATCTTGCGCTAGTGAATCTAATAATTTAGCGATTCAAGGTGTTTTAAATAGCTATCCATATCGAAGAAAACGGATCATTACAACTTCGTTAGAACATGCATCTTTACAAGTATTATTTCAGCATTTAAAAAAAGAAGGAGTAGAAATTGTTTTTGTAAAATTAAAAGAAAATGGTCAGATTGATTTAGAAGATTTTAAAGAAAAACTAAAAGAGGAAACATTATTAGTGAGTATTCAGCATGTGAATAGTGAAGTAGGAGTCATTCAAGATATTCAAAAAATTGGGGAAATTTTAAAAGATTATCCTAAGACTATTTTTCATGTAGATGGTACACAAAGTGTAGGAAAAATTCCTTTTTCTTTAGAAAATATTGATTTATTTAGTTGTAGTGCACATAAGTTTTTTGGCTTAAAGGGAATTGCTTGTCTTGTGAAAAAAGAAAAAGTTCATCTAACGCCATTAATATTTGGTGGAAAAAGTCAAAGTATTTATCGCGCAGGAACGCCTTCAGTTGCTTTAATAGCATCTTTTGCGAAAGCTCTTCGTCTTGCTTTGGAGGACTGTGAAAAAAGCATTCAAACGGCTAAAGCATTAAAAGAAAAGTTAGAAAATGCTTTACAAAGTATGGAACATGTTGTTGTCAACAGTTATAAAGATGGAAGTCCATACATTGTCAACTTTAGTACACTTTCCGTCAAATCAGAAACACTTTTACATGCTCTTTCTGAAAAAGAAGTATATGTATCTACGAAGACAGCTTGCTCTAAAGGAGATGTCAGTGATGTATTACTTGCCTTAGGGAAAGACCAAACTATTGCGTCTCACTCTCTTCGAGTAAGTTTTACAAAAGAAAATACGATAGAAGAAGTAGATTTATTTTTAAAAATTTTAAAAGAACAATTAGAAGTATTAAATTTTAAGAAAGGGATAGACTAATGAAGAAAGTAATACTCATTAAGTATGGTGAATTAACCACTAAAAAAGGAAATCGAAATTACTTTGTACAACTGTTATATGAAAGAATTAAGAAAAAATTAGAATCATTTCCTATTTCTATTCAAAAAGATTTATCTAGAATGTATATTACTTTAGAGGAAAAAGATGTAAGATCTGTTTTAGAAAAGTTACAAACTGTTTTTGGTATTCATGAATATTATGTCGCAACGCTTGTAGACTCTACAAAGGAGTCTATAATAGAAGCTCTAAAAAAAATGATACAAGAAGCGCATTTTACAACTTTTAAAGTAGAAGTAAAAAGAAGTGATAAGACCTTTCCTATTCCTTCTATGGAATTTGCAAAAGAGCTAGGGAGTATTGTTTTAAAAAACACAAATTCTAAGAAAGTGGATGTGCATAATCCAGACTTACTCATTCATGTAGAAATTCGTGAAAATGAGTCTTTCCTCTATACGGATGCATATAAAGGACTTGGTGGCTATCCTGTTGGGGTACAAGGAACAGGTCTTTTAATGCTAAGTGGAGGAATAGATTCTCCTGTTGCTGGATATTTATCTCAAAAACGAGGAATTAAAATAGAGGCTGTTTATTTTGAAGCATTACCGCATACGTCTTTAGAAGCAAGAGAAAAGGTCATTTCTTTAGCAAAAGTTCTTGCAAAATATCAAAATGAAATAAAGTTACATATTGTACCTTTTACACAATTACAAGAAGAAATTTATCGAAATGGTAAAAAGGAATATACAATAACAATCATGCGTAGAATGATGTATCGTATTATGGAACAGTTATGTAGAAAACAGCATGCAAAATGTTTTATTAATGGAGAATCTATTGGGCAAGTAGCAAGTCAAACACTTTCTTCTATGGAAGTCATTAATGCCGTGACTAATTTACCTGTTATTCGTCCTGTTGCTTGTCTTGATAAGTTAGAAATTATGAATCTGGCACGAAATATTGGTACTTATGATATTAGTATTTTACCTTATGAAGATTGTTGTACTGTATTTGTTCCAAAACATCCTATTATTCATCCTTCATTAGAGGAATGTAGTTTTATTGAAAAAAATTTGAATTTTGAAAAAATTTTAGAAGAAACCATTGAAAATACATTTGTTTTAAAAATAAAAGAAGAACAAGACGAAAAATTTAAAGATATTTTATAGGAATAAATTACCAGTATCAAATATTCATTTTTTCACAAGCTATTAGTGTAGGAGGTGAAAAATATGAATAGCCAAAACTCAGGATCTATGAAAATGAGAGTTCCAGGAGCTAAACAAGCAATTGATAAAATGAAATATGAAATTGCTAATGAATTTGGTGTAAATCTTGGACCAGATGCTACTTCACGTGCTAACGGTTCAGTTGGTGGTGAAATTACTCGTCGTTTAGTTCAAAATGGATTAAATCAAGTAAGCGGAAGTTATAGTAACAAGTAATTGTAAATAACTTAGTTGATAGACCTTTTTACGGTCTATCTTTTTTGATGAAAAGATATGAATAAAAGGACTAGAAGAAGAGAAAAAAGTTTGATATAATGATAAAAGAGAAAGA
>CANQDI010000027.1 GCA_947591575.1 uncultured Bacilli bacterium | reverse complement strand
GCTTCTGTTGGACAAGTATCAGCAGCTTCTTTTACTTGTTCTTTTTCTTCTTCCTTTTGAATATCTTCTTTCTTTGTTTCAGAAAGTCCTTCATCATTTAATTCAAACACACTTTCTGCAATAGCTGTACAAGCACCACAACCAATACAAGCATTTTGATTTACTTTTACTTTCATATAAACTTCCTTTCTTTTAATTATTATACAAATCTTTTGAAATGTATGCAATTGAATTTTACATCTTTCCTTTTCTTCTCTTTACGAAGAGGAAGAGTCTGTGCTATGATAATAATAAGAAGGTGATAAGGTGAAAAGTAGAATGGATCGCTATCAAGATGCTAATAGCAATCATCATGCTATGAATCAAAGTAGACTTTCAAAAAATGAAGAACTTTATCAAGACCTTGGGCGTACAATGAAATACACCTCTTTTACTACGGAAATACCAACAGTGGAGTTAGATGCTACAAAGAAGAATTATAAGACTAGAGAAGGATATCAACAAATGAAAGAATATAGTGATTTCTTTGAAGAAGAAATACCCACAGCTAAAAAGGAATTAAAGGAATTTAAAGAATTGTATGACGTTGATGAAAACCGCATTTATGATATTAATAGTATCTTAGAACAAGCAAAAAAAGAGAGAAATTTTATTGATGAAAGAGAGAAAAAAAGAAAATTAAAAAATGAAAAATATAATATTACTGCAACAATGGATGAAAATGAAGTAAAAGCAATTAAAAATCGTAAAAAAATGTTTGAAGAAGAGGAACAGGAAGAATTACAGGAATTAATTGATACCATTACTTCTCATGAATTACGAGAAAAAATTGATGCTTCAAGAAACGAAAGTAGTCTTCTTTCTGATTTGATGGCTACATCTGTTCAAGATCAAATTGATTCTAAACAGAAAAATGATGAGAATTTAATTGAGGATACTTCTCCTTATAAGGGCATTACAGATCCTAAACTTGCAAAAGAAATCGACGCTTCTTTTTATACAAAATCAATGGATTTATCTGATAAAGATTTTGATTTAGACGATGAAATGGAAGAAGAATTCAAGGAATCAAAAGGAATGCTTTTCCTAAAACTTTTCTTTCTTCTCCTTCTTTTAATAGTAGTTGTAGTGGGTTCTTATTTTATTGTGAAAAGTTTCTAGAAATAGGAGCTTTTTTCTTGTATCACAAAAACAGATTATGTTATAGTAATAGTAGCAGTAAAGGCAGGGGATCATCGTGAATCTAAAATTTGTACTCAATGATTATGTTCTTATTTGGAACTTATTATTTCAAGCTTCTATTAGTCCTGAAATTCATGCTTTTAAACAGAAATTATGGAAAAATTATCGCCATTGTTATCGAGAAATGTATAAAGAACAAGCAAGTTTGTTAAAGGATCCAAAAAACTATATTCCAGAGGATGATACCATTTATGATATGCTGAAAAAAACAGATATGTATAAAAAGATTTTTGATGAAACAGAAAAATTTCGTCTTTCTATTATGAAAACATGGGATCAAAATAAAAAGACGATTACAGAATTATTGAAACAAATTTTAAGGTTTGATATTAGGCTATATCATATTTTAGTTGTACATCCCAAATTGGATGTTGTGGGAATGAAAGTCGTAAAGGGAAAAAAAGTAAATACCATTACTTGGGGAAAAAAAGATAAAAATGCATCTCCAATGGAAGTTTTAATCGGGATTCTTTCTGCCATTGTTAAAAAAGAATTATTGGATGATAAAGATGAATATCATGATATTGTAGAAGCTATTATTGAATTAGCTATCGATAATGAACTTTACACAAGACTTTCCAATGAAAGTAAGTATTTAAGAGGAGATCCTACACTTTCTTTTTTGAAACGACAGATCTATCCTTATTTTTTAATGTATTTAGGAGCAACAAAAGAAGAATGTCTTAATTATATGATGCGAGATAAAATTGCCTTTGATCTTGATCTTTATACTTTTGAAAGTGCTTTAGCACAAGTTAATCTTTTAGAATTTATTCGGTTTTGTATTCGAAATCAAAAAAGAATTATTAAAATTACTCAATTAGAAATTCGATAACAGGAAGTGGTAGTATGGACAAAAAATTACAAATTTTTTTGGATCAAATTCATTTAGAAGAGGAGTATTATCCTCTTTTTGAAACGGCATCCTTAAAAAAAATCGTTGTAAATCGTAATCAAAAACAATGGATTGTTTTTATGAATCTTTCTTCCTTTTTACCAGTTGAAGTCTATTTTTCGATTGAAGAAAAAAAACATGCATTGACAGAAAATGAAGTAACTATGATTTATGATGTGAAAAACAAAGATGTAATGCCACTTTTAAATGGTTTTTCTTTGGTTTTAGATCGTATACCGCATCTTGCTTTAAAAGAAAGATATTTAGATGCTCTTCGCGAAAAAGATGGACAACTTTTTTTAGTGGCTAACAATAAAGTGGAAGCGATTCGTTTAGAATCACTGCAACCTGAAATTGAAAAAGTGTATGCTTCCTTTGGTTATTCAGAAGAAATTCCAATCATCATTCAACACGCAGAACATACAGTTGTAGATGAGATTCAAAAAGATTTAGAAATTCCAAAAGAAATATATGAAAAAAAGGAAGAAGTTCCTAAGAAAGCGATTTCAAAAGAAAATATTCATCGAAAAAGGAATCAAGGGACAGAGAATGGTTGTGTATTAGGAAGAGTTATTGAAGCGTCTTCATTGCCCATTTCTAGTTTACAAGGGGAAGATAATGACGTGGTAGTAGATGGATATGTTTTTGGAACAGAATATTTTGAATCCAACAAGACAGATTTTAAAATTATCACATTAAAAATAACTGATTATACAGATAGTATTTATTGTAAAGTTTTTGTGAGAGATCAAGAAGAATATGCTAGACTTAGTAAAGAACTCAAAGCAGGTAAATGGTTTAAAATACGTGGTTATACCAAAAATGACAGCTTTTCCAAAGAGCTAGTTTTAAACGCAAGAGATATTATGCCAATGGATAAAAAGGAAGATGCTCCTCATGATAATGCTTTAAAAAAACGTGCAGAAATTCATGCACATACCATGATGAGTCAAATGGATGGAGTGGCAGATGAAACGAAGCTAGTGAAACAAGCTATTGCCTGGGGACATCGAGGAATTGCTATCACAGATCATAATGGAGCCCAGGCTTTTCCTCATGTTTATAATTTTGTAAAAGAGCATAATAAACATTTAAAAGAGGGAGAAGAACCTTTTAAAGTTTTATATGGAACAGAACTTTTAATGATTGATGATAGTGTTGATATTGTCGTCCGTCCTAACGACAAAAATTTACTAGATCAAGAGTATGTTGTCTTTGACTTTGAAACGACAGGATTTAATGCGGGTGGTGCAGATTCAATTATTGAAATTGGCGCAGTTAAAATGAAAAATGGTGAAATTATTGAGCGTTATGATGAATTAATTAATCCTGGAAAACCACTTCCAAGTAAAATTATAGAAGTGACTAATATTACGGATGATATGCTAAAAGATAAAGATAATGAAGAAAATGCAGTGAAACGCTTTATAAAATGGTTTGGAAATCTTCCTATGGTCGCTCATAATGCGAAATTTGATGTTTCTTTTCTTGAAAAGGCCTATCAAAAATATGGCTTAGGAGAGTTTACGAATCCTGTTTTAGACACGCTTGAAATATCAAGAACTCTAGATAGTGGTTTTGCAAGACATTCTCTATCAGCTCTTGTAAAACGGTATGAAGTCCCATGGGATGAATCTAGTCATCATCGAGGAGATTATGATGCCGAAGGAACAGCTCTCGTTTTTTGGAAAATGCTAAAAAAATTAGATAATCGTAACATTTCTAAAATGAATGAACTTGATCAATTAATAGATACCAAAGAAATTCATAAGTTTGGTAGAGGACATCATATTAACTTGTTAGCGCTCAATAAAACAGGACTTAAAAATCTTTTCAAAATTATTTCATATGCAAATACAGAGTATCTTTATAAAACCCCTCGAATTATTCGAAGTAAAGTAGAAGAGTTACGAGAAGGCCTTTTGGTTGGAAGTGGTTGTTATGAAAGTGAAGTTTTTCAAGAGGCTAAAAGTAAGAGTGAAGAAGAACTAACGAATATTATACGCTTTTATGATTATGTAGAAGTACAGCCTCTTGAGTGTTACCAACACTTAATTGAATTGGGTGACTTTGGTAGTACTGTAGAACTTCAAGCACATCTTGAAAAAATAATTCGAACAACGAGGGAAGCAGGAAAGATGATGATTGCAACAGGAGATGTTCATCATATTTTGCGAGAAGATAAAATTTATCGAGATATCATTGTGAATCAAAAAGTACCAGGCGGAGGAAGACACCCTCTGGCTCGAAATGGTATTACAGAAATTCCGAGTAATCACTTTCGAACAACCGATGAAATGCTAGAAAATTTTCATTTCTTGGAAGAAGATATTCGAGAAGAAATTGTTATTACCACACCGAATAAAATCCTTGATATGGCAGAAGATATCGAAGTCATTATCGATACAGGTGGAATTCCTTTTTCGCCAAAAATTGAAAATTCTGAACAAGAAGTAAAAGATCTTGTCTATGGCAAAGCCTATGAGATGTATGGTAATCCTCTTCCTAAATTAATTGAAGAGCGAATTGATCAAGAATTAACAGGAATTATTAATGGTGGATTTGATGTCATCTATTTGATTGCTCAAAGACTTGTAAAACATTCAAATGATGATGGTTATCTTGTAGGTTCCCGTGGTTCTGTAGGTTCTAGCTTTGTGGCAACTATGATGGGTATTACAGAAGTAAACCCACTTCCAGCGCATTATCTTTGCCGTAAGTGTAAATACTCTGAGTTTGAAAATGAAAAGGGAGAATCTTATGGGAAAAATTATTCTTCTGGATATGATTTACCAGATAAAGTTTGTCCTAAGTGTGGCGAAAAATTGGGAAAAGAAGGTCAAGATATGCCTTTTGCTACTTTCTTAGGATTTAATGCGGATAAAGTACCAGATATTGACTTGAACTTTTCGGGAGATTATCAGTGGAAAGCTCATGAGTATACGAAAGTACTCTTTGGTGTAGATAACGTGTATCGTGCAGGAACGATAGGCACAGTTGCCGAAAAGACAGCATATGGTTATGTAAAAGGATATATGGAAGAACACAATATTCAAAATGTAAGGAGTGCTGAAATAGAACGACTTGCACTGGGTTGTACAGGTGTAAAAAGAACTACAGGGCAACATCCAGGAGGTATCGTAGTTATTCCAGGTTATATGGATGTATTTGATTTTACTCCTTTTCAATATCCTGCAGATGATAATACGTCTCGCTGGAGAACGACTCACTTTGATTATCATGCAATTGATCAAGATGTTTTAAAACTAGATATCCTTGGACATGATGATCCAACAGTACTTCGCATGTTACAAGATTTATCAGGGATTGATGTGACCAAGCTTCCAATGGATGATAAAAAGGTTTTTTCTCTTCTTTGTAGTCCTGAAGCTCTTGGCGTTACGGAAGAAGACATTTTGTGTCCAACAGGAACGCTTGGACTTCCAGAATTAGGAACTCGTTTTGTTATTCAAATGCTTGTTGAAACAAAACCAAAATCATTTGGAGAACTTGTGAAAATTTCAGGACTTTCCCACGGAACAGATGTCTGGGCAGGCAATGCAAGTGAGTTGATTCGCCAAAATATAGTTCCTTTTAAAGAAGTTATTGGTTGTCGTGATGATATTATGGTAACGCTTATGAATTTAGGAATGGCTCCAAAAGATGCTTTTAAAATTATGGAGTTTGTTCGTAAAGGAAAGGCAAGTAAAGATCCTGAAACTTGGGCTATGTGGAAAGAAAAAATGGAAGAATCCAATATTCCTGATTGGTATATTGAGTCTTGTCATAAAATTAAGTATATGTTCCCTAAAGCACATGCTTGTGCCTATGTTATGAGTGCGATAAGAATTGCATGGTTTAAAGTATATCAACCATTATATTATTATGCAGCTTATTTTTCAGTTCGTGTTGATGATTTTGATATTGAAACAATGATAAAGGGAAAAAATGAAATCAAAAGAATTTTGGAGGACTTAATAGCAAAAGGATTTGAAGCAAGTAATAAAGAAGTAGGAATTACGGAAAGTCTTCGCATTGCTTTGGAAGCTGCAGCAAGAGGTATTCAATTTGGTCCTATTGATTTGCAAAAAAGTGAAGCCACAAGGTTTATTATTGATCCTAACCATGAAAATACATTGATTCCACCCTTTTCTACAATTGATGGCTTAGGTGTCACTGTTGCTCAAATGATTGTTGAAGAAAGAGAAAAACAACCTTATCTTTCTAAGGAAGATTTACAAAAACGTGGAAAAGTTTCAAAAACATTGATTGATAAAATGGACGCAATGGGAATAATTAAAGATTTACCTGAATCAAATCAATTGAGTTTGTTTTAAATTATAGACACTAGATACTAGAATATGATATACTAATACTATGGAGGCATTATGAAAGTAAATGTGAAAAATGTAGAACTTTCTTACATACAATATGGTAAAGGACAAGATATTATCTTACTACATGGATGGGGTCAAAATATTGAAATGATGCGTCCTTTAGGAGATTTTTTATGTAAAAAATTTCGTGTAACTATTTTAGATTTACCTGGATTTGGTGAAAGTGAGGAGCCAAAAACGGTTTGGACATTAGAAGATTATGTGGCATTTCTTTATGACTTTACGAAACAAGTTCATATAAAGAACCCTATTTTAATAGGACATTCCTTTGGCGGTAGAATTGCTATTCTTTATGCAGCAACACATGAAGTAAAACAAGTTGTGTTATTTGGAGCTCCTTGTATTCGCACAAAGAAAGGCCTCACTTTCAAAGAAAAATTGTTGAAAAATGCTAAAAAACTTCCTGGGATGCATCACTTAGCAGAAAAGATGAAAAAATATATTGGATCATTCGATTATAAAAATGCAACACCTATCATGAGAAATATTTTAGTTCATACCGTGAATCTTGATCTTTCTACTGCTGCTCAAAAAATACAAGTTCCTACCTTATTAATTTGGGGAGATCAGGATACAGAAGCTCCCTTAGAAGAGGCAAGACAATTGGAAAAATTACTCGTTGATGGTGCTTTGATTGTTCTGCCTGGAACACACTATGCATATTTAGAAAATCTTCCTAGAGTACAAATGATTTTAAATGAATTTTTGGAGGGATAAAAATGATTTCAATTTTTCTTTTACTGATTATTATGATACTTACTATTTTCCTAAAATCAAAAAAGTATCTACATATATTACAGCAGAATTTATATAATGAAAATAATCGCTATTTAAAATGGGTATTTAAAAACAAAAATCTATTTTTTAAACTTGATTTTATCGCTGTCATATTCTTTGGTTTAGAAGCTTTTCTACTTGTAGAACAAGTTGCTCTTTTCCAAATTCTTCTATTTGTAATTGCAATCATTTATTTAGTATATGATGTTTTGTTCCTTGACTATTTAAGAAAAGATCAACAAAAAAAACCTCTCGTTTTAACAGCAAGAGTGAAAAGACTTGTGATTACTACAACAATTCTTTATTTCATTCCTATTGCTCTTTTGATCATCCATCGTGATTATATGGGCGATGTTGCTATTTTTATGTTTGTTTTTTCTATAATGCTTTACTTGAATCCGTTTGTTTTATTTCTTGCGAACACTATCAATAAATATACAGTAGAAAAGTGTATCTATTATGGGTTTAAGCAAAAAGCAACCAAAAAACTTAGTAGTATGAATCACTTGAAAGTAATTGGAATAACAGGTAGTTATGGAAAAACTTCTAGCAAGAATATCTTAAGTGATATTTTAAATATCCAGTACATTACAAAACCAACTCCCCATAATCTAAATACGCCTTATGGACTTATTATAACGATCAATAATAAACTCGATAAATTTGATGATATTTTTATTGCAGAAATGGGTGCATATAAGCAAGGAGAGATTAAACAATTATGTGATTTAGTTCATCCCAAGTATGGTATTTTAACACGAATTGGAACGGCTCATTTAGAAACCTTTAAAACAGAAGAAGCTATTCAAAAAACTAAATTTGAGTTAATTGAAAGTCTTCCAATAGATGGAGTAGGAGTTTTAAATAAAGATGATCCGCAACAAGCATCCTATTGTTTAAAAAATACATGTAAAATTTTATGGATTGGTATCGAACAAAAGGATGTAGATGTACATGCTTCTCATATTAAATGTTCTTCAACAGGAACGACCTTTGATGTTACATTTAAGGGAGATAAAAAGAAATATGTTTTTGAAACAAAACTCTTAGGTGAACATAATGTTTATAATATTTTAGCAAGTCTTGCTTTGGGTCGTGAGTTTGGAATTTCTATTTCTCAGTTACAACAAGCTGTTCGTCTTGTAAGACCCATAGAACATCGTTTAGAATTGAAACGATTAGGGAATTTTTATCAAATTGACGATGCTTATAATTCCAACCCAATTGGTGCAGAGAATGCTTGCAAAGTCCTTGATATGATGCCAGGTATTAAAGTTGTCGTGACACCTGGAATGATTGAATTAGGCGAAAAAGAAGATGAATATAACGAAAAATTTGGGGAACAAATTGCTGCTGTTGCAGACTATGTTGTATTAATAGGAGAGAAGAAAACAAAGCCAATCAAAAAAGGATTAGAAAATAAACATTTTGATATGAAAAATGTAATTGTTTATAATGATGTAAGAGATGCATATACATTTATTAGAGGATTAAAAGAAAAAAAAGATGTGTATGCTTTATTTGAAAATGATTTACCAGATACATATAATGAGTGAGGAGGATAAATTTATATGAAAGTAAGAGTAGGTGTGATTTTTGGTGGAAAAAGTGTAGAACATGAAGTGTCTATTATTTCTGCTATTCAGGCAATGAATAAGATGGATGGCGAAAAGTACGAAGTTTTTCCTATTTATATTACAAAAGATGGTAAATGGTATACAGGAGAAATTCTAAAAGATATCGAAATTTATCAAGATATGAATCTACTAAAAAAATATGGAAAACAAGTATATCTTATTGAGAAAGATGGCCGTTTTGTACTACAAGGAAGAGGATTTTTGAAAAAAGAAATACAAGAAGTGGATATCATCTTCCCAATTACCCATGGTACCAATGTAGAAGATGGTGTTTTACAAGGTTATTTACAAACAGTAGGAGTTCCTTATGTTGGAAGTAATGTATATGCTTCTGTTGTAGGGCAAGATAAGATATATATGAAGGCAATCTTTAAAGAAGCAGGGCTTCCTATTACAAATTATGTTTGGTTTTATGATAGTGATTATAAACAGGATCAAAAAGAAGTTTTGAAAAAAGTAAGTGGATTAAAGTATCCTCTTATTGTAAAACCTGCTACTACAGGTAGTAGTATTGGAATTAGTACTGCTCAAAATGAAGAGGAACTCATAAAAGCTATTGATGAAGCTATTTTTTACGATCAAAAGGTGATTGTAGAAGAAATGATTGAAAATTTGAAAGAAGTTAATATCAGTATTCTTGGAAATTACGAAAATCAACAAGTTAGTGCCATAGAAGAAGTATTTGCAAAATCGGACATGTTAACTTATGAAGATAAGTATATTGGATCATCTAAAGTAAAAGGAAAATTAGGAATAAAATCTCCAGTAAAAGGATCAAAAGGAATGGCATCTTTAAATCGAAAGATTCCAGCTAAATTAACAAAAAAATTAGAAGAACAGGTTAAGGAATATGGTGTTAAAGCATTCAAGGTACTTGGTAGTAGCGGTGTTGCCAGAGTGGACTTGTTGATTGATGATGAAAGTAAAAAGGTATATATCAATGAAATTAATTCAATTCCAGGAAGTTTAGCTTTCTATTTATGGGATCCTGCTGGAAAAGATTACACAAGTTTATTAGATGAAATGATTACAATTGGTATTCGTGATTATAAAAAACGGGAAAGTAAAACCCATTCTTTCAAAAGTAATATTTTGGAAGGCTTCGCTAAAAATGGGTTAAAAGGAATGAAGAGAAAATAAAAAGAGCCGGTTAATGACCGACTTTTTTTTGTATTTCAACCAGATTATTTTGAAGACGTTTATCATTTGGATTCATCAAAACAGCTTTTTTACAGTAAAATTCAGAAAGATCATATTCTCCTAGTTGATAATATGCAATGGTTAATAAATCATAAGGAGTTTCATTCCAACTGAAGATTTCATTAATATATGTTTTTTGATGTGTCTTAATTTTTAATGCCTGAAGTGTATAGGTAATCATTTCTTCCCACTCATTTAGATGATAAGCAAGAATGGCGCGTTCAATATATGGGTCTCTTAAATAAGGAGCTTCTTGGATTGCTTTTTGCAACCACATTTTTGCTTCTTCTAGGAAACCAAGTTCTTGATAGCAACGTGCCATAAAACGCATGGAAGCACATCGCTCATCTTTCCAAGTTGCTTTTTTGAGTTTTAGGTGTTTATGGAGTGTTTTAATCGCTTTTTCCCATTCATGATAATACATGTATTCTCTTCCTAAATAGTGCATATTTCGATCATCTTCACTATCTTCTTTGACAGATAATTCTAAAAGTGAAAGATAGTCTCCTCTTGATTTTGTAGGATCTGGATAATGATTAAGAGTAATTTCGTTAGTCGTTTTCTTTTTTTCTTGTTTGGTTCCTGTATAAGTAAGAATTTCATGAACAGGATGAGTCCATTGATAATTCTTTCGCGTGTGAATTTTTTCTATATAAAAATTAACAAGCGGCGTTTCTTTTTCATCTAACTTCCAATTATAGTTATAGGCAAGTCTTGTAGTATCTTGATCAAAAATTTCTTCTAGTTTATCTCTCCATCCAGTTACAAATACTTCATCTAAATCAGTGCATACACAAATATCTGCATCCATTGGAACGAATTCAAGAGAACGGTTTCTTGCAACATCAAATCTCCAAGGAGAAATTTCTTCTACGTGAACGTGTACTCCACGATCCTTTAGTTTTTGAACGGTTTGATCACTAGAACCTGTATCTAATACATAAATGGCATCTGCTTCTTGCATAGAGTTTACCCATCGATCTACAAATTTTTCCTCATTTTTTGATATAGCATAAACATAAATTTTTTTCTTTTTCATAATCCCTCCTTTTATACCTTATGAAATGAAAATAAAAAATACGATAAGCAAATATCAATACAAATCATAGAATAAAGTAGAATGGTTGTGAGGAAATGAATAGAAATACTTATACAGTTCAAAAAGGAGATACTTTAGAAAAAATTGCTAAAAAATATCATACAACAGTTGAAAAAATAATTGAAAAAAATCAGTTAGAAAATAAATTTCTTTCAATAGGACAAGTCCTTTTACTACCAGAAGAAGAATCTGTGCATATTGGCAGTGATATTTGTGGACCCTATCAAGAAGAAGTCATGAGTACAAAGTATGATACTTACGTTATTCAAAAAGGAGATAATCTTTATGCCATCGCAAAAAAATTTAATACAACTGTTGCTCATTTGATTTATATGAATCATCTAGATAATCAACTTCTTCATGAGGGACAAATTTTATATGTTCCTGCAACTTCAAAACGAACTATTTCCTATACTGTAAAAGAAGGGGATAAAAATTTTATGGGGAATAATCTCGCGTAATATAATAATGTAAAATTTATTGTTATAAAAATTACTATTTGATATAATAAGTTTCAGTAAAATGGAGGTATTAGAATGATAGACAAATATACTTTAAAAATGTTATGTGAAAAGTATAAATTAAGTTCAGAAAAACTTATTAATAAAAATATTTTAGAATTTGGTAAATATCAAGATATAGATCAAACATTAAATTATTTAATTAACGAACTATCTATTGCTCCAAATAATATAGAAAAGTGTACAAGTATTTTATACAAAAATGTTGGTAGTATAAAACAAAATATAAATTTCTTAAAATGTCAAAACATCGTTTTTAATAATATTGAATCTTGCTTACATGTTCTATCTTCAGAACCAAATGAATTAATAGAAACTTATAATTATGTTAAAGAAAATTATAATGAAAATATTATTAATAGAATAACAAGTATATTAGCGGTTCCAAAAAAGATAATTATAGATGTCGAAAAATTAAGTATACCATTTGTAAATAAGACAGGAAATCTCTCAGTTGCAATAGGAATTGCATGGGGATTTACCAAATTAGAAGAGGTACAAAAGATCATTCAAAGCAAGGAATTTCAAGAACATCCAGAGTTATTTACATCAGAAACATTATCCCATGCTAAATTAGAAGAGATACAAAAAATCATTCAAAGCAAGGAATTTCAGGATTATCCAGAGTTATTTACATCAACCACATTGGCCTGTACTAAAATAGAAGAGGTACAAAAGATCATTCAAAGCAAGGAATTTCAAGAACATCCAGAGTTATTTACATCAACCACATTGGCCCGTGCTACATTAGAAGAGATACAAAAGATGATTCAAAGCAAGGAATTTCAAGAACATCCAGAGTTATTTACATCAGAAACATTATCCCGTGCTAAAATAAAAGAGATACAAAAGATGATTCAAAGCAAGGAATTTCAGGATTACCCAGAGTTATTTACATCAACCACATTGGCCCGTGCTAAAATAGAAGAGATACAAAAGATCATTCAAAGCAAGGAATTTCAAGAACATCCAGAGTTATTTACATCAACTACATTAGCCTATGCTAAAATAGGAGAGATACAAAAGATGATTCAAAGCAAGGAATTTCAAGAATATCCAGAGTTATTTACATCGCAAACATTATCCCGTGCTAAAATAGAAGAGATACAAAAGATGATTCAAAGCAAGGAATTTCA